>JAGCBF010000168.1 GCA_017652285.1 Atopobiaceae bacterium
CACTAGCGCGGACGACGACGCGCTTTCTTAAGGTGGCCCCTTCCCTGGGTGCGCCCGCTACGCACGATACGATGGACTGTGCGTAGCGGGCGCTTTTTGCGCGGCCTCGGGGGTAGGGGGGCAGCACGGGCGATATGGAACTTTTGGCGGGTCGGGCTGGCCGGCGGCGCCCGGCGCCTGGGTCGCGACGTGACGAAACGGCCAAGGAGTGGCCGAAAGGGGCCTAGCCCCAATCGGCCATCGCCCCAATCGGCCATCGCGCAGGTGGCCATCCGGCCGGCGCGCGAAGGCGCGCCATGCCTGGCCGATCGCGCGGCTTGTGCGCGAATGGCCGAGCCGTGAACAGTAACGCGATCTGCCCATCGGCACGCTGCCATAAAACGCAGACGTGACAAGCCCCCGTCAAGGGTGCAGACTATAATACAGACACGCTATGGCAGCAAAACGAGAGGAGCGGGCATGGACAAGGCCAACGAGCTTGCGTGGTGGCAGCAGACCATTGCATACGAGGTATATCCCAAGAGCTTTTTGGATACCGTGGGGCAGGGGACGGGAACGATTGCGGGCATAACCCAAAAGCTCGACTACCTGCAAAAACTCGGGGTGGGCGCCCTTTGGATCACGCCCTGCTACAAGAGCCCCATGGTCGACAACGGCTACGACGTGCAGGACTACTACGCAATCGACCCGTCGTTTGGCACCATGGACGACATGGACGAGCTCATCGCCCGTGGTCGCGAGCACGGCATTCGCGTGGTCATGGACCTCGTGTTTAACCATACGTCCGACCAGTGCACATGGTTCCAGGCATCCAAGGAGTCGCGCGACAGCGAATACGCGGACTGGTACGTGTGGCGCGACGCCAAGCCGGATGGGTCGGCGCCCACCAACTGGCGCTCGATCTTTGGAGGCAGCGCCTGGGAGTGGTGCGAGGAGCGCGGCCAGTACTACCTGCACACCTTTGCCAAGCAGCAGCCCGACCTCAACTGGGAATGCGACGAGGTACGCAAGGCTCTGTTTGACATCGCCAACTACTGGGCGGACAAGGGCGTAGGCGGCTTCCGCATCGATGCGATCACCTACATCAAGAAGCCCCCGGTGTTCGAGGACGGCCCGGCCGATGGCGAGGACGGCCTGTATCCCGTGCATGCCGCCACGGCCAACACGCCTGGCATCCTGGACTTTTTGCACGAGTTCAAGGCGGCGGTGCGCGACGGTCGCGACATCTTTATGGTGGGCGAGGCCAACGGCGTGGCGGCGGACGAGCTCGACAAGTGGGTGGGAACCGACGGTGTGTTTGACATGCTGTTTGAGTTCAGCCACACGCATGTGCCCATGGGCGAGGCGGAGATCTGGTGCCGTCCCGTTACGTGGGAGCTTGCCGACCTCAAACGTGCGTTGGTGGCCAGTCAGCGTGCGACGGCGACGAACGGCTGGTATCCTGCCTTCTTCGAGAATCACGACCAACCGCGCTCCACGGTCAACTTCTTCCGCTGCGAAGGGCCTCTGGCCGACAAGGCCAAGGTCTTGGGCGCCGTGCTGCTTACCACGCGCGGCACGCCGTTCCTCTATCAAGGCGAGGAACTGGGCTTTGGCAACGCAACGTGGAAGTCCATCGACGAGTTCGACGACGTGCAGACGCGTGCCCAGTACGACTTTGCCAAGGGCGAGGGCTTGTCCGATGCGGAGGCGCTGGCGGCATGCGTGCGCTTTAGTCGCGACAACGCGCGCACGCCCTTGCAATGGGATGCGAGCGAAAACGCGGGCTTCTCGACGGCGATGCCTTGGCTGCCCGTGCACGACGACTACGCGACCTGCAACGTTGCGGCACAGGAGGCGGACCCTGGATCGCCGCTCGTGTGGTACCGCACGCTTGCGTCCCTGCGTGCGGCGCGTCCGGAGCTGATTGCCGGAGACTGGCAGGAGCTCTTGTCGGATGACGAGAACGTCTTTGCCTTTGAGCGCACGCTGGAAGACGCGCGCACGGTGACGCTCACAAACTTTAGCGACAAGAACGTGGAATACGACGAATCGCTGGTAGCGGGTCTGTCGGTGCTTGCGGGGTCGCAAGGCGACGCCACGCCGGGTGCCCTTCGTCCGCTCGAGGCCGTGATATTTGGCTAACGAGAAAAACGTAGGCGGGTGACGGGGTTCGTCTCCCGTCACCCGCCAGGACTTTCCGAGGGGCCGCCCGAGCCACTTGGGCCGCCCGAGCCATAAACGCTCGCAAGGCGCCCGTGCGCCCGCAAGCCACCCGCGCAGGCGGCCAGCACACGTTAGCGGTGCTCGTCCTGGTAGTACTGGATGGCCTGCATCATGGCGGGAATGACCTGCTTTTTGCGGCTGACGACGCCGGGAAGGATTGCCTTGCCGTCCTGTGGCGTCACGTTAAAGGCGCGACGGATCAGGTTTTCGGCATGCGGCCCGTAGTACATCAGCTCGGTCGTCTGCCGACGGATGTCCGTGAACATGTAAAAGATCACGGGCAGGTGCTTGTCGGCCGCGGCGGTATGGAAGTAGGGTTGCAGCAGCTTTTCGGCCGCATGGCGGCTCTTCTTGGTCATAAAGCTGCTCTGGCCCACGCCAAAGGTCGCGTCTCCGCGGCTGAACACCTTAAAGTCGGAGTTGAACATCTCTTCTGCCGTACGACCGGTAAGGTCCGAGCCGGCGTCAAACATGGCGTCGCTGTAGGCCTCGGGGTCTTCTCCGCAAATGGCGGCGAGCGCGTTGCCCACCTCGATGTCGTCGGACGTGCAGGTGGGGGATCGGAAGCACAGCGTGTCGGACAAGATCGCGCTTAGCATGAGGCCGGCGATGTTGGCCGGGATCTCGATGCCATGCTCCTGGAACATCTCGTAGATGATGGTGCACGTGCAGCCTACGGGCTCGCAGCGGTAATAGATGGGCCCAGGCGTCTCGATCGTGCCCACGCGGTGGTGGTCGATGATCTCCATGATCTCCGCCTCCGCAATGCCGTCGACCGTTTGCGACCACTCCGCATGGTCGACCAGAATCACGTGCTTCTTGTCCACGTTGAGCATGTTGGGCGAGCTCACGACGCCCGCATAGCGACCGGTCTCGTCCAGCACGGGGAACACGCGGTGCTGCGTGCGGGCCATGACGCGCTGCGCCTCGTCCACGGTGGTGTTGAGCGAGAAGAACTCGATCTTCTCTTCGGGCAGCATCTTTGCGCGAACGGGAATCGACATGGTGATGAGTCGCGCCGCCGCAAAGGTGTTGTACGGCGTGGTGATGATGATGCAGCCGTTTTGCACGGCCAAGTTGTGGATGACGCTCGTGACGTTGGCGTCGCAGCACACGACCAGGCAGCCCGCGCCGCTTTCGAGCGCAAAGCGCTGCGTGTCGTAGCGGTTGGTCACCAAGATCATGTCGCCGGGAGAAATCTGGCCGTCCATCATTTCGGGCGAGGTGCCGATGGAGAGCTTGCCCGTGCGAATGACGTCGTTGGGGTCGCCCACGATCATGGTGCCCTCAAGCGTCTCCAGCACGTTTTTGTAGGACGTGCGTGCGCGGGACAGCGCGTAGTTGTCCAGGATGTCCATGTTCGCGTTCGCGATGTCCTTTACGGCGATGAGGCCCTCCAGGTTGCCCTCGCGGTCGACCACGCACAGCGTGCCAGACGCGGTGTCGCGCATGCGGTTCCAGGCGACCTGCAGACTGGTCTCGAGCCCGATGCCCTCGAGCTGGGTGATGTCGATGTCCTTTATCTGCGGCGCCACGCTCGTGATCAGCCGCGGCTCCTCAAAGCCAAAGTGATTGAGCACAAACGAGGTCTCGCGGTTGATGGCACCCGCGCGGCGCGCCTCGTAGCCTGTGTTCGATCCGTCGATTTGGTTCTTCAAATAGGCATAGGCGATGGCTGAGCACACGCTGTCGGTGTCGGGGTGGAGGTGACCGATGATGTTGACCTTGCGTACAGCTTCTGGAGACATGGCGGACTCCTTGCGTGCGGTTTGGCTACAGATAGCACATTGTACGGCGAAGAGGGATATATCCCTTTGGTGATTTGACAGACGTGCGGTATGTTCGGCGGATGGGCGAATTTGTGTCTTGGGCATGCGTACAATGGATGTATGAGCACGTAACGAACAGGGGTGAGAACGCATGGAAGCACAAGAACGGTCGGAAGCTCGCACGGAGCATCACTTTTACGCGCTGTTGTCGCGCCTTAAGTACATCGAGCGATGGGCGCTTATGAGAAGCTCGACGCCCGAGAACCTGGCGGAGCACTCGTTGGAGGTCGCCATGATCGCTCACGCCTTGTGCGTGCTGGGAAACGTTCGCTACGGGCGGTCGCTCAACGCGGAGCGCGCGGCGCTTATCGGCATGTATCACGATGCGTCAGAGATTATTACGGGCGACATGCCCACGCCCGTAAAGTACTTCAATCCGCAGATCCGCGCGGCATATGGGCAGGTGGAGGCCGCCGCAGAGGAGCGCTTGCTGGATGCGCTGCCGGCAGACCTCAGGCCCGTGTACGAGGAGGTGCTGGGCGCGGGCGACGCGGACGGGGCGGGCCCGAGCTACGAGCGCCGTTTGGTCAAGGCCGCCGACAAGATAAGCGCGCTGATCAAGTGCGTGGACGAGGCGCATGCGGGCAACGCGGAGTTCGAGACCGCGGCGCAGTCCACGCGCGAGGCGCTTGTCGCGATGGCAGACGACCTGCCCGAGGTCGCCGACTTCATGGCCGAGTTCCTTCCCTCGTACGGCCGCACGCTGGACGAGCTGCTGTAGGACGACGAAGCGACGGGGGCGGACCCTCGTCGCGCTTTGACAAAAAATGCCCGGAGGTGGCTCGAACCTCCGGGCACAAGGGAAGGGATTCCAAAAGAAGCAGTGGCGTTACTCCTCCACGGGCTTCTTCCAGAACGAAAGGATTACGGCACCCACGACGGAGCCGACTACGATGGCGGCAAGCCACATGACGGGGTTGCCGATAACGGGGAGCACCCAAGCGCCACCGTGAGGAGCGGGGCTCGTGCAGCCAAAGGCGGCGGACATGGCGCCGGCGATGGCGGAGCCGATTACGCAGGTGGGGATGATGTGGCCGGGGTCAGCAGCCGCAAAGGGGATGGCGCCCTCGGAGATGAAGGACAGGCCCATGATGTAGTTGACCAAGCCAGCGTCGCGGTCGGCCTTGCTCCACTTGTTCTTGAAGAAGGTCGTGGAAAGAGCGACCACGATGGGGGGCACCATGCCGCCAGCCATGCAGGCTGCCATGGCGACCTGGCCCATCTCGGTGCCAGAGGCAAGAAGGCCGGTGCAGAAGACGTAGGAAGCCTTGTTGAAGGGGCCACCAAAGTCGATGGACATCATGCCGCCGACGACTGCGCCCAGCATGACGGCGTTTGCCGTGCCCATGCCGTTGAGGAAGTCGTTCATCGCGGTGTTGAGCATGCCAAAGATGGGGTTGAGCAGGTACATGATCGCGCCGATGGCAAGCGTGCCGAGCACGGGGTAGAGCAGGATGGGCTTGATGCCTTCGAGGGCGTCGGGCAGGTTGTCGCAAATCTTCTTGATGAAGTTGGTGAGGTAGCCTGCGATGAAGCCTGCGGCCAGCGCGGCGAGGAAGCCGCCGGACACGCATACGCTCATGTCAAAGTCGGGAGCGGTGGCAAGGAACGCCATGTTGATGCCGCTCTTGGCCATAAGGCCGCCGACGACACCGGGAGCCAGGCCAGGACGGTCGGCGATGGACATGGAGATGTAGCCCGCGAGGATCGGGAGCATCATGCCAAAGGCCTCTTCGCCGATCTTCTTGAAGAAGGCGGCGAGAGCGGTGGAGGAGCCATAGGCGCCGGTGCCTGCCGCGCCCATGTCGAAGAGGAACGCCAGAGCGGTAAGGATGCCGCCGCCGATGACGAACGGGAGCATGTGGGAGACGCCGTTCATGAGGTGCTTGTAGATCTGCGCGCCAATGGACTCGTCCTCGGTCGCGGCAGATGCGGCGCCAGCGGTGCCTTCCTGCACGGGGGCCTCGTGGTTGAGGATGATGTTGATCAGGCGCTCGGGCTCGTTGATGCCGGCGCTAACGTTGGTGGAGTAGACCTGCTTGCCGGCAAAGCGGGCGCGGTCGACGTTCTTGTCGGCTGCGATGATGATGCCCTCGCAGTGCGCGATCTCTTCGGCGGTCAGGATGTTCTTGGCGCCAGCGGAGCCCTGGGTCTCGGCCTTGAGGACAAAGCCCATCTCCTGGGCCTTCTTCTCCAGGTTTTCGGCGGCCATGTAGGTGTGGGCGATGCCGGTGGGGCAGGCGGTGATGGCAAGGATCTTGGGATAGTTGCCGGCGCTTGCCTGGGCGGCCTGCTCGGCGGCCTTGGATGCGGCCTCGGCGTCACGCGCAGCCTCGGCGTCGTCGATGACCTTGAGGAACTCCTGCGGCGTCTTGGCGGCACGCAGGGCGTTGGCAAACTCTTCGTGCATGAGCATGGCAGAGAGGTTCGCCAGCATCTCCAGGTGCGTGTTGGCCTCGCCCTCGGGCGCGGCGATCATGAACATGAGGTCGGCCTTCTCGCCGTCCGGAGCGTTCCAGTCCACGCCCGCGGGTACGGTCATGGCAGCAAGGCCAGGCTTCTTGACAGCCGCGGTCTTGGCGTGGGGGATGGCGATGCCGTCACCCACTGCGGTGGAGAACTCGGCCTCACGTGCAAGGATGCCTTCCTTGTACTTGGCCTTGTCGTTGATGTTGCCGCTTGCGTCTTGCAGGGCAACGAGCTGGTCGATGGCATCCATCTGGCTGGAGGCGCGTGCGCCTACCTTAATGCCCTCAACCTTGAGCAAGTCGGTGATCTTCACGTTGTTGCTCCTTCCTTTCCTCTTCAACAGAACTGCCTATGTCCAGGCCGGCTGACCGGCCGTGGAACCTGTTTTGGAGGCGTGGGGGACGCCCGCGCCTCGGTGCCCCGCTACAGCGTGGCGAGAAGGGCCTCGACCTCGGGCCTTGTGGCCAAGTCGGGCGAGAAGGCGCTGGCGGAGCCGGTGCACAGGCCCATGCGGAACGCCTGGGCGTAGTCGCCGGTCTCGATGGTGCCAGCCACGAAGCCCGCAACCATGGAGTCGCCCGCGCCGACGGAGTTGACGACCTTGCCCTTGGGGGCCTCGCTCATGACGACCTCGCCCTCCTCGGACACGAACACGGCGCCCTCGCCTGCCATGGAGATGAGCACGTTGCGTGCGCCCTGCTCCTGGAGCTTCTTGGCGTAGGGTACGACCTCGTCCTTGGTGGTGAGCTTGACGCCAAAGATGTCGCCGAGCTCGTGGTTGTTGGGCTTGATCACGAACGGGTGGTACTTGAGCACGCGAGTGAGCAGGTCGCGCTCGGCGTCCACGGCAATGTTGATGCCGCGACCGTCCAGACGGCCCATGATGCGCTCGTACATGTCGCCGGGGAGCGTGGAAGGCACGCTGCCTGCGATGACCAGGTAGTCGCCCGCCTGGAGCTTGTCGAGCTGGGCGTAGAGCGCCTCGATGTCCTCGTTGGTGATCTTGGGGCCGAGGCCGTTGATCTCGGACTCCTCGTTGGACTTGATCTTTACGTTGATGCGGCTCATGCCCTCAGCAACGTCGATGAAGCTGCAGGTGACGCCGTACTTCTCCATGCTTGCGGCGATCTCCTTGCCAGTAAAGCCGGCCATGAAGCCCAGCGCGGTGTTGTCGTGGCCCAAGTTCTTGAGCACGATGGACACGTTGATGCCCTTGCCGCCCGGCAGGATGTTCTCGTAGTAGACGCGATTCACCTCCCCGAGCTTGAGGTTCTCCACGCGGACGATGTAGTCCAGCGAGGGATTGAACGTGACGGTGTAAATCATTGCTCCTCCACTTCGACGACGTTTCCAGCAGACCGATATGCACCCTCGCCTGCAGGCAGGCGATCAGTGATAACAGTAGCATCGTTAAAATCCGCAAAAGTTATAAGTGAGATTTTAGAAAACTTGCTTGAATCGGCCAATATATAGGGGCGAACGGTATGTTCGAGCGAGATTTGCTTGACGGCGGCCTCGCTGAACTCCGGTGTGGTAAAGCCGGTTTCCAGTCCCGCGCCGTTGGTTCCCCAAAAACCCACGGTAAAGTGATAGCGACGAATGGCGTTGACCGTTTCTGCTCCTACGAGAACCTCCGTGACCGGTTTGACCTCGCCGCCGGGCAGCAGCGTGCGGCATCCCTTGGCCAGCAGGCGCTGCGCATGGGGAAGCGAATTGGTGAGGTAGGTCGCGTGCCGCTCGGTTATGGCATCCACGAGGCATTCCGTGGTGGTGCCGCCGTCTATGAACACGAAGTCGTCCGGCTGGATGAGCTGCGCGGCGTAGGCGGCGATGACCTTTTTTTCGCGCATGTTGAGCGCGTGGCGGCCGGCGAACGATTGGTCGGACGTAATGAAC
Source organism: Atopobiaceae bacterium (assembly GCA_017652285.1). Taxonomy (GTDB): domain Bacteria; phylum Actinomycetota; class Coriobacteriia; order Coriobacteriales; family Atopobiaceae; genus RUG440. The sequence continues at coordinate 8,400 of JAGCBF010000168.1, forward strand.
TTCTCTTGAACGCGGGTCGCGCCTCCATGCACCTTGTTGAGAAGCCCTTGGGCGTCGAGCTTTGCCAAGTCGCGGCGGACGGTTGATTCCGAGGCGTTGAGCGTTGCCATGATCTCTGGTACGGTTACCACGCCCTTGTCGTCGACCATCGACACGATGCGCGCCATGCGTTCCTCTGCGATCATGAGCCCTCCCTCCGCCTAAGTCTTATTTTATCAGCTGGTTGTATCAAAAACAACCAAAAACGGTCAATATCGAGCATTTGGGATAAACGGTAGATACGTTCGTCCCAACGGTAGCCCTCAAAAGTGGCCGATTGGGGCTAGGCCCCTTTCGGCCAAAACGGGCCAATGAGCCCGATTAGGTCGAAGTGGCCGATTGGGGCTAGGCCCCTTTCGGCCACTCCTGAGCCGGGCGGCGGGCGTGAGGCCAAGGGGTGTCCCAGCACCTCGACCCTGTTGCGTGGGCGTGGCTTCGGGTACTATGGTGTGACGCGACGAACGCATGCGACTAAGGAGCGACATGGCGGAGTTTATCTACCAAATGTACAAGGTGCGCAAGGCACATGGCGACAAGGTCATTTTGGACGACGTGACCATGGGTTTTTTCCCGGGCGCAAAGATTGGCGTGGTGGGTCCCAACGGCATGGGCAAGTCTACGCTGCTCAAGATCATGGCGGGCATGGAAGACATATCCAACGGCGAGGCCATGCTGAGTCCTGGCTACTCGGTGGGTCTTCTCCAACAGGAGCCTCCGCTGGAGGAAGACAAGACCGTAAGGGAAAACATCGAGCTGGCGTTTGGCGACATCTTGGACAAGATCGCGCGCTTTAATGCGATCGGCGAGGAGATGGCCGATCCCGATGCCGACTTTGACGCGCTGATGGCCGAGATGGGCGAGCTTCAGGACGCCATCGACGCGGCCAACGGCTGGGACTTGGATTCTCAGCTGAGCCAGGCCATGGATGCGTTGCAGTGTCCGGACCCGGACGCGCCGGTAAGCGTGCTGAGCGGTGGCGAACGCCGTCGCGTGGCGCTGTGCCGACTGCTGCTGGAGGCTCCTGACCTGCTGCTTTTGGACGAGCCGACCAACCACCTGGACGCCGAGTCCGTGCTGTGGCTGGAGCAGTTCCTGCATCGGTATCCCGGTGCCGTGCTCGCCGTGACCCACGACCGCTACTTCCTGGACAACGTGGCGGAGTGGATCTGCGAGGTCGATCGCGGAACGCTGTACCCCTACAAGGGCAACTACTCCACGTATCTGGAGACAAAGGCGGCCCGCATGGAGGCGGAAAGCCAGCAAAACGCCAAGCGCGCGAAGAAGCTCAAGGCGGAGCTCGCGTGGGTGCGCAGTGGTGCGAAGGCGCGCCAGGCAAAGGGCAAGGCGCGCCTGGCTCGCTACGAGCAGATGGCAGCCGAGGCGGCATCCAACAAAAAGCTGGACTTCTCGGAGATCCAGATTCCCATGGGCCCGCGCCTGGGCAACAAGGTGCTGGAGGCCGAGCACCTGCACAAGGCGTTTGGCGACCGCGTGCTTATCGACGACCTTTCGTTTAGCCTGCCGCGCAACGGCATCGTGGGCGTGATCGGCCCCAACGGCGTGGGCAAGACGACGCTGTTCAAGACCATCGTGGGGCAGGAAGAACCCAGTGGCGGCACGCTCGAGCTGGGAGAGACCGTAAAGATCAGCTACGTCGACCAAACGCGCGAGGGCCTGGACGCCGACAAGACCATTTGGGAGGTCGTGAGCGACGGCAACGACTTTATTCAGGTGGGGGAGACCGAGGTTCCCAGCCGCGCGTATGTGGCGAGCTTTGGGTTCAAGGGTTCCGACCAGCAAAAGAAGGCGGGCGTGCTGAGTGGTGGCGAGCGCAACCGCCTTAACCTGGCGCTCACGCTGCGCCAGGGTGGCAACCTGCTTTTGCTGGACGAGCCGACCAACGACCTGGACACGGAAACGCTGGAGTCGCTTGAGGAGGCGCTTGAGCGGTTCCCGGGCTGCTCGGTGGTCGTGAGCCATGACCGTTGGTTCCTGGACCGCGTTGCCACGCACATCCTGGCGTGGGAGGGTACCGACGAGGAGCCAGGCCGCTGGTATTGGTTCGAGGGCAACTTTGAGGCGTACCAGCAAAACCGCGAGGAGCGCTTGGGGCCGGAGGCGTCAAAGCCACATCGGCTGCATCGCAAGCTCACGCGCGACTAAGACGCCAGGCGACGGGCGCGTTCTCCTAGGGTCAGGGGGACGCGCCCTCCGTTTTGGCCGAGCGGTCCCCCGATAGAACGCGGATGCTCTTCTCACCCAGGGGACGTGCCCTCCGTTTTGGCCGAGCGGCCTCCGGGGTGTCCTGGCAAACGCTTACAGCGAGGCATGGTCGCGGGCGTTTTGGTTTGGCTGGCAATCGATCTGCGCCTTCGACTTGGCGTATTCGTTAAGAAGACGACAGATGCTGTCGAACAAGTCGTCTGGCTTCAGTCCAAGCGCTGGCGCGTACGTAAAGATTTCCGAGAAGAGCAGCGCGTGTTCGCCCAGCTCCGTTTTGCTTATGTGCGATTGCTTAACGTGGCACTTATGTGCGACCTCGTACTGCGAGAGGCCGGAGATTTTCCGCAACTCGCGTAGGTGAATGCCTATTTTCTGGTTCACTTCGTTCATAATTTTAGTATACATAAAAGCAATTTAAAATATTGAAGCATTTCAGACTACATAAATTGTTCTTAAAATTCACGACATCCGTGCGGCCTTCATCGATCCGTCGCGTTAACCGCGCCTGCCGAAAAGCAACGGTTGGGCCAAAATGCTCACCTTAATCGACCTTATGCGATTCTGAATTGCGCCTTGCGAGTATAATACTTTTGGCAGGTCGGTTTTGTGGCTGGAGGAGGTGCGATTTGGGAACTGGCGGTAACACATTGCGCGGAGAGGGACGCAACCTCTTTTTTGCCGTTCAGTTTGGCCTCTGGTTCTTTGCCTTCATGCTGCTTGAATCCTTTATCAACAGTAATGTTGCCGATCTGTTTGGCGCAAGCATGGTGAACGCCGCCTACTCCATTGGCATCTTTTGTACGGCAACCGGTCTGCTCGTCTTTGGGCTTGTTCATGCAGAAGCCGCAGCTTGGTGCGCGAAGGGCCTGCCTGCGGCGGCAGCGGTCTGCGCCGTGGCAACCCCGAGCATACCGTTCGTGCAACATGCGGCCCTACTTGCGGCCCTTTCTTGTACGGCATTGCTTGCCTGTGGCTTCGTTGGGGGATACGCTCACCTTGGGATTGCCCAACAGTTTGGAGAAGGGCCTTTGTGTGGGCGCGTGATAGGCGTGGCGACGGGCCTTGCGGTCTTTGTCCAGTTTGTGGTTCAGAATCTTATGCAAAGACCGACGCTGGAGCTCGCGTGTATCCCAGCCTCGCTTGTGGTTCTTGTCGTTTTGTACGTTCGTCGTGGGGGCCTGCAACCCGAGCCAAGTCTGCGCGTGGGCGCCAAAACACGATCGTGGCCGAGCGATTCCGCAGACAAAAGACGGCATGGCATCTGCCTTGTGGGCGCGGCAGCCATCCTCACCGTTATTTTTACCCTTAACGACAGCATTATGGTTGCCTTGGACGCTTCGGGCACCGTGCAGCTCTTCAGTGGGGTCCGCCTGTTCTACGCGCTGGGTTTGGTGTTCGCCGGACTTCTGTATGACTTGGGACCCCGCTCCTCGTTTACCTTTACCACCGTGGCGGTGCAGATAATGGCGGTGCTCGTGCCTTATTTTTTGCACACTCCGAAATGGTACACGCTCAACATGGCGATTTTTTACTTCTACGGCGGCTTCTACGTACTGTTTATTACTGCGGAATTCGTGAGTTTTAGCGCTCAGATGCACCGCCGAGCTCTGTGGGCATCCCTGGGACGCACGACGCGGAGCTACGTTGCCGCCCTGAGCGTCGTTCCCGTGGCGCTGCTATACGATTCCTTTGGGGTAATAGCGCTTGCTGCTGCCGCTGTGTTTCTGAACATGGCGCTCTTGGCGGTGTGTGTGGCCGATGCCATGCTAATGGCACGATATAATCCGCCAGAGTCGCGGGGTGTCGAGTCCCAGGGTGTCGAGTCCCGTGGTGTCGAGTCCCCGGGCGTCGAGCTTGACGATGAGGATGTCGAGAACTACGCACGGCATCTCCACCTTACCGAGCGCGAGGCCCAGGTTCTTGTCCTGTTGGTCACGACGGAGGACAAGAACGACAAGATGGCAAACGACCTGGGAATCTCTCGGCGCACCCTGCAACGTCATATTGCCAACGTGTACAACAAGGCGGGCGTGCAGTCCCGCATCGGCCTATACCAAGCGCTCGCGACGCACGTTGCCCAGGCGTGATCGCGGGAATAGCCGAAACGTCTCCCGGTGGCCGAAACACCCCAGGACCAACGCGCCATCTGGCCGAAACACCCCAGGGACCAAACCGCAAAATCGCAGGTAGATGCCCGTGTCACACATGTGTCATTGCCTAGCGACCTGCTTGTGAGCACAATTGAACTTGCATCTTTATGTCTTCATGGGACGTCTTTGTCGGGGTGCAGCATGGTCGTTACAAAGGATAGGGGGCAACATGGCACGACGCGGGTTAAGAGGCGACGGCGGGTGCGGACGCGCGCCGGGGGCAAGAAGCAACGGGCACAGACGCGTGCCGAGGGGAGGCGGGGCCGTGGCAGTGCCGATGTGGCGGCGGGCGCTTGCGGCATGGCTCACCATCTGCATGGTGACCTCGCTCGTTCCCGTGTCGCCAGGCATGGCTGAGGAGTTCCTTGGACAGGAGAGCCTCGACGTTATTGCGGAAGACAATATTGGGACTCCAGAAGCGTCGGCGAACCTGGACCCAAATGGGGTGACGATAAAAGCGGAGGGCGACGACGCGACGGTCCGGGACGACAACGATGCGACCCAAGGTGACAACACCGCGACCCAGGGCGAAACTCCGACAGCGACAGTCGGCGAGACCTCACCCGATGCGGACGATGCGGATGGCATCACCGTCCAGTCGGGCGACCTGGCGTATGGCGAGGTACAGGGAACGCCCGTTGGAGACGATCCGCTTCGGGACTACTCTGACGGTTGGTTTACCGACGGCGTGGCAGGCCAGACCGAAGAGGGAGCCACACCCAGGGTGTACTTCAAGGTCGTAGAAGACGAATCGACTGGCGCGCGAAGTGCAAGCCTGGTCTATTTTGACGACGGTATCACCACGATCGCCATTCCCACAGCCATTAGGTTCAACGACGAGAGCCTTAAGGTAAAGAAAATCGACGCGGGTTACTATCCCTCGGTTGCGAAAGACACGCTGACGACCGTGAGCTTCTACGACAACAGCGAACTGGTCGATCTTGGCACGGGCACCTTTTGCGACTGCACCAAGCTCGCGAACGTTACGCTCCCCGACAGCCTGGAAAGGCTTGGGGAGTCCATGTTTAGAAACACGGCCATTACCAGCATTACCATTCCGGCGCGCGTGAGCACGCTTGATTGGCACGTATTCGAGAACTGCAAGCAACTTGAGTCCGTCGCCTATGCGAAAGGGTCCCAGCTTACGAGCATCAGCTTCTACTGCTTTGGCAGTTGCGAGAAGCTCGGCATTGACGCTGTTAACAAGTTGCCGACAAGCGTTACCTCCATCGAGGAAGGGGCGTTCTATGGCTGCGATGGATTCGAGGGTGTGCTCGTCATTCCCGACACGGTCCAAAACATCGGCCAGGGCGCCTTTTCGCAGTGCCATGGCATCACCAGCGTAAAACTCCCTGCGGGTCAGGGCGACTGGAGCCAGAGCATTTTCTCCTACTGCGAGAGTCTTACGTCCGTGGTCTGGCCCACCGAGGCCACGTTTACCACCATACCCGAACTCATGTTTAACTACTGCGCCCTGAGCGACCCTGCCATTATCACGAGCATTCCCGCAAGCGTGACGACCATCGGTAATAGTGCCTTCTGCGGCTGCGAGTTCGAGGAGGTCGACATACCCGATACCGTCGATGTTATCGGGAGATCGGCCTTCGATTGTGCAAGTCTTAAGCACCTTGAATGGCCCCAGGACAACGGCAACTTTACCGCCTATCGTGGCGGGTTCTCTTTGGCAAATGAAGAGGTGGCAAATGCCATTATTGCCAGCCTGCCTCCCAGCGTGAAGACCATTGGTGACGCGGATACCTGGAACAGCGTCGGATCGCCGAGCTTGTCGGTCATCGACCTTTCGGCAACGAAGGTCGAGACGATAGAGGCGCGGGCCTTCTATTATCACGACAACATACAGACCGTCATCCTGCCCGACACCCTTACATCAATCGGCGAGGAGGCCTTCGCGCAGTATTGGCCTGGCCGTACTGGGGACGTCGACATAACCATCCCAGCCAGCGTGACCCACATCGGTGTTCACGCCTTCGACAGCAACTGGGGAAATCGTAACACGCACCGATGGACCTTGCACATTATGAACCCCGACCTCACCTTTGAGAAGGGCGATCGCTGGGGTGGTGTCCAGATTGACGGCGAGACCTACGAAGTGCCCTTTTTCAAAGGCACGACCATATATGCCAGCGCTACGGACTCGCGGGGACGGGAATCCTTCATCCACAAGTGGTCGCAAACACAAACGACCTACAGGGACGCCGATGGCAACGAGCAAACCTGCAAGTTGGAGGATCTGGGTAAGTACGTAAAGAGCAGCGACGATAACCGTGCGTACGACTTTGTGTGGGTGGAGATCACGGCCCCGACCACGGTGAGCGGCACGGTGCCCAAAGGCGCGGCCCTCACCATGACGCAGGGCACGGGCGCGGCGCGAAAGGTCACCAACGTAAAGGTCGCTGCGGACGGGTCCTTCTCCACCCAGGCCAGCGCGGGCATGGGCACGGTGCTGCGCGTTTCTCTTCCCGGCTACTACGACTACACGCTCACACGCTCGGCCTCGGCTATGAAGGGCAGCTGGAGCGGCATAGAAGTCACGACCGCACAAATGGAGAAGATCCCGACAAAGAGCTACCTGACCCTGAGTCTCAAGCGGCTCGTGGCCACCGGCGAGGACGGCACCCCGAGCTACGCCAACATTGCGAGCGAGGACAACTTCACCTACGCGCTCGTTGACGCGCAAGGCCACGACGTCGCCTTCACCGCCAAGGGCACGATTCTGACCATTACGGCAAACAACGACGACAATCCCGCCAACGACATCGCAGAGGACGCCAAGCTCACGCTTACGGCCACGCCCAAGGCGAGCGCCGCGAAGGCCTACCAGGTTGGTGCCGCGACGACCACGGCCACCCTCGCGGACGGAGCCTTCGACGCCGTCCTGCCCGCTTGGGGCACGGCGGCCATTACGGCCAACCTTGCCAGTGTGGACTCCCATTCCAGCGTGCGCGTTATGGTCTTTAAGGGTAACCGGTGCGTCGATACGGGCAGCTGTATGTCGGGCCAGACCTATACCACGGTAAAGCTGGAGGCCGGCACCTACACGGTGGTGGGCATCGACGGAACCGCTGGCTTTACCACCAACTCGCTCACGGGCCTTACGGCGCTGGGACTCGATGGCTTTGTGACTCGTCAGGACATCAGCATCGCCGATGGCAAGAAGACCGAAGTGGCGTTTGACGTGGCCGCACTCGATACCGCGCAGATCATGGCAAACGCCGGCCTTACGCGGGCGGCTTTTAGCCTGAAGTCCAAGTACCTCGTGTTTGGCGGCGAGCAGACCGCCACTATCGACTACCAGCTCGACACCGCAAAGATAACGGGAGCGGAGTTCCGCCTCGTGCTGCCCACAGGCACTTCCATCAGCTCGTGCGGCAGCAGCGAGTCTGGGGGCAGGGTGGGCTGCGACAAGGTCGCGACCGCCGACGGCGAGGACACCTATGCCATAAGCCTAGCCAATGCCTCCAGCGGCAAGCTCTACGTAAAGTTCGTCGCCACGACGGCGGGCAGCTGCACGGTGGGCCTCTCGGCCATCGCGGGTGGGGTGACGGTTCCCGTTTCCAGCGGCTCCTACACCTGCAACCCGCTGAGCATCCAGCTAAATCAAGACGTCCTTAGCGCGCCCAAGGGTAGCGTCACCATCTATGCGGCACCGCTGGAGGACGTCACCGTTGCCGTTACGAGCAGCATTGGCACGCCCTTCTCTACGCAAATCGTACGGACCGGCGCGAGCTGCTCCAGAACCGTAAACTACACGCTTCCCGCCAAGGCGCTTGCTGGCGAGAGCTACACCCTGCGGGCGAGCATAGGGACCAAGGGTAGCGACAACTACCACGTGGTTGCCCAACGGGTTACCTACATCCCTGGCACTGCGGTGGCCGACTTCACGATCACCAACGGCGACAATGCGTTCCAGATGGTAAGGGACTACGATACGCAGCCGGGCGGCGTCACGATCCTCTACCACGTAAGGGACAAGAAGTACGCCCGCTGGGGCTTCTCCATGACGCTCGATGCCTCGTCTGGGCAGACAGTGGGAGATAGCTTTACCCTGGACGTGGAGACCTTGGGTGGGACCTTTGTGCGGATTCCCATGCACAAGACCCGCGCCGTCACCGGCGAGGGAGGCGCCGTGCTCACGACCTACACGGGCACCTACCTTGACGAGGTCTGGCTCGACGCCTACGAGTGGGCCGTGGAGAACAACGAGAGCCAGGTGTGGAACTTCGACTGGAACAAGGTCTTCGTGCCGCAGTCCATCTCGTTCCCCAACAGTCTGCTCACCTCCATCGTCACGATCGACCCCGAGATCCTGGAAGAGGTTGCACAAAGGGAGTACGAGGAACGAGTCGCGGCCCAGGAGCAGATGCTACAGCAGTACATCGCCGAGTATCGGGAGTCATTGGAGGAAGGCGGCGACGTCCACCGGACGCTCGAGGCCTACGACGATGCCATGCAGACCATCGTCGACGTGCTGAACGACGCCATACGGAAGGCCGCGGCGGACGCCGGGGAGACGGTAGACGAGAAGGACCTCATTCCTACGCACACCGACACCATAGACTACTTTAGCGAGGCGGGCGCGGACGGCGTTACCGTGGAGGACCTTCTCTTTGACGACGAGTGGGCGGATCCCTACCATGACCCCACGTCCGATGAGGACTGGTATTCCAAGCTCTATGGATCAAACGAGTTCGAGGACGAGAACGGCAACTCAATCGAACTGAATGACGACGAGAAGCAGGCCCTGAGCGAGGCTAAGGCGGAGTTCGACAAGGTGGTTTCCAAGGCCGACGAGGCAGAGAACCGCTTTACCTCTGGTCTGGGGGTAAAGAACGACCTTTCTTCCTACTCCTCGCTCGTCGGCGTGGAGGCCGACGCGCTCAAGGGGTCTGGCGCGGCCATAACCGACCTTACTCAGGAGGGTGGCACCTCCAAGCAGATTCCCACAAACGAGATGGGCACGAGCGGAAAGTTCGTGGAAAAGAAGGGTGGCTACGCCGGCTTCGTGGCGAGCGACGGCACCAAGGCCCATGTGGACGTGACGTTTACCGATAAGTCCGAAGGTCTTCTTAACGACTTCTTGGACTTTATGACAGGAACGGGCGGTGACATTCTTGGCGTTGGCGCAACGTTGTTTGACGAGTTCAAGGGCCTTTACCTATCCAAGGCCTCTACGCTAGGTCCTCTGCTGCACAGCTCGCCTGCGGTTCGCCGCCTCGTAACGACCTCCCTGCGCTGGATGGATCGCACCATGGTTCGTGGCGTCTCCGTCACCAAGGCCATTAGCGTCGGTGGCAACGTGGCCGGTGCTGCTTTTGGCACATACGGCGCATACAACACGGCCAAAGAGTACGTGGATGCCAAGGCGCTTTGGGAAAGCACCAAGTACGACATCGAGATGCTCGATAAGCTCATCGAGTTCTGGCTTGCCAAGGATCCCGCGACGTGCCAGGAAAAGGAGCAGTGCATCGTGGCGCTCAACGACGAGAAGGCCGCCTGCAAAGAGCTCTGCAGCCTACTTAAGTCCCGCTCCGACCATCTGTGCACCGATGCGACGGTGAGCACGGTTGGCACCGTCATTGGCGTCGCGGGCAGCGTGTGGAGCCTCGGGACGTCCGGCGTGGCGGTGACGGCCGTGGGAACAAGCTACAACGCGGGTTCGACGATCGTCCACGACAGCCGCGATCTCGCCATAAAGGAGGCTTGGGGCAACTACAAGTACAAGACGGACGTTCGCAAGAGAGTGTGCAGGTGCTCTTGTCCCGAGAGCAATCCCGACTGCCGCCCGACCCCTCCTCCCGGAGGCGGTGAGCCCGAAGGTGGCGAGCCCGGAGGTGGCGAGCCAGGCGGCGGCACGACGATCTATCGCCCCGAGAACTACCTCGACCCATCGGGCGTGGTCTACGAGGCGGTCCTGTCCAACCCCGTTGAAGGCGCGAGGGTGACCGTGTGGCGAAGCGACTCCGCCGACGGGTCCGGCAAGGTCGCCGACGAGACCTTCGTAGCTACGGGACAGGCGAACCCGCAGGTCACCGGGGCCGACGGCGTGTTCCAGTGGGACGTGACCACCGGCTACTACCAGGTGGTCGTGGACGGCGGCGACGCCTACGAGGGCGTGTCCAGTGCGTGGCTTCCTGTGACGCCGCCCCAGCTGGGCGTCAACCTGGGCGTCGTGTCCAAGCAGGCGCCAAAGGTCGAGAGCGTCGCGGCCTACACCGACTACGTGGAGGTCATCTTCTCGCAGTGGATGCGGACGGGCGACGTGCGTGTGACAGGCATCGACGGCGCCACCTGCGAGTGGGCGGACGCCGAGCAGTCGGGCGATCCCGATGACGGCGACGTGGTCTTCTCCAAGGTCCTGCGTATACGCAAGTCCGGCGGCTTCGCGGCGGGCTCCACGGTGAGCTTCGGCATCGCGGCGGACGGCGTCACCAGCTACAACGGCAAGCACTTCGCGGCCGCCTACAGCAGCGGTAAGCTTACCGTTGCCCAGCGACCGGCCCGGATCCTGCTGAACGTCGAGGGCGATGAGCAGGGCTCGGCAACCACGCTCACCGAGCAGGTTGAGGCCACTGACGACATCGATGCCTACGTGGTGGATGCGGCCGGAAAGCCCCTGGCCAACCAGCGGGTAAGCGTGGCGTGCGGGAGCGGCGAGATGGCGACCATCGCGTCGATGGCGGGCGACGGCTCGACCACGGTCGTCACCGACAAGGACGGCAAGGCGAGCTTCGCGCTCGTCGCACATCTGCCGGGCATGACCGACCTGACCTTCCGCGTGGACGGCACCTCGCTCAGCCGTACCATAGACCTTGTGGTGGAGGGCGTGCAGGTGAGGCCCAACAGGCCCCGCGCCACCATAACGGACGGCAAGACGGTCATCACCTTCGACGCCGATTCATCCAAGAGCAGCACCGTGACGGTTACGGCTGGCGCTACGCTGGCCCTTGTCGCCGACGAGGGCGACGTGATCTACTACACCACCAACGACACCTGCCCCTGCAAGGACAGCGGCCGCGTGCAGTACGCCGGTCCGATCACCCTGAAGGAAAACACCTACTTCCGCATCGCGGCCTACAACGGGTCCTACGACCCCAGCGCGGGCGGGTACTCAGCCTACAGCCGCAGGCTCAACCTGACGATTAACGTGAAGGCGGCACCAAAGCCCCAAGTCGCCGCCAAGGACAAGACCTACAAGGTCGGCAACTTCTACTACAAGGTCACCAACGCCAAGACCAACGGCTCCGGCACCGTGACCCTTGCCAAGCCGGCCAAGACCACGTACGTCTCCGTCTCTGTGCCGAACACCGTGAAGATCTACGGCAAGAGCTACAAGGTCACCGCCATAGCCGCCAAGGCCTTCGCGAAGAACAAGAAGCTCAAGAAGCTCAAGATTGGCGTCAACGTCACCAGCGTCGGGGCGAGCGCGTTCCAGTCCTGCGCGGCGCTCGGCAGCGTCACCATCGGCCCCAAGGTCAAGACCATAGGAGCCAGCGCATTCCAGGGCTGCGCGGCGCTGACCAAGCTCGCCGTGGGCAAGGCCGTGACCACGATCGGGGCGAAGGCCTTCTACGGCTGCAAGAAGCTGGCCAGCGTGAGCGGGGGAGCGGCGCTCGTCACCATCGGCAAGCAGGCTTTCGCCTCCTGCGCCAAGCTCAAGAGCTTCTCCGTTAGCTCCAAGGCGCTCAAGACCTTGGGCGCGCAGGCGTTCAGCGGCGACAAGCTGCTGGTTGCCATCAACATCGACAAGACCGCCAAGCTGAAGACGGTCACCAACTCGCTTAAGGGCTCCAAGGTCGCCACGGTCAACGTCTTGAACTCCAAGGCGAAGGCCTACCAGAAGCTCTTCAAGAAGGCGGGCAAGACGGTTAAGGTCGCATAGCCGACGCGCCCTGCCTTCCGTGGCCCCGCTCTCGCGTACTGACCACACGGTCGCACGCGGGGGCGGGGCCACGCCGTGTTACGGTGCGTTATAGACAATACATCGCGACACCAGAGCGTTTAGCAGTTTTCTAACGCCGGTGACAGACATCGTGCGAGTTTGCCAGCCGGTTGAGAACTCGAGCTTGCGAATACGGGGTCATTGTCGATTCACTAGTTTTGGATGAACCGGAGTGAGCGCGTGGTAAGCAATGTGGTGATATGAAAAAAGGTCAACCAAATTATCGGTTGACCTCGGAAAAACACTGGTGGCTGGGAAGGGAGTCGAACCCCTGACACAGGGATTTTCAGTCCCCTGCTCTACCAACTGAGCTACCCAGCCGCTGTCAGCCGTTTAACTATACCAAATCACAAGACGGTGTCAACACGTTTTTGGAACTTTTTTCTGTTGCGTGCGATTTACGCTCATAGTCGCAGACGGCCATGCTCGTTCTCGCTTGTTATACAAATGAGCGTCGGCGGGGGGCATGCCTCTGTAATCGCGCGCGTGCCATTATCTGCTAAAACCGCACGCGGAAGGAGGCTTCGTCGTCTCGGACGGCAATTTCGTCCTTTTGGTCGATAACGTAGCTCGGGGTATAGCGACCCCACGCATGCATGAGCCGGCCAAAGAACTCGGCGATCTGTGCGTCTGTGCCCTGTAGCTCCATGCTCACGCTGCCATCCCATTCGTTGCGCACCCAACCGGTGAGCCGCAGGTTGTTGGCAAGGCGTTGCGACGTCCAGCGAAAACCGACGCCTTGGACTTCCCCCACAAAGCGAATCGCGAGCCTTCGCACGTTTGCGGTTGGTGTGTCTGTCTGTTGTGTCATGAAATACCTCGTCTTGTCGAATCGATGCTACGGGGCTTGCGCTACGGGGTTCCCTGCGCCGCATCCCAAATCGTCACACCACGAATTGGCACAAGTATAGTCGCTTTTGTCGGGTGGGAGAGCGCGTAGCCGCCAGGCGTGGACCCCGTTCGCAGAGCGTTTGCAGAGCAGTTGGTCGACGAGTTGGTCGACGACCCTGCGTGTCGGGCGAACCGTGGTACTCCTCCGAGTGGGAATTCGTCACAGGCGACGACCCCCGCGCGTCGGCCGAACCATACATGTGGTCAAGCGGACCTCATATCGTCGCTTATGCTCCCCATCGACGCTCAGGGTCGGCGTTCCCACATAAATCGATTTGGCGAGGCGGGGTTCCCACAAAAGTCAATCTGGCGAGCGTCCCGCGGCCGGCGTTCCCGCAAAAGTCAATCTGGCGAGGAAGGATTCCCACAAAAATCAATCTGGCGAGCGTCCCGCGGCCGGCGTTCCCGCAAAAGTCAATCTGGCGAG
>JAGCBF010000026.1 GCA_017652285.1 Atopobiaceae bacterium
CAAAGCGAGAAAACCCAGGAATTCCCCTCGTCAAAAGCGATTTGTGAGGAATCGCCCCTCGCCAAACGCACTTTGCCGGGAAACGTCCCTCGTCAAACGGACTTTTGCGTGAGGTCGGCCGAAAGGGACCTAGCCCCAATCGGCCACGCGCCGGAGCGACCGGGCCATCACGGCGGCGCTGGGCGCCTGGGGCGCAAAGTGGCCGAAAGGGGCCTAGCCCCAATCGGCCAATTCCACGGACAGGCGTGGCATAATAGATGCCAAGCATGCCAAGCGACGACGAGTCAACAACCCACACGATAGGGCCGGCCATGGGCAAAGACAAGAACAATCACCTCCGCTCCATCCTAGGCTGGCGCGGCCTGCTTGCAGAAGAAGTGCCGCGCACGCGTGCCCTTATCTTTTTGTTGCAAATCATACTCAGCGTCACGCTCACGTTTACGCAGCTCGGCTTCGCGGGAGTGGAACTCGCGGGCAGTAACTACTTTTACCTAATAGTCTTGCTCGTGCCCATAGCCATTGTCCCCCTGCTCCTTGGTACGGTGGCGGGCACCGCGTTTGGCTGCATCGCCGGCTCAACGCTGCTGCTCCATGCCTACATCATGCCGCTCAACTACTACGAGTTCGTGCTCGTTACGCCTGCCACCTCCATCGGCCTGCTAACGCTGTGCGGCTTCGTGCAAGGCGTCTTGTACGCCTGGCTGCTGCCAAGACGCTCCACCCTCATCAAACAGACGCTTTTGGTGGGAATCGCCTGCGTCGTCGTCTCGTGGATGTGCAGCATCGGCTTCGCGTTCTACGGCGCGTACCTGCAGAACCAGGGGATCCTGGACGGCGTCCTGGCAGACCTGATCTTGTCTGCGGACTACGCGCTCAACACCGACAGCGCCACCGCCGTACGAATTGCGCTGCTTGGCATAAGCACGCAGGCCTGGATGGACGCGGCGCTCATGGCCATAGCAAGCGAGACGTTCTACTACGCCTTTGTAAAGCTGTGGGAAATGCGCGACGGCCTGCAGCTTCGCCTGCTGTTTGGCATGTGGCTCTTCAACGCCGTGGCGGCGGTTTCCATGATCGTTGCCGTCATAAGCTTTGTGTCCATCAGCATCCACCTGCTCGGCACGGCCGAAAGCGACATGCGCTACGAAGCCAACTACCTGAGCACGCAAATGGGCATCTGGGGGCAGGCTCCCGAGCTCGAGTCGACCCCTTACGCCGAGCTCCTGCAGGGCCACGCCCCCGACACCGACGGCATCGTGTTCGTACTGGCAGACGACCAGGTGCTCATGACCAACAGCACGCTGTTTCCCAAAGGCGCGCGCATAGACTCGCTGGTAGACAAGGACGTGCTCGACACAATCGAAGCGAGTACAAGGGACGACGAAGTCAAGCGCTTCTTCTTGGCAAGCGCCCTTAGCGGGCCTAACGCAAACGCGCAGGAAAGCAATGCCATGCAGATGGCGTACATGTATGCCGCAAACGCGAACGGGCACACCATCGTGCTGCTTATGCCGGCAAAGCTCGTGTTTGCCGAACGCTTTGGCGCTATGGGTGAGGTATTCGTAGGCATAGTCCTCATGGCGGTAATGGTGTATGCGCTTGTCTTTTACCTGCTGGGCCAAGTCGTGGGCAGGCATGTTAACAAGACCAACGAGGTCCTTGCCCGCATAACCGAGGGCGACCTCAACGCGCGCGTGAGCGTGGACGGCGCGCGCGAATTCAGGAAGCTGTCCGCGGGCATCAACACGACGGTCGACGCACTCGACGGGTGGATAAAGGAGGCCGAGACGCGCATGGACTCCGAGCTTGCCGCGGCGCGTGCCATTCAGGAGGCCGCGTTGCCGCGCGCGTTTACGCCGGCTTCGGCCACCTCGCCCTTTGACGTGTTCGCCTCCATGGACCCCGCAAAGGAAGTGGGAGGCGACTTCTATGATTTCTTCCTTATCGGGAACGCGGACGAGCATGCAGGAAAGCTCGGGTTCATGATTGCCGACGTATCCGACAAGGGCGTGCCAGCGGCCCTGTTCATGATGAAGGCCAAGGCGCTCATTCACGAAAACATGGAAGACGGCGCGCCGCTTTGCGAGGCGGTGGAGCATGCCAACGTGCAGCTGTGCGAGGGCAACTCATCGTTCATGTTCGTAACGGCTTGGATCGGCGTGCTCGATTACGGCACCAGGCGCGTGGAGTACGTCAACGCCGGCCATAACCCGCCGCTGCTCTGGCGCAAGGACCAGGGCGCATGGGAATGGCTGGAAGAGGCGTCGGGCCCGCCGTTGGGAATCGCGGAGCTGCCCTATCCGTCGCAGATGCTGGCGTGCGCGGCAGACGACGCGCTCTTCCTATACACCGACGGCGTGAGCGAGGCGCAAAGCGAGTCCGTCGAGCTCTACGGAGAAGACCGTCTGGAGGCCCTGCTCCAAGGAATCGACGAGCCCCAGGCGCAAGAGCTCGTAAAGACGGTCAGGCAGGACGTCGCGCGATTTGCCGCAGGTGCCGAACAGTCCGACGACATCACGATGCTCGCGCTCAAAATCCGATAGCGTGCGACAACAGCGCGCGACAACAGCGCGCGACAACAGCGCGCGACAAATGCGCGCGGCAACAGGAAAAAAAGACCGCCCCGCATGTCGCGCAGCGCGCGCAACATGCGGGGCGGCCCACGTCGTTCCCAACGTTTACGCCAGGACCTCCGCGATCGTTACGCTTGCGGGATCGGTGACCTCGATCATCCTGTTGGTGACGGCGGTGAGCGCCTCGCTAAACTCGTTGATGCGCTCGTCGCTGTAGATCGTGGCCATAAACGACAGCATGACCGTAATGTTGTCGGCGGTCTCGAACACCTGCAAGAAGTTGCGACGCAACGCGGCGTCGTTGTGCGGGTCGATCGGCTCCATCTTCGCGCCCATCACCTGCAGCGCGGTCATGTCGGTGATGGCGGCGTTCTCAAACGAAAGCGCCAGCGCGTCGTCCACATAGGGGTTGTCCTGCGCCGTCGCCCAGTCGTACACGCTGTTGGCGATGCCTTCCGAGCTCTGCTTGTTCACCTCTGCATAGAGGTCGGCCAGCGTGGTGAGCTTGTCCAGCCGCACACCCAGCGGCAACAGCAGCGCCAGGAAGCCGCCCGCGCTCTGCTTGCGCTTGGTAACACGGTTGTGGAAGGCGAACTGCGTCATGACGTCGCGCTTGCCCGACATCTTGGCCAACGCGAGCGTCGCGATGGCGGTCAAGAACCCGCTGCGGGTGATGTCGCAGTTCTGCTCGAGCGCCGTAAGGTTTTCCGGCGTCATGTTGGTGGGGATGACCACCCGCTTGTTGACGTTGCCGGGCTCCTGCTTGTCGGGCTCGATGATCTTGCACCAATCGACGTTCTCGTAGTTCTCCATGTAGTAGTCGTACGCCTTGCGGAACGCGGCGCTCGAGCGCAGGCGCTCCTCGTCCTCCAGGTAGGAGTAGTACGTGTCCAGCTCAAGCGGCTGTCCCATGTAGGCGCGCGCAAAGCTCTGGAACACGATCTGCATGCTCATGCCGTCCATGATGATGTGGTGGAACACGATGAGCGCATAGCAGTTGGAGTCGGTCTTGATGATGCGAATGCGGATCATGGGGCTGCCGAGGACGTCGAAGGGCTCGATGAGGTTGTCGCGCTGCGCCTCGAACTCGGCGTCGGTCATGTACTCTATGCCCACGCGCACGCGCCGCATGGGATCGTAGCGTTGCTGCAGGTCAAAGTCCTCGTTGAACTCGTAGATCGTAGAGAAGATCGGGTGGTTGATCGTGACCATGCGCGCCGCTTCCAAAACGCGATTCGCGTCCGCGTCGGGACCAAACGAGAAGAGGAAGGGGAAGATCCACATGGGCGCCGTGGGCGTAAACAGCTGGTAGTCGATGACGCTTCGGTGAGTGGGAACCAGCTCGTGCGGATGCTTGCGCGCCTCCATCTCCTTGTCGTACTCAGATACGTCGGACGCCGTCGCCTCGGCCTTCTCGGCGTAGAGCTCGGCGATCTTCTCTACCGTGCGACCCTGGAAGATGTCGACCGCAGACAGGTCGTCCAGGTTCATGATGCTCAGCACCTTCATGGCCGCGACGGAGCTGCCGCCCAAGGTGTAGAAGTCCTCGGTCACGCTGATGTTGTCGATGCCCAGCGCGCTCTCGAACGCCTTGCACAGCGCCGCCTCGAACTCGGTGCGCGGGGCAACGTACTCGCCGCGCTCGATCGTCGCGCGCGGGTCGGGGAGCTCCTTGCGTGCGAGCTTGCCGTTGGGGAGCAGCGGCGGCTCCTTGATCTGCATGAAGAAGGCCGGGATCATGTAGTAGGGCACGGACTGTTCCATGGCCTTGCGGATCTCGTCCTCGCTCTGCTCGAGTTCGCCCAGGTAGTACACGCACACGAACGACTGGTCGGGCTTCTCGAAGCCCTTGGCCGCCGCCCACTCCTTGCCGGTGACGCGCTTGAACGCGGCCTCGATCTCGGCCGGCTCGATGCGGTTGCCGTCGATCTTGATCATGTCGTTGGCGCGGCCGACAAGCACCAGGTTGCCGTCGGGCAGCATGCGGCCCAGGTCGCCGGTGTGGTACCAGCCGTCGCGCAGCGCCTCGGCCGTCTGCTCGGGCAGGTTGATGTAATGGCGGAAGAAGGGGTTCTCGAATATGATCTCGCCCGTCTCGCCCTGGGGCACGTCGTTGCCGTCCTCGTCTACCAGGCGAATCTGGATGATGGGCGTGTTGGGCTTGCCCACGGGGCACTCGTCGTAGGGCTTGTCGATCTCGAACTGACACAGCGTAAAGGCGCCCTCGCTCATGGCGTAGTTGTTTACCAGCTTTATGCCGTCAAGGCTTATGCCGTTTGCGGGCTCGGATCCCGTGTGCACGATCTTAAGATACGGTCCCAGGTCGCCTCCCACCGCGCGGATAAGGGAGGGGGAGAGGTACGAGATCACGATCTTGTTTTCGATGTAGTACTGCAGCAGCTTGCGCGGGTTCTTTACGGTGGAAAGCGGGACGATGTAGAAGCAGCACGGCGCATACATCACGCCCGTAAGCGACTTGATGGACACCACGAAGTTGAGCGGCGCGATAAGCGCTCCGCGTGCGCCGGGCTCGATCTGCACGTTGCCGGCAATGGCGTCGAGCTTGATGTCGCCGTATTCGTGCAGCACGCCCTTGGGGCGGCCGGTGGAACCAGAGGTGTATACGGCAAAGCAGGCGTCGTGATCGTCGGCACGCTCGTAGCCCTCCAAGGGCTCCTGCTCGTTCATGATCTTTTGCATGAGGTTGGCGTCGATGGTGAGCTTGCAGCCGCAGTCGTTGCGAATGAACTCTATGCGCTCGGGCGCGTAGGTGTCTTCCACGGCCACGAACGCGGCGCCGGCCTTCCACACGCCTATCATGGCGATGATGGGAAAGACGCCGCGCGGCAGGCAGATCATGACAAAGTCCTCGCGCCCAATGCCGTGCTGCTTAAGGTAGCCATACACGCGGGCGGAGGCCCTGTCTACGCGCGCGCGTGTCCAGCCCTTATAGTACTGGTCGTCAACGAGCATGCGCGAATCGGGCATCTCGACCGTCCACTTAGTGAACGCGTCCATAAAATACGGAACTTTAGCAAGTGGGGATAAATCCATGGGCCATCGTCCTTCCTAATTGTTCTTCCTATAAAAAGGCCCACGAATCCTGTTCGTGGGCCACTGTGCCTGCCTTATTCGATGTTAAGAATGCCGCCGAGCTTGGTGATCTTGAACACGCCCAAAACGTTGTCGTTGCAGTTCTTGATGACGTGCGTTCCGTTTTCGCTCACGGTCTTGCATGCCCCAAGAAACTCGCGAAGCCCTGCGCTCGAAATGTAATCCAGGTCCTTGCAGTCAAGCACGAGGTCAGTCACGCCTTCCAGATGATCGTTTACCTCGCTGTGGAACTGCTTTGCCGTGGTGGTATCGAGCCGACCTGCCAGCGATACGGTCAGTGTTGTGCCAGCCTGCGCTTTGTTTATGGTGAGCATGTTGTCTTCCTTACGTTGGATGTGTCCCACTACGGGCTTACTATTTAGTTTAAAGCATAAACACGCGACCGCGCGCACAAGCCGCCCTGACGCTTGCGCTGACTTGGCGAACGGCAGACGATGACAAAATGCCGTGGCGCTCGGCACTAGCCGTGATAAAGGAGACGGCTTGCGGTATGCAGCAACAACGATATGCCCCACGTGCTCGCGAACGCGACCAGTGCAATAATGGCAAGCTTGTTGCTTCCCCACCGCAGGAAGTGGTAGAAGTCATAGACCACGCCGTTCTCTTCCGCGCCATGGATCAAGATGTTGCGCAAATACCCTATGCCATAGAGCGCGCTCGGCAAAATCGACAAGAACGTCGTCTGCCAGGGCAGGGTTCCCACGGGTTGAAAGAGGCAGCAGTCGAGGGCGGCCATAAGGGGAAGGATCAAATGCATCCACAAGTTGCTGCCCATGTACATGGACTTAAGGTCGTACGCCGGCACCAGCACCAGAATCACGACGATGCAGGTCAGCATGACGGCGGTGGTCGCGACGAGCTTGAGGACAAGCAGCCACGAAGGCAGAGCGGATCCGAGCACGAGGTACGCAACGACGCACGCAAGGGACACGGCACCCGAGAAGAGGTTGGATTGCACGGTAAAGTACCTCAGGCTCCTCAGCCCCCGGTCGGCAAGAAGCCCGCTGCTCTTTCCCCAGCTAAACATGAGGCTGAGCCAGGAGTAGAGGGCAAGAATCGCAGTTGCGGCGTTCAACAGCGCGCTTGGTAGTACGTTTGTCTCCATGTCGTCCTTCTTTCTGCTTGTGCTGCATGGCGTTAGTGTAGCGCAACGCGCCGCTTGGCCAATCGTCACCAGGCACCGTGTGGCTGCCGAGCGAAGGTCTTATCGAGACTATCACAAAATGATGATATAACAACATGGGTGGCATGTGTAGCACATTGACTCAGTTTGCCAACTGTGTATAATAATGGAAAGACATCTAAATTAGAAGTCTTTATATAAAATAGTATAGCAATGACTGGGGAGGGGTGGGCATGAGCAAAGTTACCGGTCTGAATACGAGCAAAATCGTTCGAAAGTTTCCGCCTTGGGCAAAGATCGTTCGCAATATCAACGGTCTTCCCGTATACAACATGAACATCTTCGACAACATCATGACGTTCAACCAGGACAACCTGGATGGCGACGCAATCAACTACTTCGGAACGCACATCACCTACGGCGAGCTTCCGGCCTTGCGCGACGCCTACGCCCGGGGACTCATGATGGCTGGCGTGCAAAAGGGCGACGTCGTCACCCTCTGCATGCCGGTAAGCGTGGAGAACACGTTGCTGTTGTTCGCGGTCGACTTTTTGGAGGCCATCAGCAACAACGTGAACTTCCTCAACCTTAAGCACGATTTCCTAACCTACACCCGCGACAAGAACTCGTCCATCATCGTGACGCTCGATGCCTTCCTGCCGTATTTCGTCGACCATCTGGAGGAGGGAAACATCGACAAGGTGATCCTCATGAGCCTTGACGATTACCTGCCGGAGAACCGAAAGGGCCTCTTTATGGACACCTCCGAGATGCCGAAGAAGATGCAGGAGGTCTTCGACATCCAGCAGATCACCGAATGCCTCATGAATCTTGACAAGATCCAGGGAGTGGAGTTCATAAGGCTGGAGGACCTCAAGCAAGCCGGCGCCAAGAGCGACCTACCGCTGCCCTACGGACCGACGGACCTCGATCGCGATACCAGTTATTACTATACCAGCGGCACCACGGGCAATCCCAAGTGCGTCGTCTACAAAGAGGTCTCGCTCAACGCGTATTTGGAGATGCACGCGGGCCTCGACACCCAAAACGTGGTTGGCGAGCGCAACTTCCAGTGCATCCCCCTTACGCACATGACGGGGGAGCGCGTCTGCACGTTTATGCCCTTGGCGCGTGGTGGCATCCTGATGCCGCAGCCCATCTACAACAGCAACACGTTCGCGCGCGACCTTGCGGCGACAAAGGCCAACTGCGTGGTGGCGACGGCCAGCTTTTACATGAAGGCCGTAAAGCAGGGAGTGATGGGACCAGAGGCGCTCAAGCACCTCACGCGTCCGGGGTCTGGCGGCGAACCCATCACAAAGAGCGCCGTCAAGAAGGTCGACAACTGGCTGCGCGCCAACGGCTGCAAGATCCGCTACTCGCTGGGCGGAGGCGCCAGCGAGGAGGGCGGCGTCACCTTGGTCACGTACTTCATGGACGAGAAGACCAAGACCAACGAGACCGGACTCCCGCTGGAGCCCCACGTCAAGATCAAGCTTGTGGACGACGACGGCAACGTGGTCACGGAAAACGAGGTGCTGGCCAACCTCCATGCCACCAGTCCGGCGGCGGCCGACCGCTACCTGGACAACCCAGAGGCCACGGCGGCGCGCTGGTATGTGGACGAGAACGGCGTTAAGTGGGGAATCACGGGCGACATCGCCCTGCGCCATGCGGACGGATCCTACAACATCATGGGACGGGAATCCGACTCCTACATCGACGAGGACGGCAACCGCGTATACCTCTTCCTTATCGAGTACTCGCTGGACGAGGCGGACCCCATTTTGGAATGGGAGATCACGGCGTTCAAAAACGAATGTGGCGGCCACGACGTGGTGGGCCAGATCATCTTGGACCCGAACTGCAAGACGCCCAAGGGCGAGCTGGTGGACTACTTCTGCAGAAAGTACAAGCTGGACGCAGTCAAGTTCTATCAGGAGTTCCCGCTCGGCGAGGTCACCAGCAAGCGCGACTACCTGTTCCTCACGCACGACTACAAGGGCTATACGGCCCCGTGCGACGAAAAGCATCACTACATGGTAGACTATTCTGAGGACGGAACGACCACGCGCAGAAAGGTCGGTATTATCCACTACCAGTATTAGGCGTGGCGGAAAGCCCCATCTTGTGCATAAGTTTTTTTGACAAATGCAAAGAATGACCATTGCACAGGGGGGTCATGTTTGGTTGCATTTATGCGGTATGGCTGTACGGCCAGTCATGCCGCATACGAACAAAAGGAGGAGCTGCATGAAACTAAAAAGATTGTTGTCCATGTTACTTGCCGTGGTGCTTGTCGTGTGCACGATACCGCATGAAGCTTTTGCGGAGGCGGCACAGGATAAGGTCTACAGCTATGTCGCGTTAGGCGACAGCGTCACCGCCGGATACGGATTGGGCCACAAGATAGAGGGCACGAGTATGGATAAGGCCCTGATTCTTACGGAAGCGCTCATTGCCGATCCCATAATGGACGCCTACCCCATGGTGTTTGGCGAGATGATCAAGCCGCTGGGTCAAGAAAAGGGCTTTACCACGCAGTCTACGAACCTTGCGGCCACGGCCTATAGGGCGCAGGACATCGAGAAGACCATCCGCGAGACGTGCAAGGGCGAAGTGGCCGAGATGATCCTGGAGGGATTCATAGGTAAAGGTGCGAGCGCTGCTCTGCTTAACTACCACAACATCTATGATCAATATATTCCCGATGCCGACCTCGTGAGCATCGAGCTTGGCGGAAACGACATCGTGATGGCCGTTTTGGTTCCCATGTTCTTCAACGAGAACCCAATTCTTCAGGCCAGCGCCCTCTCGCTCATGCTTACGCTCTTTGGCGAGAGCGCCGAGACCGCTCTTGGTGCCGGCTATATGACCTTGTCGCAGAATAAGGACAAGATCACCTATTCGAGCCTGGTCGAAGCGTCGGAGTACCTGATGCAAGTGGGTCAGAACGCCGATACGTATGTGCAGAACGCGGTCAACCAGCTGGAGGGCGTCGTTCTGGCCACCAAAGAAAAGAACCCGAACGCAAACATTGCGCTGGTGGGAATGTTCAATCCCTACCAGGCTACGGGAGACGAAGAAAAGTGCCTGTTGGACAAGATCGAGGACCTAATTTGCGAGAACCTTAACAATTCCGCGCTGCTTTTGTGCGAGTCGCAAGACGAGCAGCCGGAAGAAGTCCTTTGCCAGGCGCTTTCGGAAGGTGTGAACGAGGTCGAAGGAGACGGCGAGATCATCCTTACCACCGAGTCCGATATCCTCGAAGGCCAGTCGCTCGTGAGCCTTGACATGTTCAAGGAGATCCTTAAGAGCAAGGCCACGAGCATCGTCAACCAGTTTGCGGCCGATAACGTTGAGCCGCAGATGCTCAAGCTCAACGAGTTGACCAAGGCCCTCGCAGACAAGTACGGCGCCGCCTTCGTGGACGTGTGGGGCATCTCCACAGGAAACGATTCGGATCCTCATCCGGACGCACAGGGCCACAAGGAAATCGCCGAGCGTATGTATGCGGTACTCGCGAGCCTCGTTGGGTTGCAGGACGCCCAGGTGACCAAGGCCCCCGCGGCCAAGCAGCTCACCTACACCGGCTCCGCCCAGGCGCTCGTCGAGCCCGGCGAGGCCACGGGTGGCGAGATGGCCTACAGCCTAGACGGCACGAGATTCGACGCCGCGGTCCCGACCGCGACCGGCGCGGGCGAGTACACCGTGTACTACAAGGTGGCCGGAGACAAGAAGCACTTCGACACCAAGGCGGAGAGCGTCAAGGTCACGATCGCCAAGGCGCCCATCAGCCCCAAGGTCACCCTCAAGAGCTGGACCTACGGCAACAAGGCCAACGTCGCGAGCACCGCGGGCAACCCGGGCGGCGGCAAGGTGACC
>JAGCBF010000169.1 GCA_017652285.1 Atopobiaceae bacterium
AAGTTGAGTGATAAAGTCAATATAAGAATCGACGATTGCGCTACCGTTTCATGCGCATCAGCGTTACCGTAGATTGATCAGTCGCGTCACCGTTCTTTCACCGATTTTGGCTAGTCTTCTTTCCTCCTTTCTGCTGGAAGGTCCTTCAGCCTGTACGACCTTCCCGTTATCTTGATGAGCGTGCAGTGGTGGCATACCCTGTCCGCAATGGCGCTGGCCGCCACGTCGTCGCCGAACACGTTGGCCCAGCCGCCGATGCCGACGTTCGTGGTGATGATCGTCGAGCGCTTCTCGTAGCGCGTGGAGATCAGCTGGAACATGAGGTTGGCCCCCTGCTCGTCGATGGCGAGGTAACCCAGCTCGTCGATTATCATCAGCTTGGAATGCGCGTAGTACTTCAGCCTCTTCTCCAGTATTCCCCGGGAAGACGCGTCCTTCAGGTCGTCGACCAGGCGGGCGCAGTCGGTGAAGCGCACCTCCCGGCCGGCCTTGACCGCCTCGATGCCGATGGCGACCGCCAGATGCGTCTTTCCCACTCCCGGGCTGCCCACCAGCAGGACGTTCTCGGCCCCGTCCATGAACCGCAGGGTCGCGAGCTCCTCCACCTTGGCCCTCGGCACGCTCGGCTGGAACGACCAGTCGAAGTCCGCGAGCGTCTTGGCATAGGGGAATCCCGACGAACGTATCCGCTGCCGCATGATCCTCTCGCGCCTGGCTGTGACCTCCGACGCCGTCATCTCCGCTATCGCCTGGGCGAAGTCGCGCTCGCCATCGGCCACCATGCGGATGTAGTCGGGCATCGCCGCGCATATCTGGTCGAGTTTGAGCTCGGAGAGGTTGGCCTGGGCCCGCATGTAGGGGCTCGATTCGCCCAGCGCCGTCATGCTACTCGCCTCCCAGCTTGTCGAGGAGGTCGAGGTTGGCGCGCGCCGCCTCGCGTATGTCGGAGTCGCCGAACCACGATTTGCCCGACATCGCCTCGACGTAGTGGTCCTCGGCGTAGTTGATGGGGCCGGCCGCGGCCGACGCGTCGTGGACGGCGACGGTCTCGCCATCGAGGGTGATCCTGACCTGGCCGGACGGCATGGCGATGACGTGGACGTCCTTGCCGATGCAGGCGCGCGGCACGGACCACTGCCTGCCGGCGGCGCGCACGAGCATGGTCGCCGGCACCCTCTGCACGCTCACGTTTCCGACCATGTCCTGCAGGAGGCGCACGTTGCCTATGGGGCGCAGGTGCTCCTTCTCCTTCATGAACAGCACCGCGGGCGGCAGCCCCGTCGTCTCGTTGGGCTCGGAGTTCGAGCGGGCCTCGATCCTGGCTATGGCGTCTATCAGGCCCCGCTCGCCCTCGAAGTCGTGGTCGTAGGCGCGCAGCCTGTTGACGAAGCGGTTGGCGCTCTCGTCCTTGCCCTTGGTCTGCGGCGTGGCCACCCTGCAGAGCTTCAGCTCGAAGCCCGCCTCCTTTGCGAAGCGCCATGCCCGCTCCGACCTCGTCCGCCTGCCCCCGGAGAAGGTGACGAGCGCGCCCATGTTGTCGGTTATGGCCTCCTCCGGCACCCCGCCGAACCTGACGAACGTCGCGAGCAGGCAGGCCAGCAGGTCGTCCTCGGTGCGCGTCCGCGAGTATATGAAGCGGTGGGCGCGCGAGTAGCCGAGCACGGCGGAGAAGACGTTGAACTCGAACACCTCGCCGTTCACGTCGACCATCTCCAGGCCCTCCTTCCAGTCGAACTGCAGCTGGCGGCCCGGCGGCGTCTCGAAGCGCGGGTGCGCGTCGGCCTCGGCCGTCGGCGCGCATTCGATCCTCCGGTTGCGGCAGTACTTCGTGAACGACCCGTACTTCGGCAGGCCGGCATCGGGGTGGCGGTGGAGCAGGAACTCGTATATCGCCCTCTTCGTGACTCCGGGCAACGAGGCTTTCTGCTCGATCACGTCCCTGAACTCGTCGAACGCACTTGCCTTGTCCCTCCTGTGGTCCTCGACCTCGTCGCCGTTCCTCCAGTACTTCGCGACGGTCCGCCTGTCGAGTCCGTATCTCCTGCCGATCTCGGTGAAGTTCGGCCTTATGCCGAGTTGGCGGTACATGTTCAGCTCTCCCATGACGTTCCTTTCCAATCGCGCTCCTTCCAACGGTTGCCCTGCTGGAAGCAAGCTTATTCCCGGTAGCACGATTGGCGAAAGTACGGTAGCGCGCCTGTCGTATTTACGGTAGCGCGGTCGTCAATATTGAGTAGCCGAAGTGGCCGTTCTTATGGTAGCGGTATCAGAGCTCGTTGTGCAGCAACTGCTTCGCGAAGACCGCCTCGAGCGCCGGGCACGCCTGGCAGATGAGGTCGTGCAGCCTGTTGTAGAGGCGGGTGCGCTCGCGGACTGCATCGTCGCGCGCGGTGGACACGACCTTCACCTCGGCCAATGCGTCGCTCCTGGCTGCGACCGGCTCGATGTTGCGCGGCTGGCTCCGCGACGTGTCTGCGATGATGAAGGCGTCCTTGGCGTCCGACTTCCCCTCGTCGTAGGTCTCGGCCACCTGCTTGAACTTTCGGGGCGGGATGTGGGCGACGTCGACCCCCTCTCCCTTGGCC
>JAGCBF010000003.1 GCA_017652285.1 Atopobiaceae bacterium
CACGACACACTTCTGTTTTACCGATGCCGCCTTCGCCATAGACGAGAACGGCTTGTCCCTTGTCGAGCATTTTGAGAATGGCGTCAACCTGGTCTTGGCGACCAACTATGCCATGTGAGTGACTTAGGACAAAGCCATTGCTATAGACGCGCGACACGTGCTCCGTGCTTCGAGTTACTATCTTTTCCAATGCAGGCCAGTCCTGCATTATCCTAACCATGGCAACAGCGACCACTGTCCTTACGTTGGACACACCGTTGGAAAGGTCACCGTTCAGCCCTTTGTCGCTCGCCTCAATTTGAAGCGCCACTGCGCCTTGCGCCATTTCGCTGTATACAGCTGCTCCGCTATAGCCGTTCTGAACAGCATCCTCGCAGGTAACCTTTAGCCATGACTCACCACTCAGACCCTCGGACCAACCTTCCAAACGCCCAACGGCGGCCATACGCGTATCGGGCTTGTCAATGCCAAAGCCATACATCTTTATATTGCGCACGTCGGGAATCGAGGTACTAATGGGTATGGGACGCACGCCATGCGGAATAGCGCTTGCGTCAATCTTGAGCACCGCATAGTCAAGGTACTTGCCACGATCAACCCGAGCACGAAGCAGCGTAGCGGGGACGGGCGAGCTACCAGGAAACTGCACCTTCAACCCATTCGCCCAGTCCGCATCCGCATCTTCTTTTCTATCGAATAGAACGTTATCCTCGCCAAACAGGTGCCCCACCGTAATGATGTGTCCTACGTCTGAGGCGAGCCAGCAAGAAGAGAATCCATCATGGGCATCAGTCACGCGCGCAACCGCACCTCTCCAATCGTCTAGATCGTTCATGTTGTCTCTCCGTTCCGAGCTTTGCCCACCCTACTGATTGGGCTTGTCCTTACGCTTCCATTTCATCTCTACCTCAAAGGTCATGTTGCTTTTGCCTCCAAGCATCCAAAGGTTAGCCTCTACCGAATAGCCAAGGCCCACAGTCATGCTTAGCTCGTCAGGCGGAACGAGGTCGGTGTTGAGCACCTCCCAGCCCTTTTTTGCCACCTCGCGCAACACGGGTTCGATGCCGTCTATGACGTTTTCTATTTTGCCAAGCGTCGCATTAGTCCCCTTTGCGCTGGTAGTGGAAGAGAAGGTACCTCTGGAGTCGCTCTTTGCTGGAGTGGCATCCATTATGGCGACCTCCACGTCTCCTATATTTGTTGTAAAGTAGCTCATTTTTGATACCACCTTTCCAAGACGCTGAATGACATAGGCCATGTTACCGCATAGGCATCCCGCCGCGTAGACATCGCATGGGGAGCGGTTCGCTTGACAAAGCGGAAGGATTGCGCGAGACGTTGCGGCTGCGACCTTAGCGTGCGTGCATCATGGCCAGCGCCACGGACAGCACGAACGCTGCTAGCGACGTGGCCGCGAGCAGGCGTGTGGACGCCGTGATGTCTGCCGCCACGGGCGTGCGCAGGTCGTCGCCGATGGTGGGCTTGTCGTGCACCACGCCGAAGTAGCTGGCAGGACCGGCCAGCTGCACGCCCAACGCCCCCGCGCACGCCGCCTCCGGATGTGCCGAGTTGGGTGACGCATGCCTCTTTCGGTCACGACAAAACACGCGCCATGCACCCGCTCCGTCCAACCCCACCAGCGGTGCCACCACGCACATGAGCACGCCCGTCACGCGCGCAGGCACAAAGTTGAGCACGTCGTCGAGCCGCGCCGCCGCCGTGCCAAAGTGACGGTACCGCTCGTTTTTGTAGCCCACCATGGAGTCCATGGTGTTGACGGCCTTGTAGAGCACGCCCGCTGGCGCACCGCCCACGGCCATAAACAGCAGCGGCGCGACGACGCCGTCCGACGCGTTTTCCGCCACGGTCTCCACGGCGGCTCGGATCACGCCGACCTCGTCCAGGTTCTGCGTGTCGCGCCCCACGATCATGGACACGGCCGTGCGCGCCGCCTCCAGCCCGTCCTTCTCCAAGGCATCGCGCACGCGCAGGGCCTCGATGCGCAGCTGTCGCGCGGCGATCATCTGGTAGCACACGAGCGACTCGACCGCACAGCCCAGCCAAGCGGACACTCCGTATGCGGCTGCGAGGACGCCCCACGCGCATGCCGTGCTTACGCCCGCGACCAGCAGCACCAGCGCGACGCCTGCCACGCGCTCGCCGGGCGCGGTCGCCGGAAACACGCGTCGCAGCGCGCGCTCGGCCGCCGCAATGAACGAGCCGATGAGCCGTATGACGTGCGGCATGTCGTACGGATCGCCGAGCAAGGCGTCAAGCACGAACCCGACTATGAGCGCCATCACATGCCACATAGCTCAGTGCGCCTTACTGGGATCGACGCAAGGCGTCGCATGGCTGGCCGCACCTCGGCTCCGTGCCCCAAACGACGCACACGCCTCCACAAAGCGCCTGGCGACCTGAGGCCTGCCAGCCAAATACAGATGGGGAAACCCTGCATACAGCGTGGGCGTGCTCACGACGCAGTCCCACCCGCGTGTGCTCTGGGGCTTGCGCGCATAAAACGCCTCGCCCGGACGTTCGCTCTCCCAATAGTGAAACTCATGCGCGGGCAACGACTCCTTCGCCCGCGCGAGCAACCCGTCGCGGCGCGCCGTGAGCGTAACGTAGCCAAAGCGGGTCAGGCGATCGGTCCTGTACGCGCGCCCTGGCAGGGTGCCTACCATAGGCCACGACGCACCGTCGGCATCCTCCAGCTCCCGATGCAGGTACAAGAACCCTCCGCACTCGGCAACCGTGGGCATGCCACCCGCAATCGCCTCGCGCACGGCCTTGAGCATCGCGCCGTTCTCGCTTAGCTCGCGCGCGTGCAGCTCGGGATACCCGCCGCCTATGTATAGCCCGCGCGCGCCCACGGGCAGGTCCTTGTCGCGCAACGGCGAGAAGAACGCCAGCCGCGCGCCCAGACGTTCGAGCGCCTCGAACGTTTCCTCGTAGTAAAAGCTAAACGCCTCGTCACGGGCGACGGCGATGGTCGGGCGATCCGTCATGGACGGGCGATTCGCCTCTGGCCCGTTCGGGCCCGACGGCAGGGTCGTCGCCTCCAGCGGCACCGCACCACGCGCAAGCGCCGCCAGCGCATCCATGTTGACGGTCGCTTGCATCGCATTCGCCAGCATGTCGATCTTGTGCCGCAGGCCGGCGACCTCGTCTGCCGCGACCAGGCCCAGGTGCCGACGCTCCAAACGTACGTCTTCGAGCTGCGGCACGTAGCCGAGCACCGGAACGCCCGTCTGCTCCTCGATCATGGCCTTGAGCGTTGGCGCATAGCCCGCAGACGCACGGTTGAGGATCACGCCCGCCACAAACGACGGCTCCCTAAAACGCGCAAAGCCTGCGACCTCGGCCGCAACGGACAATGACCTGCCGCGCGCGTCCACCACCAAGACCACCGGCGTGCTCGTGACCCGCGCCACGTCGTAGGCAGAGGCGTCGTGGCTCTGCGCGATGCCGTCGTAGTAGCCCATGGCCCCTTCGATTATCGTGAGGTCCGCGTCTTTGCCCTGGGCAACGAGCGCTCTTACCTGCGCTTCATCCGACAAGAACAGGTCGAGGTTGTGCGACGGCACGCCCAGCACCCCACGATGGAACTGAGGGTCCAGATAGTCCGGGCCGCATTTGCACGCACGCAGGCGCAGGCCGCGCCTCGCAAACGCACGCAACAGCCCGCACACGATCGTCGTCTTTCCCACGTCGCTCGCCGTCGCCGCTATGAGCACGCGCGGTACCTGCACAAACACGCGCAACACCTCTTTTCCACAGGGATTATACCAAGCCACGTCCACGCCAGGTCAGCTGCGGGCATGGGGCGCCTACCCAACGGTAACAAGCCATACCGGGTTCGCCGCCCTCATGAGGTGATACGCGCCGGCCTGCTGCGCCTTGGCAACGCTTACCTGCACGATGTCGACGTCTTGCAGGTCGGCCGTCCGCACGTACGACAACACCGCAGACAAGGTCTCCAACGTGACGGCGCTCACGCATACCCGCGCCACGGGGTTGGCCTCACGGACGGCACGCAGAATCTGTTCCAACTTGCCCGACGACCCGCCCACGAAGACGCGGTCCGGAGCGGGCAGGCCAACGAGCGCGTCGGGCGCTTCTCCTGCAACAACGCGCAGGTGAGGCAGGCAAAACGACCGCTTGTTCTGTCGCAAGAGCTCGAGCGCCCGCTCGCTCTTCTCGACGGCAAGCACCTGGCCGGCATGGGCAAGGCGCGCCGCCTCGACCGACACGGACCCCGTTCCCGCCCCGACGTCCCACACCACGTCATGCGGACGGACCTGCATCTTGCAAAGCGCCAGCTCGCGCACCTCCTCCTTGGTCATGGGAACCTCGCCACGCACGAAGGCGTCATCCGCAAGGTGCGGAGCCAACGGCTGCGGAACCGGCGCGTCGTTCCATGCGAGAAGGACCGCCAGCTGGTCAAACGAGCTGTTCGCGAGCTCTGCCGCCGTACCACGCGTCACGCGTTCGTCCGCGTACGACAAGCGCTCACCCACCGCGACCCGCACGGATCCCAGCCCGCGATCGACCAGCTGCCGGCACACGTCCGCCACAGAGTCCGCGCCACCCAACAGCACGAAGGTCTTGTCATGGGACTGGATGGCGCCGACGGCATCGTGCGTGCGCCCATGCGCGGACACCACGTACGCGTCCTGCCAGGTCTCGTGCAGGCGCGCGCAAAGATATGACAGCGACGAGATGCCCGGGATCGCATGCACGTCCAGGTCCGCGACGAGCTCGTACAGCCGCGTCGCGCCGCTGTAAAACCCCACGTCGCCGCTCATCACCACGCTGGCGACCTCGTCGTTGGCCGCATGCAGCTCGCGCGCGATGTCCTCCGCGCGCACGAGCGCGACCTTGCGTGCGGAACGGCCGCCTTGCCATGCGAATCCGCGCAGCGATTCGAGCAGACGCGAGGAGCCGACGACCAGCGTGCTTTGCGCCAGCGCGTCTCGCGCCTCGTCCGTGAGCGTTGCGGGATTGCCCATCCCCATGCCCAGCACGAACACCTTACAGACCATAGCGTTCCTCCAACAGCGTCTTTGCCGCCTGCAACGACACCCCGCCCCGCGATGGCGGGCGCTCGATCGCCACCAGCTCGATGCCACACGCCTGCGCCGCACTCACCTTTTGGTCAAAGCCGCCCGTTGGACCGGATTGCTTGGTCACCATGCACGCGATGTCGAGCGCACGAATCAGCGCCACGTTGAGCTCGGCCGAGAACGGCCCCTGCATGGCGACGACGTGCGCGACGGGAATGCCCAGCTTAGCGACGTGGTCAAGCGACGTCTGGACGGGGAGGACGCGCACGTACAGCCGCTGCGCGTAGTCCGGCATGGCCGTCACAAACGTCGCCAGGTCCTTGGTGCCCGTGGTGAGCAGCACGTTGCCGTCGGTCGCTGCCACATGGCGCGCCGCCTCCGCCGCATCGGCCACGCCTATCCATGTCCTGGTATCTGCGCTCGCGTCGTGCGACGGCGGCGCCTCTCGCTCGATGCGCACCACGTCCTTGTCGTACGCCCGAGCGAGCTCGTCGATACTCGCGGAGATGTGCCGTGCGTAGGGATGTGTCGCGTCCACGACGCATGCGAAGTCGTGGGCCTGCATGAGGTCCCGCTTTTGATCGTCCGAAAGCGGGCCCCTCACCGGCACGACGCGCTTGCCACCCGCCACCAAGCTCGCGCCGTAGTCCGTTGCCGTGCACACGACCACGTCGCACGTGCCGCGCGCGTCGAGCCATTCCACCAGCTGTCGACCCTCCGCAGTCCCGCCAAACACCAGCACCTGCGTACGCGGGGCGTCTTTGGGCGCCAAAGAGAAGCCCTCTTGCTTCGGGCGAGGCGACGATGTCGGCGTTTGCCCCAGGTCGTAGCCTCGGGGCGTGACCATGCGGCCATCAATCGCGCGCGTTTGGCTGTTGCCGACAAACACGCAGGTCAGCATGTCCACCTTTGCTTCGCGCAGGTCCGCGAGTGACAACACCTCGCATGACTCGCCCTCGCGACCGATCTTGCGCGCGATCCCACACACCGTGTCGGGGTCCCGTCGCTCCAGCAGGACGTCGCACGCGCGGCGCAAATGGTCCGCGCGCCCTCGTGACCCCGGGTTGTACAGGCAGACGCAAAGGTCCGCCTGAGCGGCCGCCCTCAGGCGCTTCTCTATGGCGTCCCACGGCGTCATGAGGTCGGAGAGCGATATGCAGCACCAGTCGTGCATGAGAGGCGCACCGAGCAACGCCGCTCCGCCATTGGCCGCCGTCACGCCGGGCACGACCTCGACGCTCACGCCAGGGTATTCCGACGCCAGCTCGAAGAGCAGGCCAGCCATACCGTAGACGCCTGGGTCTCCCGAACAGACGACCGCCACGCGCTTACCGGCCGCTGCCCGCTCCAACGCCAGCCGACACCGCTCCACCTCCTTGCGCATGGGCGTGGTCACGAACTCCGCCTGCGGGTATGCCTCGCGGACAAGGTCGACGTAGGTGGTGTAGCCCACGATGACCTCGGCGCGCCGCAGCGCCTTGTGAGCCTGCAGCGTCATCCCGTCTGCCCCGCCTGGCCCGAGCCCTACGCAGGTGAGGGCATGTGGAGGGTCGGGAACACGCGCCGCCGCCTTTGCCAAGGCAACGGTGACGCCGTCTTTGGCAACACGACGCTGCAGCAGCTCCTCGCCATGCGCGCAGGCGGCTCGCTCGCACACGTTGTCGACCCCGACCGTTCGCAGCACGAATGCCGACGAGCTATAGTCGCCTGGAACGGCGGCGAGTGCCTCTGCGCTATGGAACCGCAGCTCCCAGCCACGATCCGCTGCCGCCGCATGCAAGCCCTCCTCGTCCCTCTTGACGTCGATGCTTGCGAGCGCACGCACGGCCTGCGACATCACCCCCGCTTGCTCCAGACATGCGTCCACCGCATGCAGAATCGCATCTGCGCTGGTACCACGCTTGCAGCCAACGCCCACCGTGACCACGCGCGGCACCACGTGCAACGTGCGTGCGAAGGGCCGCGTGGTCGCGTCAAGCGTCACCGCGATTCCGAGCTCGCACGACTCGGCGTCGGCGCCATCGACAAGGCCCTGGGGCAGCTGACCGTCAAACGGCGCGTACGCCGCCGCGTCGGCATCGAGCGCCAGCCCCACCGACCCGCCTTCGAGCAACGTTGCCGATACTTCCTTGGCAAGGGCGCGCTCCACGATCGCCAGGCCATGCGTGCGCGCCCACTCGTCCACGGCAAACACGCCGTTGACGTCCGTCGCCGTGGTGACGGCAGCCCGCGCGCCACAAAGCCCCGCAATGCGACGCGCTAGGTCGTTCGCACCGCCCACATGCCCGCTGAGCAGCGGAATCGCGTAGGCAGCGCTCTCATCCACGCACACCACCGCCGGGTCGGCGAACTTGTCGCGCACGTGCGGCGCGATCGCGCGCACCGCGATGCCGCACGCACCTACGAACACCAACGCGTCTGCACGAACAAACGCGTCCGCGGCCCACGACGTCAGGTCGTCCATGGCGCATACGTCGGCGGAGACGGCCTCGTCTGCCAAGCGCGCGGGAGCCGCAAGCTCGACCTTGTCACCGTCTGGCGACAAGCCCTCGGCCAGGCGCCGGGCAAGCGCAAGCCCACGCCTTGTGAACGCCGCGGCGCAGATCAGCATGACAAGACACGTCCCTTCCCACTCCTGTCGTCTTCCTCGGCAGTCGTCCCCCTGAACCCATGCGAGAAGCCCGCGTCGTACAGGCGCGACCGTTCGCCCCGCGCATCGAGGAACTCCCCCACCAGCACCAGCGCCGTCCTTGTCACGTCATGCTCGCGCGCGCATGCCGCCAGCGTGGACACCGTGCAACGATGCACCGCCTCGTCCGGCCAAGACGCGCGCACCACGAGGGCCGCTGGGGTCGAGGGGTCGTACCCGCCTTGTAGCAGCTCATGCTGGGCACCCTCCAGCAACCCCGCCGACAAGAACAGCACTAAGGCACATCCATGCGCGGCCATGCCCCGCAGACGCTCGCGCTCGGGCACGGGCGTGCGCCCCTCCATGCGCGTGATGATGACGGACTGCGACACCCCAGGCACCGTCAGCTCCGCCCGCAACGCCGCCGTCGCACCAAACAGCGACGACACGCCCGGCACCACCTCGTACGCTATGTCTCGCGCGTCAAGCTCCTCCATCTGCTCGCCATGCGCGCCATAGAGCGCCGGGTCTCCCGTATGCAGCCGCACGCACGTCTTCCCGCATGCGTCCGCCGCGACCAACACGGCAACGATCTGTTCTAGCGTCATGCCCGACGAGTCATGGACCTCACAACCCGCCTTGCACAGCTCCAAGAGCTCGGGGTTCACCAGCGAGCCAGCATAGACCACCACGTCGGCCTCGGCCAAGAGCCGCGCCCCGCGCACGGTGATGAGGTCGGGAGCACCAGGCCCCGCTCCCACAAAGTAGATCATGCTCCCCGCCCTTTCCTCTTTCGTGCGACCTAGGGGCGACCCCCAACGCAATGCAACGTCACCGTCCGCAACACCGCTTGTACTTTTTGCCCGAGCCACAGGGACATGGGTCGTTGCGACCAACTTTCATAACAGAGCCATCCGGGTTGTAGAACACTCTACGTCCGCTGGTTTTTTGACCATCTTGCACATGGTTTCTTATCTCGTTGGGAGCCCAGCCGTTGTTGGGCCATATCGGAAGCCCGTTGCACATGTTTTGCCACAGCGTCAGCAGCGTTTGCAGCTGACACTCTTCCGGAATGAAGCCAAATGCATCAAGCATCTGGAAGAAGAAGTCCACGCTGTCCTCTCCGATGCCAAACATCTGCTCTGTAATGAGCTCCTCCATTACCCCGTCTGCAAAGGCGTAGTCATCCGCGCCGTCCGGCACGTGCTCGTCCAAAAAGGCTCGCATCGCCAGCGCAGGTTGCTGCGCCCGCCTCCACGCGAAACCAGACCCGCATTCCAGCATCTCCTCCGTCACGGGTCTGGGCTCCTTGCTGCTCTGGATGCGTATGAGTCCCTCGCACATGTCGGTCAAGGGTCCCTCCACCAAATACTTGTCGGTATTGCGGTCTTCTCCCCTGTAGTCCTGATACATCACAAACAACTCGTAGTGCAGCAGATACAAGCTCTTGTCCGTCTGTACCAGCGACGAATCCACCTCGTCGTTCTCCAAGCAATCCAGCAGCGTCTCGTACACCTCGTCTGCCGAATGGCTCCCGTCGTCGAAGTTGCGTAAGAACTCGTCGATCGCGGCATCGACCTCCACGATCCCACGCAAGTCCGTAATGCAATCGAAAAACGTCGACAACCTGCGCATATACCGCTCGCGCGCAAGGGCCGCATCCCAATCGAGTTCGCGAGCAAGGGGCACGACCTCGCGCGGCATCACCACATGGAACGTGCCGTCGGTGTAGAACAGGTAGCACATACCTTCCACGAACTCCGGGATCTCTTCCACAGGTGGCAAGGGATCGTCCAAGAACGTGCGGTAGCCGCCGTCTTCGGCCAACTTGCGCATGTGCTCGATCTGAGGTTTCGACAGACCATCAATGATGGCTTGCAACTCAGACGGGTCGAGGAATTCCTTAACACTCTCATCGATAAGAAATGTCGTAAGCTCCTCGTTATCGAACTTGCTTTTGAGCGCTTTCAGGCGCTCCTTGACGTCCGAAGGTAATTCTCCCCGTCCC
Source organism: Atopobiaceae bacterium (assembly GCA_017652285.1). GTDB lineage: Bacteria > Actinomycetota > Coriobacteriia > Coriobacteriales > Atopobiaceae > RUG440. Next base: position 9,704 of record JAGCBF010000003.1, read on the forward strand.
TCATAGTCCCTTTCAATCGAGTCTGCTTTCTCCCGGATCAGCGCGTACGAGTCGCGCACGTACCTCTCCACAATCTCATGCAAACTGAACACCGGCTCGCCCGACAAGCAGTAGTCAAGGTAGTGCGCGATGAGCTTGGCAGCGCGTTTGTCGTCTTTTGTGATCAGCTCGTGCGTATGACGCCGAATTGCCTCGTCACGCTCCTTTCCCACGAGCCCTGCCAGCGCACCACGATGCTGGCCCTCCAGCTCGCCCTGAGCACGCTCCGCCATTTCCATGTCGTGCCTAAACCGCTCGAGTTCGGACTCTTCCCTCTGTCGCTTCATGACGGGCGTGATGTCGAGGAACTCCTGACCAGTCCGTATGACCCTGCCCTCGCGGAAGGCTTTGCGCATGTCCTCGTCCAGTGCCTTCAATAGTTTTGGAGAGGGCTCGACGGGCAACTGCTCCAGCTTGGTGTCGTACACCACGTAATCTTCGTACGGCAAGAGCGTGGTATGCGTAAGGATCGGTAGCGTTGGAAGCGCCGAACCGATGTCCAGCGACATGCCGCATACGTCGACGACGTAGCCATCCACAAAAAAGCGGACCTTTCCGTCGTCACAGCGTGCGACGTAGGCAATGCAGTCGTATGCATTCGTCCAGCTTTGGACCGTGGCGAGGTCGGACGCGGACAGCCCGTCGGGGTTCTCCTGCACGTATTCGCTCACGATGCCGATGTCCTCCCACATCGCGTCGATGGTAAGCCGCTCGCCCCGCTCCGATACGCCGTGCGGCGGCTCTCCGGTAAAGAACTCGGCGTCCGTCACAACGTGAAGCCTTCTGTGCACAAAGGCGCACAGAAGGTTGAACAGCTTGAAGAACCGCATAGTATGCCTGAGCGGAAGAATCATGAATCCTCCTTAAACACGAACTGTCGTGTGGTTATACTAGCACATCTGTTCGTTATTGTGAAGTGTCCATTTAAGATTGGCCGATTGGGGCTAGGCCCCTTTCGGCCACTTTGGCCCGCCCTGCTGGCCTGCACGGGCCGTTTTGGCCGATTGGGGCTAGGCCCCTTTCGGCCAAAAACCCGTTCTACCCAGCACGCCGTGCGTATTGCTAAACACGATGGCGTCGACCTTCAGGGCATCGCCGGCACGCTGCGAAAGCACCTGAGCCATGCGAGCCATTATCGATTCCATCGCCTGGCCCAACAAGCCGGCGTTCGCGAGCACATCGATCATGGCGTCGGTCGTCGGAGCCTCCATGATCGCGACCACCACCTCGCGTGATGCGCCAGCAAGCGCCGCGTGTGCCGCCATCACCTCCGCTCGGCCATCCGCCACGCGCGAATGCGTGTTCATGATGCCAGCTGCCACCTTTACCAGCTTGCCCACATGCCCCACCAAAAGCATGTGAGAGAAGCCCAGCCTAGAAGCCTCGTCGATGGTCGCTCCCAGGTAGTTGGAACACGACACCGCATGGCTCACGTCAAGGCCCAAGTTGCGTTGGGCAAAGTCGCGCCCGTAGTTTCCCGGCACCACCAGCACGTGGTTCGCGCCAGACGCGCGTAGGACGCCCAACTCCAGCTTGATTGACGCGATCAACGCATCCTCGCTCATGGGCCGCACGATGCCCGAGGTTCCCAGCACGGAAATGCCTCCCTCTATGCCAAGCCGCGGATTGAACGTGCGTGCCGCCAGCTCCACCCCGGCGGGGATGTCGATGCACACCGACAACCCCCCTGCACGGCCGTAGGCCTCGGCCGCCTCTCGTGCCTCCGTCATTATCATCTGACGAGGTACGGAGTTTATCGCCGCAGCGCCCACTGGCTGGTCCAGCCCCGGCTTGGTCACACGGCCAACGCCCACGCCGCCGTCCACCGCAATGCCTGGCTCGTCAGACAAGCGCACCGTGGCATGCACCATGATGCCGTCGGTCACGTCTGGGTCGTCTCCCGCGTCCTTTTGCACTGCGCACCGCGCCCAGTCCTTGCCACGCTCGGACTCCTCCACGTCCACCAGTACGGTCATGCCCGCAGGCGTCTCCACGGCAACAACGGACGGCACGGCTCGACCCAACAGCAGCTCGGCTGCGGCACGCGTCGCAGCGGCAGCGCACGTACCAGTCGTGTAACCACAGCGCAGGAGCTTTCCACCCGTGCTCACGTTTTCCTCGAGCCTTCTCATCGTATGTCAGAGCACCTTCCGCGCGCGTGCAGGGATGCAAAGCCAGGCTCCCCTCTTGGTTACCCTTGACCAGTTTACTCCTAAGAACAACACAAGAAGCCTCGGGGGCTCGCGCGGCTTGCC
>JAGCBF010000170.1 GCA_017652285.1 Atopobiaceae bacterium
ATCGGCCATCGCCCCAAACGGCCAGTCCGGTGGTGCGATGCGAGCGCAAAAGTGGCCGATTGGGGCCTAGCCCCAATCGGCCATCTTTGCTCGGCGGCGATGCTGAGCGACGTATCTGATAAAATAACGAGCTTGTTAACGTTTGTTGAGCGAGCGTAGCGAAGGCGGTTCGCAACATGGAAAGCGATACTCTGGCGAAGGGCGGCGTTCTGGAAATACCACGTGCGGTGGCCTATCTTTGCGGCTGCGCCGTACGCCAGCAGGTGGCTGACGCTTCGCGCCTACTTGGGGTCGACAGAGCCGCGCTGATGGACTTCGCGCAGTCGCACTCGCTTGCTTCATGCGTGGGCGTGGCACTCGATGCGGCTGGCTTTGGAGATGACCGAACGCATGAGGAGGCCGCGCGCGGCATCTGGCGCGTGGCCCAGCTTCAGTCGGATTGGGAGCTGGCGCGCAAAGAGCTCGAGCGCGAGGGCATATGGTACTGCCCCCTTAAGGGTGCGGTGGTAAGGGATTTGTATCCTGCGTTCGGCATGCGGCAGATGGCGGACTTCGACGTGCTCTTTGATGCCACGCGTGCCGCCGACGTGCGTAAGGTCATGCTCCGGCTCGGATTTACGTGCGAGCATTACGATGCGGGTGTGCACGACGTGTACTACAAGCGTCCGGTCACGAACTTAGAGATGCATCGTGCGCTTTTTGGACCAACGAGCGACGCGCGACTCAAGGAATTCTACGACGGCGTAAAGGATCGTCTGGTCAAGGACGAGGACAACGACTTTGGCTGGCACATGGACGTTGATGAGTGCTACCTGTATCTTGTCGCGCACGAGCACAAGCACTTCTCTGCGTCCGGCACCGGGTTGCGCTCGTTGCTCGACACCTATGTGTATCTTTGTGCATATGGCATGCAGATTGACTGGAGCTGGGTGGTTCGCACGGCGTACGAACTCGGTTTGGGCGACTTTGAGGAATCGAATCGCGAGCTGGCGCTGCGGCTCTTTGGCGACGAGGAGCTTACGGAGGACGACCTTAGGACGCTTGCCTACATGGCATCATCCGGCACGTATGGAACCATCCAGAACGGCGTGCGCAATCAGGTCGAAGAAGGCGGAGGCGGGGTCGTGGGCACGATTCGCTACCTCGGCCAGCGTCTGTTCCCACCGGTATCGGCGCTCAGGATCGCATACCCTGCGTTCTTTAGACATGCGCTCGCCGTGCCGCTGGTGTATCCATATCGTCTTTGGAAAGCGGCCACCGTGAGCCGCAAGGTGGTGGGGATACAGCTGCGGGTGCTTGCTGGCGGAAGGGAGAGCGTCGCATGCAGAGGAACGACTACGTGCTCATAGACTCCCACGTGGGTGCATTCGACCTACGGCTCGGCGAACTGTGGCGATATCGTGAGCTGGTGTGGTTGCTAACGCGCAGATCGTTTGTCGTTACGTACAAGCAGACGATCCTTGGTCCTTTGTGGCTTGTCGTGAGTCCGCTGCTCACGAGCATGGCATACGTGATCTTGTTTGGTCGCATAGCCGGGCTTTCTACGGAAGGCGTTCCGCAGCTGCTGTTCTACCTGTTGGGAACGGCGGCTTGGACGTGCTTCGCTGCGTGCGTGGGCAGGTGTGCGACGACGTTTGTGGACAACGCGGGGGTCTTCTCCAAGGTATGGTTTCCGCGGCTCGCGGCACCGGTCTCCACGGTATTGGGAGCCTTCGTGCGGCTTGCGATTCAGCTTGTGCTGGTGCTCGTGCTGATCGCGTGGTACGCGGTGCACGGTGTGGTGGCGCCTAGGTGGGAGCTATGGCCGCTCGTGCCGTTGGCGGTGCTGCAGCTGGGCCTTTTGGGTATGGGCTGTGGCATTGTGGTGTCGAGCGCAACCACGCGCTATCGCGATCTTGCGGTTTTGGTGGACTTTGGAGTCACGCTTTGGATGTATGCGACGCCTGTGGTGTATCCGCTTTCCCAAGTGCCTGACGCTCTGCGGGCCATCGTGCTCGCCAATCCCGCAACGGCTCCGGTCGAGTGGCTTCGCATGGCCCTGCTCGGCGTGGGCGGGGTACCCGTCGCGGCGCTTGCATGGTCGTGGGCTGTAACGCTAGCCGTCGTGCTGCTGGGCGTGGCGGTGTTCAACCGCGTCGAGCGCACGTTTGTGGACACGGTGTAGGGGGCGATATGGCAGAACGCGAAGAATTGTCGCCGAAACCCCCGCTTGTCATCCGCGTGACGGACGTTGGCAAACGATATCGTCTGGGCGAAATGGGCGGCCGTACGCTCCAGCACGAATTGCAGACGTGGTGGGCACGCCGCCAGGGCAAGCAGGATCCCAATCGGCGCCTGGGAGACGATCGCGCCATAGGCGAGGAGTTCTGGGCGCTTCGCAACGTGAGCCTCGAGGTCCGGCGCGGAGAGCGCGTGGGCATCGTGGGCGTAAACGGCGCGGGAAAGTCCACGCTGCTCAAGCTGCTCTGTCGCATAACCGCGCCAACGGAGGGACGGATCGAGCTGTGGGGGCGCGTGTCGTCCATGCTGGAGGTGGGAACGGGCTTTCATCGCGAGATGACCGGCCGCGAAAACATATACATGAACGGCGCGATCCTTGGCATGACCGGCGCGCAGATCGACGAGCGTATGGAACAGATCGTCGAGTTCTCCGAGGTCGGGCAGTTTTTGGACACGCCGGTAAAGAGGTATTCGTCTGGCATGTTCGTTAAGCTCGCCTTTGCCGTTGCGGCGCACCTCACGAGCGAGATCATGATCATGGACGAGGTGCTGGCCGTCGGCGACGTTGCCTTCCAGCGCAAATGCATCGATCGCATGCGCAGTGCGGCAGAGGACGAGGGTCGTACGGTGCTGTATGTGAGCCACAACATGGATACCATACGACGGCTGTGCGACCGATGCGTGGTGCTGGATGCCGGTCGGGTCGTGTACGACGGCGACGTGTCCAAAGGAATCGCGACGTACATGAACAACGGGCTGGGTTTGGGCACCACGGACGTGGACCTTGCCGCGCTCTCGCATTCCGGGCTTTCGCGCGGGACGGGCGTGCGCATGGAGCGCGTGGTCTTGGACGGCAAGGCGGACACGACGTTTGACGCAGGCGAGGACCTTCGGCTTCGGCTGTGGGCGCGCGTGGAGCGACCGGTGCGCAACGTATGTCTGCGCGTTACCCTGCGCAGCGAAACGGACGTCGGGCTTGCGTCCACGTGGTCGGATCCCTTGGATTTGGAGAATGCGGGGGAGCACGAGCTGGCGTTTTGCGTGCCGCTTGACGGGCTGCGCAAAGGCGTCCTGTATGTGAGTCTGGGAATGTATCGCGTGGACGAGGTTGGTCGCAGGCTCACGTTGGACCATGTGAGCCATGCGCTGCGCATTGAGCTTGCGGGCGTCGCGCTCTGGAACCTACGTGCCTATGGCTACATGGAGCTGCCAAAGATACAGGTTATTTGAGGCGCGGTGAGTCCGTGGTTTCATCAGGGGGAAGAAAGGACGTTTGGCATGAAGATGGTGGACGGAATGATGATCACGCAGGTGGGCGAGGACTGGGTGGCCGTGCCGACGGGCGAGGCATCCAGCAAGCTGCACGGCATCGTGCGATTCAACAAAACGGGCAAGGTCGTTTGGGATGCGCTCGCCGAGGGCCTCGACGAAGAGGCGGCGGCAGGGCGCCTGACCGATCGCTACGACGTGGACGACGAACGTGCGCTCGCGGCGGTGCGTGGCGTGGTGGAAAAGCTCGAATCCGCAGGACTGCTCTCGCGATGACGGATTTTGTCATCAGCCTGGCGGACGTCCCGATTGCGGTGAGCGCCCTGCACGAGTCCACGCGTGACTTTTGCGGGGGATGGCTGGTGGACGAGCCGGCGCGGGAGCGCATCGTGCTCACCCAAGACGACATCGAGTCCGAGCGTCGGTATGCCGCAGAGCAGAACGTGAGAGAAGGGTTGCGCGTGCGCTCCTATGGAGACGCGTACCTGGAGACGTTGGCGCTGTATCGTCGTGCCGCAAGCGTGCTGTTGCGCTACGACACGGTCGTGTTCCATGGGGCCGTGCTTGCCGTGGGCGAGCGGGCGTATCTGTTTACGGCGCCATCCGGCACGGGCAAGACCACGCACGCAAGGTTTTGGCTGGCACAGGTGCCCGGCTGCTACGTGCTCAATGGCGACAAGCCCCTGCTCCGGATCGGAGATTCGGACGTGGTCGCGTATGGTACGCCTTGGATGGGCAAGGAGGGCATGGGCGTCAACGGGTTCTTGCCACTTGCGGGGCTGTGCGTGCTGCGGCGTGACGACCACGACCACATTGAGCGTCTCGACGCACGCGAGGCACTTTCCACGATCATTGCGCAGTCGCACAGACCGAAGGACCCCATGGGCTTGGTGCGCGTGGTCGAGCTGGCAGGACGCATGGGCTCGCTGGTCCCGTTGTGGCAGATGGGTTGCACCCTCGACGAGCGCTCGGCGCTCATGAGCTGGCGTGCCATGTGCGGGTTGGCGGATGCCGAGGCATGAGCATTGCAAAGAGCGGCACGACCTTCGGGTCCTATCGGTCTCCGTGCAACAATTAACACTTTGCGGCAGGCTCGAGCGTGGGGGTTCCAAGTGTGTTAGGCTTTTATCACTGGGCTTTGAACTAACGTATGTCGAAACGGAGCACTATATGTCTGCAGAAGCAAAGAGAGTTAAGATCCTGACGCTTATCGAGCTTGTTCTCGGTTTGGCAATTGTCGTAACGGGCGTGGTGCTTGTCGTGTTGGGCGCGGCGAGCGCGGCACCGTTTGTGTTGTGCGGAGAAGGCGTGCTCACGCTTGTGTTTGGTGCGAGGGCGGCGCTTATCGCCAACGTTCCCGCCCGTATTGGCAAGCTCGTGTCGCTGGCGCTTATCGTGCTGCTGCTACAGATCGCGTGTTTGGTGGGGATCGTGTTTCTCATTGGGCCAGACCAGGTGTCTCAGGACCCGATTCCGGTCTTTGCCGCAGCCTTGCCGGCGGTCTTCTCGGTGACCATAGCGTTGCTTTCCAACGGCATCGCCAAGCGAGCGGAGCGGTAACGCGATGGAGCGTGTTGAGGCTGAGGACACGACGCGAGGACTGCTTGATTTCATTCGTAGGTGTGCGAGTCCCTACCACACCGTAGCGACGATTCGCGAGCGTCGGGAAGACAAGGGCTTCGAGTGCCTGAGCGAGCAAGGGGCGTGGAACATACGTCTGGGCGGAAGGTACTATGTCGTACGCAACGGGTCGAGCGTCATCGCGTTTGTCGTCGGATCGTATGTATACGGCGATGCCCTGCGCTTTAAGGTGACGGCATCGCACAGTGACTCGCCCACCTACAAGGTAAAGGCTAACGGGGAGCTTAGGGGGCCGGGGCCCTATCTTCGGCTCAACGTGGAGGGCTATGGCGGCATGATCGACCGCACGTGGCTCGACCGTCCGCTGGGCGTGGCCGGGCGCGTGATGGTGCGCGAGGGCAACACGATACGCCCTCGTCTGTTTGACGCGGACGAGGACCTGCTGCTGATTCCGAGCGTTGCGATACACCTTAACCGCGACGTCAACGAGCAGGGCGCGCTCAACCGGCAGGTGGACATGTGCCCGCTCTTCGCGTGCGACGCAGATGGCTCCCAGAGCTTTGACGCGGTGGTGGCGGATCGGTTGGGCGTTGCGGCCTCTGACGTGCTCGCACACGACCTGGTGCTTGTCAACCGACAAGAGCCCTGCACGTGGGGTGCGAGGCGCGAGTTCGTGTCGGCGCCGCGCCTTGATGACCTGCAGTGCGCCTACTCGTTGCTCGAGGCGTTTTTGGGGGCTCGCGACGAGCGGTCCGTGTTGGTGTTTGCCTGCTTCAACAACGAGGAGGTCGGCTCGGGCACCATGCAGGGGGCGCTTTCCACGTTTATGCCGGACGTGCTTCGGCGCGTGGCCGGTGCGTTGAGCGTGGCGTCCGATGCGTACAGGCGCGCAGTCGCCAGGTCGTTTATGGTGAGCTGCGACAATGCCCATGCGGTGCATCCCAACCATCCGGAGCTTCACGACGAGGGCAACCGCGCGTGGATCAACGGGGGAGTGGTGATCAAGGAGTCTGCGAAGCAACGGTACTGCACCGACGCGGTCGGGCGCGCGCTGTTTGCGGAGCTGTGCGCCCGTGCAAACGTGCCGACGCAGACGTTTGCCAACCGAAGCGACATGGTCGGGGGATCGACGCTCGGCAACCTCGCCCAGCGAAAGGTGAGCATGCTCGCGCTGGATTTGGGGTTGCCGCAGCTTGCCATGCACTCCGCATACGAGACGGCGGGCGTGCTCGACACCGCGTATATGGTTCGTGCGATGCGGTCGTTTTACGACACGGATTGGTCCTTCGGGCCGGATGGGTCGATCGCATTTGGATAGGGGCCGAGGGGCCTCGCGCAGACGGCTTTTATCGGCGGGTTTAGTGGACGGTCCTGTGAACGGCGATTATGGACGGCGTTAATTACCGGCGACAAAAAAGGGCGCGCCTCGGATGAGACGCGCCCTTGCGCATAGGCGATGCAAGCGTGCTAGTCGCCAAAGTTGATGCCCAGGAGCTTGGCCTGCTTGACGAGCTGGCTCTCGGGGTCGACGGTCTTAAGACGGCCGGCCACGATGTCGAGCGGCACGCGCACGATCTTGCGGTCCTTGTCGGCGACCATGAAGCCGTACTCGCCGTTGAGGATGCCCGTGGCGGCCTCGATGCCCACCTGCGTCGCGAACACGCGGTCGTACGCACAAGGAGCTCCGCCACGCTGGGTGTGACCGGGGACGGCAACGCGAATCTCGCGGCCGGTCTTCTCGAAGATCTGGTTGGCGACCTCGTACGCGACGGAATGACCGCGCTTGGCGACCTTCTTCTTGTACTTCTTCTTGGGAAGCTTGGCGTCCTGCTTGGAGATGGCGCCTTCGGCTGCGACGATGATGGAGAAGCGGCTGCCCGTGCCGTCGCGATGCTCGATGGTCTCCACTACCTTGTCGATGTCGTAGGGGATCTCGGGCAGCAGGATGACGTCTGCGCCACCGGCGATGCCGGCGTACAGGGGGATCCAGCCAACCTTGTGGCCCATGATCTCGATTACGAACACGCGGCCGTGCGAGCTAGCGGTGGTGTGGATGTCGTCGATGCACTTGGTCGCGATCTCGATGGCGGAGTCGAAGCCAAACGTGTAGTCGGTGCCCCACGTGTCGTTGTCGATGGTCTTGGGCAGTGCGATGACGTTGAGGCCTTCCTCGGACAGGCGGTTGGCCGTCTTGGTGGAGCCGTTGCCGCCGCCCATGACCAGACCGTCGAGCTGAAGCTCCTTGTAGGTCTGCTTCATGGAGGCGACCTTGTCCAGGCCGTCTTCCGTGGGCTCATCGAGCAGCTTGAAGGGCGTGCGGCTCGTGCCGAGCATGGTGCCGCCGCGCGTGAGGATGCCCTTGAAGTCGAGCGGGGTGAGCTTTTTGTAGTTACCATAGATCATGCCGCGGTAGCCATCCAGGAAGCCATAGATCTCCACGGGACCCTTGTACTGGGCGTAGAGCGTCTTTGCCACGCCACGCAGGGCCGCGTTGAGCGCCTGGCAGTCGCCGCCGCTCGTGAGCATTCCGATTCTTAGCATAAATAATCCTCTCGTCCCGACAAATAAAGACGTTGACAGTTTGGCACAAGCGCGCACTGGTCGCTACGGTCGCACGGCAAACGGCACGAGTTGTTTACGTTGCTCGCGAAAGCACAGGCGCATGTGGATGCTGCGTTCGCATGGGACATACGATAGCGCGCGGAGACGAGAAATGGCGGGACGTGCGTGCAAGGTGAATGCTTTGGCGTTAATAAAGAAAAAGGTCAGCGAAATTGCTGACCTCGTTGAATACTATGGTGGGCGATGCTGGATTCGAACCAGCGACCCCATCCGTGTGAAGGATGTGCTCTACCCCTGAGCCAATCGCCCGTGTAACAAAAGTTACTTTAGCAGACTGTCCTGCGGCATGCAACTAATTTCTTGGGATTTTTTGGAAGGAAGAGCTTCTTGGGTATTGATGGCCTTGTCCTTTGGGCTCTTTTCTGAAAGATTTGAAGTATATGCTCCCCACCGACGCGAAAATCCACAGGCAGCCCATGCCTACCCCGCACGTATATATCCGCAACGGTCGGGACCGAGGGCGGGGCCTTTCCCCTCGAGTGGCACCCGATTAAGTGACACGGAGCCCCCGTTTCGGCCGTCGGATGTCACTTAATCGGTTTCGGTACGCGGCGAAACCGATTAAGTGACATATCGCCCCCGATTTCGACGCCCCGTGTCACTTAATCGGTCGATGGGCATAAATACTTGCATCGCATGCGACCCTCCGACCTATTAAGTGACATCGGGCCGCCTTTTTCGGCCCCTCGTGTCACTTAATCGGTTTCGGTCGGGGCGTAAACCGATTAAGTGACACGGGAACCCCGATTTCGACGTCCCATGTCACTTAATCGGTCGCGACCCTTGCCGCCGGCCCCCGAAGACCGCGCCGTGGCGGCTATGAGCCTTGGTGGGGAGCTCGCCGGACAATAAATCGGACAATAAAGTGGCCGAAAGGGGCCTAGCCCCAATCGGTCACTTCATTCGGCGGCGACGCGACGAGCTCCTTGGAGAACGACGTTGTTGGCGTCTGCCTAGATCAATCGGCCTGCAATCGGCTGCCGCCCAAACTCGTGACTGGCGAGATCAAGGACCAAGATGATGTCCTGTAGAATCGGCATACCGATTATGGAGTTGGCGGCAATTATGCAACAGTTGCTGCACGATTCCGTGGGGTCACATCATGATGCCTCCCGATAACACGGAAACTGGCAGTCGACGCGCTCATCGAGCTAAACGAGTGGCTAGAACCTGAGCAGTGCGATGCGGCAGCGGACACGCTTATCGCCACACTGGCAACCGACTCCCCGCTGCAGACCAACGAGAAGAAGCACGAGATGCTGCGAGACGGCGTCCCCGTGGAGCTAACTCGCGATGACGGGAGCACCTAGACCGAGAAGGCGCAGGCCTTCGACTTCGAGCACCCGGAGTACAACCGCTTCATCGCCGTCGAGGAGATGTGGGTGCACAGCGCCGACGGCGTCTACCACAAGCGGCCGGACCTGATGGGCTTCGTGAACGGCATACCGCTCTTGTTCGTGGAGTTCAAACGCCACGACAAGGACGTGCGACGCGCCTTCGAGGACAACTACTCCGACTACCAGGACACCATCCCTCAGCTCTTCCACTTCAACGCGTTCGTCATGCTCTCGAACGGGCTCGAGGCCAAGGTGGGCACGCTCGGCAGCAAGTACGAGTTCTTCCACGAGTGGAAGCGACTCGCCGTGGGCGACGCGGGTGCCATCGACATGGACACGATGCTCGTCGGCATGTGCAACAAGCGCACGTTCATGGACCTGTTCGAGAACTTCATCCTGTACGACCACTCGGGCACGAAGACTGCGAAGATACTCGCCCGCAACCATCAGTACTTGGGCGTGAACGAGGCGGTGGCAGCCTACGCCGACCGCAAAGTGCGCTCGTTCAGAAGTACTGGGCCGAGGAGATCGCCGCGCAGGAGGCCGCGCTCAAGCACGACACCCAGCAGGAGGCCCAGGAGCGGCAGCTCAAGATAGACTGGGTGCGCGAGACCGAGATGTGCCTGGTGGTGAGCGCGGAGCAGAACGAGATCGCTACCTTCGCGAAGTGGGGCATCGATATCGCCCCTCATCGCAAGAAGATGGTTACGCGCGAGCTCGACAAGGAGTTCCGCGACGCGGACAACCCCTTCCGCGTGGTGTTCGTGTGCGCTATGTGGCTTACCAGCTTCGACGTGAAGCCTCTCGCCGCCATGTACTTCGACAAGCGCATCGAGGCCGTACGGACGATCATCGAGCGATTCGGACTCGATGTCGCCGTGCCTACCGACTTCGACGGCCTGCCCGTCACCAACCCGCAGCGCTGGCGTTACTGGGATGGCAAGCCAGACACCATCCACCACAACTGGCAGCTGTTCCGCGCCGCTCAAGGGCGACGGGTACCTCGCGCTACTCGACGAAGTGCGCGAAAAGTCACAAGCTGACTTCACGATAGTCTCGCATGAGGCATGGGAGCTGGGCGGATGGGTGCCCGCTCCGAACGAGTACGACCCGAAGATTACCGCCGACATGTGGGAAAGACTGCTCAGAGAGCCTGGATTCGCATCGGCAAACGCCCTGACTACGCTGCGCTGCCTTGCCAATCACCCCAAGGGTGTGACATGCGCCGAGCTCGACGATGACGAGGTGGCGTTTGAAGGGGTGATCTACCCGAAGAACATGAACCTGTACGGGCCTCCGGGCACCGGCAAGACCTACCGCGCGCGTGCCTACGCCGTGGCGATCTGCGACGGGCGGCGCGTCGAGGACGTGCTCGGCGCAATGGCTGACCCCGACGGCTTTGCGGAGGTGGCCGAGCGCTACGACAGGCTGGTCGCCGAGGGCCGCGTGGGGTTCACCACCTTCCACCAGTCATATGGATACGAGGAGTTCATCGAGGGGCTGCGCCCAGAATACGATGAGGATAAGGGAGTGGTTACCTACCTGCTGCGCAAGGGCATCTTCCGCGACTTCTGCGAGGCTGCCGAGGACGTTGTGGCCGTGGCCTCCGCCGAGGACGGCGTTCCCAGGTTTCCAGGCAACCCGCGGCCACGCGTGTGGAAAATGGGGCTCAAGACCGGCGGCGTCAACGATCCGCTGGAGAAGTGCCGCAAGGAGGGCAGCCTGCGGATGGGCTGGGATGACGTGAGTCCCGACGAGGTTGACGACTCCAAGGACCTCTCCGACCAGAACAGGCGCGCCATAAATGCCTTCCAAGAGGAGATGCAGCCTGGCGACTTCGTCGTCATCCCCGGTGCCGTGAGCAGTCGCTACGATGTCGCCGTGGTGACAGGCGACTTCGAATGGGACGAGGGCATGCCCGGCGCCAGGCGCAGGAGGACTGCCCAGTGGCTCGACGGAATCGCCAAGAATGACTTTCTGCCGCTCAACGGCGGCAAGGCGCTGACGCTGCAGACCGTCTACGAGCTCACGCGCGTGAGCCCCTCGAAGCTGCTCGAGGCTATGGGCATGAGCGACGAGTCGAAGGCATCGCCGCAGGCCAGCAAGCCCTACGTTTTCGTCATCGACGAGATAAACAGGGGCAACGTGTCGAAGGTGTTTGGAGAGTTGATCACCCTGCTGGAACCGAGCAAGCGCAAAGGCGCGACCGAGGAGATCCTGGCGAGGCTGCCGTACTCCGGCGAGATGTTCGGCGTGCCGGGCAACGTGCACGTGCTGGGCACTATGAACACCGCCGATCGCTCGATTGCGCTTATGGACACAGCTCTGCGCCGTCGCTTCGAGTTCGTGGAGGTCATGCCCGAGCCGGACCTGCTTGCTGGTATCGAGGTCGAGGGCGTGGACGAGTACGAGCGCCTGAAATCCTGGCGTGTGCTGACTGCGCCCAGGGAGGCAGAGGCGTACGCCCTCATCTACAAGACAGGCCGGGAGGTCTAGGCAATGGCCGCAAGGCACGTTATGGCCAGGGAGTACGAGTACCTTGTGCCCGCCGATCTCGGCAGGGCGAACTGCCACGTCGTCGGCGTGGACTGCTTCGCCGTGCTCCGCGAGTTCGTGCTGGCGAACCGCGAGGGCGACAGCCCGCTTGAGCTCATGCACCTATGCTCGCCACGGGGCATCGGCGAGGCCATCCAGCTGCAGACCTCGTGAGGCGTGGCATCCGCTCGACCTACGTGGAGGTGGAGTCCGAGGAGAAGTACGTGCGTGGCAAGATCGACTTCTCTCGCGAGGCTAGAAAGAGCGCCGCCCGGGCGCACATGACCAACCTCGTGCACGACGAGCTGCTACCCGACCGTCCCGAGAACAGGCTCGTCAAGGCGACGCTGCTCTATCTGCGCCGCAGCTCCCGCGACAACGGAAACGCGTGGCGCGCGACCCAGCTCCTGTCTGCCTTCGAAGGAGTCAGGCGGTGCGCGAACGTGGACGTTGATCTGGCCCGATGCGTCGACGACCGCTCGACCAGGGCATACGGCACGCTCATCGCTTGGTGTCGGGTGTTCCTGCGTGGTGAGAGCTTCACCATGTTCAAGGGCGAGAGCATAGCGACGGCGCTGCTGTTCCCTATGGAGAAGGTGTTCGAGGACTATGTCGGCAGGCTACTCAGGCGCAAGGCCTCGCATGATGCGCTTGTCAATCGTGTCGAGCTGCAGGCGACTGGCCAGTGGCTTTTCGAGGGCAGGCGCGTCCCGCTGCGTCCCGACATCCTCTGCGAGTGCGGAAACGGGCGGCGCGTCGTGCCCGACACCAAGTGGAAGCGCGTCTGTGGGCCTAGAGATCTCTCGGTGACAGACACGCACCAGATGTACGCCTACGGGCAGCGGTACCGCGCCAATGGCGAGAGCATGCAACACGTCGTCCTGGTCTACCCATGGCACGATGGTGTCAGCACAGGGTTGATGCCGGAGGGAAGGCACGTGAGCGGCGACGGTGTGCAGGTCGACATGTTCTTCTTCGACCTGTCCAACGCCGCGACTAGCGTCTCGTCGCTCCTCGAGACAATCAAGGCGCTCGCGGGATGCGAGGAGTAGGCCATGGAAGAAACTGCGAGA
>JAGCBF010000171.1 GCA_017652285.1 Atopobiaceae bacterium
CGTGGCAGGCCGCTCCCACACACGCGAGCACGCAATCAATTCCGCTCGCGTGATGAGCCAGACCCACCCCATGCTCGTGGGCACAGGCGGTCTCACGCTCTTTCCCGGGACGCCGCTTCTGGAAGATGCGAAGCGCGGAGAGCTTGACCCACTCTCGGAACGCGAGATGCTCGAGGAGCTGCTGCTCTTTGTGGAGAACCTCACCTGTGACTGCTTCTTTATCACGCATCACACCATTGGGGGTGTCAACCTGACCGGACCCGGTTTTCTCGCCCGCAAGAATCAGATCGTTGCCGCGTTGCAGGACGAGCTCGCAAACGCGGACATGGACAGACTTGCCTGGCGCCGTGCACAGAAGCGCACGCTCTAGGTGCGAAAAGAGGAGAAGGGCATGACTAAAGACACCGAATCCACTGCATTTCTCGACATGACGCGAGAGCGCTGGAGCGTACGCAGGTTTGCACCAGAGCAGATTCGCGAGGAGCATATGAGGCGCATACTAGAGGCGGGCCGCAATGCACCAAGCGCGTGCAACTATCAGCCGCAACGCGTGCTGGTGTTGCAATCCGACGAAGCGATTGCAGCCGTCCGCTCCATCACCCACTGGGCCTTCAACGCACCGACGGTGCTGCTCGTATGTGCCAATCTCGCTGAGTCGTGGAAGAACGCAGACGGGGCAGATTCGGCAGAGGTGGACGCCGCCATCGCCCTCGACCACATGATGATGGAGGCGTGGGAATGTGGCGTGGGCTCAACTTGGGTGCGGGGATTCGACGAGCGTGTAGTGCGCCGAGCTTTCAATATCCCATCCACATGGAAGATCGTGGCCATGATGCCCATGGGCTATCCAGCGGACTCCGCCAAACCTTCCAACTGGCACTTCAGGCGCAAGAGCATCGAGGAGCTGTGCCAGGTCCTCTAGCCACATGCAGCCCGAAAAGGACAATCGGGAGGCTTAGGCGTTATACGGACGCTTCTCGGAGATGAGGAAGCAGGTGCGGCGGCGCTTGATGTACCAGCGGCCGCCGATCTTCACGTACTGGTCGGCGTAGCGCACGTAGTTGGTGGTGATGACGTCCTTGCCGTCCTCGTCGTTGACGAGCGTCGCCATGCAGTAGGCGGTGCCGGTGGCGGACTGCAGGTCGTCAGCGAGCTCGACTGCCTGCTGGCCATTGGCATGGTAGACGGCCTTGGCGGTGCTGTTGACGCCCACGGTGTTCTCGAAGGCGGCAACGATGGCCTCGCGGCCGGGAATCTCGTGGACCTCGCCCTCGGGTCCCAACTGGAACTCGAGCACGGCGTCCTCTGTGAACAGCGGGCCCTGGCCCTGCGCGTCACGGTTGTCGGCGAGAATGGAGAACTCGTCCACGAGCTCCTGGAGTTCCTGCTTGGCAATGAGCTGCTCGATGGTCATGCTGATCGTTCCTTCCCTGGTATCTGGTCGAATCTTCTCTACCCTGTCCTGTCGCCCAGGACCGAATCCCTAATCGTGCACCTTGAACGCGAGCAGGCGGTCGACGTTGCTCGTGTCCTCGGGGTCATGCGTGCCCTTGCCGGTGTCCAGAGCGCGAATGGCATCGATCTCCGCATCGGTCAGCTCGAAGCCGAAGATGTCGAGGTTGGACTTGATGCGCGCGGGCTTGGTGGACTTGGGCAGCACGACCAGACCCTCTTGCACCTCGAAGCGCAGCACGATCTGACCGGCATCCTTGCCGTACTTGGCGGCAGGGCCGGTGATGGCAGGGTTGCCAAGCAGCTCTGCGTTGCCGTGGCCCAGCGGATACCAGCACTCGATGAGCACGCCCAGCGGATCGAGCAGCTCACGCAGCGCGCGCTGCTGGAAGGTGGGGTTGCACTCCACCTGGTTGACGGCAGGAGTCACCTTGAACTTGGGCACCCACTCGTTCCAGATCTTGGGCGTCATGTTGGAGACGCCGATGGAGCGGATCTTTCCCTCGGCCTGAGCCTGCTCGAGGGCTGCCCATGCCTCGTCCACTGGACCATAGGGCTGGTGCAGGAGCATGAGGTCGACGTAGTCGAGCCCCAGGTTGTCGAGGGTGCGCTGGATACCCGCCGGCGCATCGGCTGCCGCATAGTCCTGCGGCCAGAGCTTGGAGGTGACAAAGACCTCCTCGCGCGGAATGCCGGAGTCGCGTACGGCGCGGCCCACGTCCTGCTCGTTCATGTAGGCGGCAGCCGTGTCGATGTGACGGTAGCCAGCCTCGAGCGCCGCGAGCACAGCCTCGTAGGTGGGGCCGTCGGCGGGAATCATGAACACGCCGAAGCCGATTGCCGGAATCTTGTTGCCGTCGTTGAGCTCAAAGTACTCCATGGTGCCCTCCCGGTCGTAGCTGTGTTTTTCTACTTGAGTTGCATAATCTATGGCTATAGTATTAAACTTACAAAAGACCAGCTCAATGGTCGTTTTCAATCACGGCGTGACTTATGCCACCTTTTTGCCCAAACTGTTGCATAACTCGGAGGAGACATGCGCACGACACCCGCCAAAGACCTTCGCGTGACTAAGACGCTCGAGGCCATCGACACGACCTTTCGTGCCATGATGCTCGAGGGCGGATACGAATCCATCACCGTCAAGGACCTTTGCGAGCGGGCACGCATCAACAAGAAGACCTTCTACCGCTATTACGAGACCCTTGACGACCTGCTCGCCGAAGTGATGGCTGGCTATGCCGCAGCCTGGCGCAAGCGCACCACGCATCTGCACGAGCCCGAGGACCTAGCCGAAATCACTCGTGAGCTCTTCCGCTTTGGCGCTGAGCAGGATGCACTCTACGATGCCATCACCTGCGACCCCGCTTTCGACAAGATCCAAGCCCGTCTGCAGGATGACGCGAGCGGCGAGCGCGTCGAGGAGGTGCCTGATGGCTTTACCTCCGAGCGCTGGCACATCTATTACAGCTGGCAGACGGCAGGGTCGCTCGCCATGTATCGCGCATGGGTTACCGACGGAAAGCGCATGCCACTTGACGAGGTCATCGAGATGGCCGTCGGCCTTGTCTGCAACGGAGTAAGCAGCCTGTAAAGGACAATCGGACAATCGGGACGGAGCCTTTTGTCCTTTTCCAGCAATCGCTACGCGAGGTCGAGGCTCGTTACCCAATCCACGACCTCGTCGCGGGCGCCGTCGACAGCCGTGCCAGCAACCGCCTTGCCGTCCACAACCGTTGCCCCCGGTATGCGATTCTGCAGGTTGGCGGGCACGCTGCCCAACCCAGAGCCACCGTGCGTGGTGAAGGGCACCACCGTCTTGCCCGAGAGGTCCACCGCATCGAGGAAGGTGCGCACCACCATAGGCTCGCTCCCCCACCAGATGGGGCAGCCCAGAAAGACCGTGTCATAACCGGATACGTCAGGCATATCGCCCGCAAGCGCCGGACGCGCGTCCTTCTTGAGCTCGTCGGATGCCTGGTCACAGCACTTGTCATACGAGAAGGGGTAAGCCTCTGCAGGCACAATCTCGTACTGGTCAGCGCCGAGCGCCTCGGCGATGTAGCCGGCCATCACCTTGGTGTGGCCTACCTCCAGCACCTCCACGCCGCCATCTGCGTAGTTCTCGTCCGCGCGCGAGTAGTAGATAACGAGCGTCTTGCTCGCCGACGAGTCGGAGTTTTCTTCCTGCACGTCATTCGTCTGCGGTTCGCCCTCATCGGCGACAGCGTGCTCATCTTTCTCCTCTGGCTCAGGCGCAGCCTGCTCGCTTTCGGCGCCGCATCCAGCCAGCAGAGACGCCCCCATCAGCCCGGCGGACAGCACAAACGCACGTCGGTCCATCATCAGCTTGTCCTCGCTCATCGTGAGCCCTTTCTCCTTATTGCCATGCCGCAGCCCGCAAGAACGAACGGCAGGGCTAACAGCACATGTTTCAAAACCAAAACCGGCAGCGACGTCATGCCATCGGGAAAGCTCAAGCCCCAGCTCAGCTTGGTCGCCACCCCAAGGCTGACGAACGCATACGCACCCGCTGCCAGCGCGGACGCTGCCACGAGGATACGCGCGCCAGACGACAGCCCCTCCAGCCAGCCGTGAGGCATATGTAGCCCCGCGTGCAGCGACACGAGCATGAGCCCCGCATAGGTGACACAGGCATGAGCCGTGCGCGCGATGTGCGCCAGCCCCTCTACCTGCAGGAACCTCACATGCTGCGCCATGGCCATACCGCTGAGCGCGATACCTGCCACACAGGTCAACAGCGCCACATCAAGCACGATCGGCAACCAGTCGTGTTGCCGCACCTCTACCCGCAGCCATCGTGCGTTCAGCACGTGATGGGCAGTCAGCAGGCCAACGAACGCAAGCCCTGCCACCTCGTGATACCAGCCCTCTGTCCGATAGGGAGCCATCTGGAGCAGGTAGACGAGAGCCATGGCCACGTCCACAGCCAGGCGCACCCGTCGCGACGCAGTCCGTTGGCTATGTCGTGTTCGAACCTTATCCACCTGGCTCCTCTTCGACAACTCTCTTTCCCCATGGTAGCGCCCAGCAAACCGACGCTCCAATGCCCTTTGCGCAGGGATTATCATGC
>JAGCBF010000172.1 GCA_017652285.1 Atopobiaceae bacterium
CCCATCTTGAGCTCGTGGTCCTTGTCGGTAAGGGCCGTCCACGCCAGCACGACCCACATGACCACCGTATACGCCACGTGTGGGCGCGGAAGGTAGCCGTAGTTCATGAGCAGGCCCGGCGACGCCTCCACCGAAAGAAATCCCGACACCAGGTTAACGCCCTCCTTGTCCGGCGCACCGCCTTCCATGGCAAGCGGCGGCAGAGAAAAGCGCGCGAACGTCGCCGCATAGTCGCCCGGATGAGAAAGGATGTAGGCGATCTGCGCGCTTGGGTTGACCTCGCCGCCGCGCGTGTCGCCCGTGCCCAATCCCGCGATCAGGCGCGGCACCAGCCACACGCCAAACGCCGCCAGCGCCGCACCCACCAAAAGGCCCCGATACACCTGGGCGAACCGATGGCTTGGGAACTTGTCCGTGGGAATGAGCAGGCACAAAAACATGAGCGGAAAGTACACCACGCGCGGCAGCATGCCCAAAAACAGCGCGCCTAGCATCTTGACAAGCGACCACACGCTCACCCGCACCGACCCCTGCAGCATGCCCAGCAGGCAGGCAAACCCGTACAGGCAAAGCGAGAAGAGCCAGTACGAGTAGCTGAGGTCCGCCGCCAAAAACACCGACGTGGGCAGCAGCGCCATCGCCGCATAGAGCATCTTGCGCTGCCGCAGCTTGCGCATGCCCAGGTAGGTCACCAGCGAGTAGAACAGGGCGCCCGCCATGCGCACCACCACCAGCGTGTGCGTAAACGACACGCCCAGCAACTTGCAGGCCTTCATCGCCAGCGCATAGGGCACGTACTCTATGCTCGTAACGTACCACACGGGGTTTTTGGAGCGCTCCCTGACCTCGGCGACGTCAGCGCTGGACGAATCCAGCACGTCCTCGCTCTTGTCGATTTGCTCCAAGAGTCCCTTCGCCTCCACGTCGACCGGTGCCGTGTAGACAAGGGCGTGGTCGGACGTGCTCAGCTCCACCTCGCCCTCCCAGTCGGCAAAGGTCAGCACGTTGCTGTAGTGCGTGCCCACGTCCCACGCCACCTGACGCACCGATATGGTCCACGAGAAGAGCATGGTCACGCACAGCACCACGATAAGGTAGAGGTTCTCGGGCTTGGTGGCCAGCCAATCGCGGTTGAGCGCAAACGATCCCGCGACAAAGCCGCTCGCAGCAAAGAAGGCGAACCAAAAGCGGTTGAACCAACCATGCTCGCCGCCGTTGAGCGCCACGTTAACGATAAGGCTCAGCCCCGCAGCCAATGCGCACGACACGACCAACGTTGCCGCAAGGATCAGCAGGCGCTTGCCCACGCTGTAAAGAGGCGGCACGTCAATCGACGAAGAGGTGTCCGCCGTGGGAGTCGTCTCCTTAAAGTGTGCTGCCATGGCGGCGCCCCTTCCCTGTGCTTGTCTTATGCCAAATATGCTGCCAACGCCTCGCGCCACGGGCGCATCTGGTTGCCGATAGTAGCCTCCAAGTGCCCGTTCTTGAGCGCCGAGTAGGCAGGACGGTCGGCACTCTGCGGATTCATCTGCTTCCATTCCGCAGACGTGCAGCGCTTGACCGTGCAGGCACTGCCGCTGAGCTCGAAGGCAGCCTGTGCGAGGTCTGCCCACGAGCAGATGCCCTCGTTGGTGCAGTGCCACACGCCGTATGAGTCCGTAAGGGCGATGCGCAAAAGCTCGTGGGCCAAATCGGCGGCTGAGGTGGGGTTGCCCAGCTGGTCGTCCACCACCGTGACCTGGTCAAAGCGCTCCGCGAGCCCCAGCATGGTGCGCACGAAGTTTTTGCCGTCGCCATACAGCCAGGCCGTGCGCACCACGTGCGTGCGGGGATTGCTGGCCAGAGCAAGGCCTTCTCCCGCAAGCTTGGAGCGGCCATAGGCAGATATGGGCGCGGGAACGTCGTCCTCCGAGCGCTCGCCCGGCTCGTTGCCGGGGAACACGTAGTCCGTAGACACGTGCACCAGCGTGGCGCCGCCCTGCGCACAGGCGCGCGCGAGGTTCATGGGACCAAGCGCGTTGGCGGCAAAGGCAGCCGCGAAGTCGGACTCGCACCCGTCCACGTTGGTGAAGGCCGCGCAGTTGACGACCACGTCGTAGGGAGCATGAGCGTCAAACCAGGCGCTGACCGCGTCCATGTTTGCTATGTCGAGCTCGGGCAGGTCGACCCAGTCGGCCTCGTAGCCCGCGTACGCCGCAGGGGCGTCCGCGGCATCGAGCGCGACCTTGAGCGCACGACCCAACTGCCCGTTACAACCCGTTACCAGCAGGCGCATGGCGCTACTCCTTCCCCGTAAAGTCCCTGTTCGGCACGAGCCTGCCCTCCGCGACCTCGCGCAGGTGCTGGCCGTAGTCGCTCTTGCCGTAGCGCTCGGCGCACTCCAGCAGGCGCTCGCGGCTGACCCAGCCGTTCTCGAACGCGATCTCCTCCGGCACGGACACGGGCAGCCCCTGCGCCCGCTCCACGGTGCGCACGAACTCGGAGGCCTCGAACAGGCTCTCCATGGTGCCGGTGTCCAGCCACGCGAAGCCGCGCCCGAGCGTGATCACGTCGAGAAGCCCCGCGTCCAGGTAGCGGCGGTTGAGGTCGGTGATCTCGTACTCGCCGCGGGCGGAGGGCTCCACGAGCGCGGCCTCGGCGGTGACGCTCGCCGGGTAGAAGTAGAGGCCGGTGACGGCGTAGTTGCTCTTGGGGCGGGCGGGCTTCTCCTCTATGGAGACGGCGTTGTAGTCGGCGTCGAACTCCACCACGCCGAAGCGCTCGGGGTCGTCCACGTGGTAGCCGAACACGGTGGCGCGGCCCTCCGCCGCGGCGTGCACCGCCCACCGCAGGCGCTTGGAGAGGCCGTTGCCGTAGAAGATGTTGTCGCCGAGCACCAGCGCGCACGGCTCGCCCGCTATGAAGTCGGCGCCTATGACGAAGGCCTGCGCCAGGCCGTCCGGCGAGGGCTGCTCCGCGTAGGAGAGGCTCACGCCGAAGTCGCTCCCGTCGCCGAGCAGGCGCTCGAAGTTGGGCAGGTCGCGCGGGGTGGATATGATCAGGATGTCGCGGATGCCCGCCAGCATGAGCGTGGCGAGCGGGTAGTACACCATGGGCTTGTCGTAGATGGGCAGGAGCTGCTTCGAGGTTACGGTGGTGAGCGGGTACAGGCGCGTGCCGCTGCCGCCCGCCAGGATGATGCCCTTCATGTTGTCTCCTTGTACACGTGCTAAACGTTAAACTACACCATTCTAGCAGCACGCACGACACGCGCAAACGGAACCGCTGGGCGATGTGGTGGTGCGCATTTGATGGCTAGCCGTGAAGGCGCTGACCGTTGTGATACGGCTTTCGATACGGCTTGACGTAGTGTTCGTAGTCGGCATCAGATATCGTTGCCCGGCCATGCCACAGCAGGCGCGCCAAGTCTTCCGTAAGGATGGCATCAGAGAAGTCCATGTGCGAAACATCAACCTCCGTCGTCTCCAAGACGTCCAGGCACTCCCCCGTCGAGGGGTCCCACACCCGGAGGGTCGCATCGTCAGATCCGCTGACCACCGTCACCAGCAAGCAGCTGCTGCCGGTTTATGACAAGCCCATGATCTACTATCCGCTGTCGGTGCTCATGATGGCGGGGATTCGCGACATACTGGTCATCTCCACGCCGACCGACCTGCCGAACTTCGAGCGGCTGCTCGGCGACGGGAGCGACTTCGGCGTGAGCCTGTCCTACGCCGAGCAGCCCTCGCCGGACGGCCTGGCGCAGGCCTTCGTCATCGGCGCCGACTTCATAGCGGGAGAGCCGTGCG
>JAGCBF010000173.1 GCA_017652285.1 Atopobiaceae bacterium
CACACCGACCCCCACGCGACCGAGTTCGCCCTCTCCATCATGCAGCACATGAACGACCGTTGCGCAGAGTGGAAGGCGCTCGAGAACATCGACTACTCGATCTACGGCACGCCCATCGAATCCGTGACCTACAAGTTCGCCAAGTGCCTTCAGCGCCGCTTTGGCATCGTGCCCGGCGTCACCGACAAGGGCTACATCACCAACAGCTACCACGTCCACGTCACGGAGGAGATCGACGCCTTCACCAAGCTCCAGTTCGAAAGCACGTTCCAGCATCTCTCTCCCGGCGGAGCCATCAGCTACGTCGAGGTGCCCGACATGCAGGACAACCTCGAGGCCGTCATCAGCGTCATGCAGTTCATCTACGACCACATCATGTACGCCGAGCTCAACACCAAGAGCGACTATTGCCAAGTCTGTGGCTTCGATGGCCAGATCAGCATCGTGGAGGACGACGGCAAGCTGGTGTGGGAATGCCCGCACTGCGGCAACCGCGACCAGTCGAAGATGAACGTGGCGCGTCGCACCTGCGGATACATCGGCACGCAGTATTGGAACCAAGGCCGCACGGAGGAGATACGCGATAGGGTGTTGCATCTGTAGGGTACAGGTCGTGCCCCGCTGTTGTCTGCGTGCTCAGACAGTCCTCGCTTCGCTGCGGAACTGCGCGCGCAGACAAACAGCGGGGCAAGACCTTATGCAGCATGCGGCAGGGGGACACATGAACTTTGCGGAGATAAAGTACTGCGACATTGCGAACGGCACGGGGGTACGCACCAGCCTGTTCGTCTCTGGCTGCAGGCATCGCTGCCCCGGGTGCTTCAACGAGGTGGCTTGGGACTTTATGGCCGGCGAGCCGTTTACCGCAGACGTCGAGGACCGCATCATCGAATCCTTGCAGACTCCCTACGTCGAGGGTCTTTCCATCTTGGGCGGCGAGCCCCTCGAGCCCGAAAACCAAGCTGCCCTGCTCCCCTTTCTTGACCGCATGGCGCAGGTCGTGCCAAACAAGGACGTCTGGCTGTGGACGGGGTTCACGTGGGAGCAGCTCGTGCAAGGCGACGGCCGCGTGCGCACGCCGTACCTAGCGCCATTGCTCAAGCACCTTTCGACCCTTGTGGACGGGCCGTTCGTCGAAGAGAAAAAGGACATCACATTACGCTTTCGCGGATCGTCAAATCAGCGTATCATTGACGTTGCCGCCTCGCTGGCGTCCAACAGCGTCGTTCTGTGGCAAGACGGCACGTTCTTTTCTAAACGCACCTGGTAGCACGCTGCACAAACAAACGCAACACAGACGGAGCACAACATGGGTAAAAGGCGCAGGAGGGTGCGCGTCGGCGCACTCGATGGACTCAGGATCTTGGCCATCTTTGCAGTCATGGCCTATCATCTTAACTTGCCCTGGCTCCCCAGCGGACACATGGGCGTCGTCGTCTTCCTCGTTCTGTCTGGCTACTTCTCCACCACGGCAATCGTGCGTCTGCATTCCGGCAAGGTGCCAAACGTGCTCAAGGGCACCCTCCTACTGTGGTGGCGTCGCTTTAGGCGCATCTGGCCGTCGGTGCTGACGGTCGTCGCGATAACCGCGACACTCTGCTCGGTACTCAACCAAGTCCTGCTGACCAAGATGAAACCGGACGTGCTCCCGGCGCTGGGCTTCTACTCCAATTGGGCCTACATCCTTAATGGCGTGTCGTACTTCCAGCGCGTGGGCGGGCCGTCACCTTTGCTCCACCTGTGGTATTTGGGCGTGGACATGCAGTTCTTCCTCGCCTGGAGCATCGTGCTTCCCCTTGCCCTCAAGGTCAACCGGCGTTTTGCGCGATGGCTCACGTTTGTGCTGGCCATCGGCTCCGCAGCCTGGATGGCCTGGCTCTACGTGCCCGGCTCCGACCCCAGCCGCGTGTACTACGGAACCGACACGCGCGCGTTCTCGCTGCTGCTTGGCTCGTGGCTTGCGCTCATGCTGCCTCTGGGCAACGTCGAGGCGCTCGTCAAGAGCCCCTTTGGCAAGCAGCTCCAAAGCGGTGGCCATGGTACCAGGCTGGTGCGTCCCACGTTTTTGGGCCGCCTGGTTGCGCTGGCGTCGCTTGCCGGACTCATCGCCGTCATGGTGCTCATACCCGCAGATTCGCCAATCTGGTATTACGGCGGCATGCTTGGCGTCTCTGCAGTGTCCACCTTGCTGATCGCGACGCTGCTGGTTCCCAAGACGCTTACGGGCATGGTGCTGGGCTGCCCGCCGCTCAGGACGCTCGGCAAACGGGCATTCGCCCTGTATCTGTGGCATTATCCCATCTTCCTGCTCATGGGCACCAACAAGGGCGCGACGCCATGGTACCTGCGCGTGCTCGCCGTCGTCGTGTCGCTCGTCGCCGCGGAGCTCACGTATCGGTTGGTCGAAGTCCCCTTTGGCCCCCAGCGCAGGCGCGTCAGGCCCAAGTCGTCCGGCAAGACATCCAGCGATACCGGACCACAACCAGCCGCGACACCACGAGTGCGCCCCATCGTCGCAGCCACGGCGCTCGTCGTGGTGGGCTGCTCGCTCTATGCGGCCAACGCGCTTCATACCTTCCCCGAAATCACGCTCGTGCCCGCCGAGTCATTGGTGAGCACCGGCAAGGCCGCCGACCAGGCAATCGACGTGTCGAGCAAACGAAAAGAGAACGCCTCCGACACGTCCTCCTCGCAATCGGGCTCTGCCACGAGCAAAAAGGAGGACACGGCTACGACCAAGAAGGACACGCAAAAGACGACCGATAAGCAGACGGAGGAACAGCGCAAGGCGGAGCAAGAGAAGGCCAAGGAAGAGAAGGAAAAGGCCAAGGCGGAGAAGGAGGCCGAGAAAAAGGAGGAGGCCGCCAAAGCCGAGGAGGCCAAGAAAAAGGAGGAGGCCGTAACCGTCACGGACACCACCGTGGTGCACGCCCCCGCCGCCGAAACGTCGGCAGGCATCTTTGACCCTGTGCTTATCGGCGACTCCGTCCCAGGCGACGCCGGCAACGAGTTCGTGGCCAACAACGGCGGCTGGGAGGGACGCCTGCCGGACTCGCTCATCGACACCTACATCGGCCGCATGCCCAGCCAGGCGCTCGAGGTGCTCAAGGGATACCTCGACCAAAAGGCGGTCGGCAAGGTCGTGGTGCTCGCGTGCTTCTCGAACTCGACCCCCTATCCAGAGACGCTCGACGCCATGATCAGCGCCGCAGGACCGGACCGCCAGGTCTTCTTGGTCGGCACGGTCAATCCCGACGGCTTTCAGGATCAGGCAAACGCCAACTTGCAGGCAGCCGCCGATGCTCACGACAACGTTCACTACGTTGACTGGCCTGCCGTGCTCGACGGCCACCTGCACGAGTACCTTTGGGCAGACGACACGCACCTCAGGCCCGAGGGCGCCCGCGTGTACGTGGACATGATCGTTCGCGCCGTCGCCCAGGCCATGGTCGATGCCGGCGGCTCCGCATCGTAGGACTCACGCGCCCCACCACATAGATTTCAACACCTATCGCCACGACCTGCGCGTCCGGCGGCAGGGCGATCCATGAGCATGCCGGCGAGCGCCCCATATGACAAACACGTGTCGGATGCAAGAACAGTGAGAAAACTCGTCACGTGCTGGCATAAGGTCAGAAGAAACGTGGGCGAAAGGTCGTACCGACATGAGGATAAGAACCGCAGCAGCTATATGCGCCGGAAAGCTTGCTCGTTGGATGCTGCACGACGTGCTGCGGCGCCAAGCATCACAGCTGCCAGGCCGCATCGCGCTTCAGCTGGATCCGTGCGCGCTGGAGGCGCTTGCCATCAAGGCGCGTCAAGGAACGATCGTGGTATGCGGTACCAACGGCAAGACGACGACCACCAACCTGGTGGCCGACGCCTTGGCGGCGCAGGGCAAGCACATCCTGTGCAATCGCGACGGCGCCAACATGCTGCCTGGCGTCGTGAGCGCGCTTTTGCCCAGGCATCGCGCGGACTGGGCGGTCATCGAGGCGGACGAGCTTTCGACCATCCACATCCTGCCCCAGCTCAAACCCACCTATCTGGTGCTTCTCAACCTCTTTAGGGACCAGCTCGACCGCGCCGGCGAAATCGACCACGTCCAGGACACGCTCGTGCGCGCGCTCGAAGCATCTCCCGACACCGCGCTTGTCGCCTGCGGAGACGACCCGCTATGCATGGGTGTGGCCGTGCGAGCGCAACGCAACGGCACCAAGGTGCTCACCTTTGGCATAGCACAAGACCTCGGCCGCACGCCGGACCGCGTTCCCGAGGCACGGTTCTGCCAGCTCTGTGGCGCCGAGCTCGTATATGCATACCGCGCATATGCCCAATTGGGAGACTTCAGGTGCCCCTCGTGCGATTTCGCGCGACCTCCCCTCGACTTTGCCGCACGCGACGTGCACAGGGATGCCCACGGTATGCGGTTCGCCACCGTCCGCACCCACACGCAGGACGTCTGGCACGTCCACACGCCTTCAAGCGGTGCCTACATGATCTACAACCTGTTGGCAGCGGCATCGGCAGCCCAGCTTGCCGGAGTGGACGAGCGGCACTTTGTCCAGGCGATTGACGCCTTCCATCCCGACAACGGACGCCTGCAACGCTTTGTGGTGGACGGTCGCGACGTCGTGCTCAACCTGGCAAAGAATCCGACGGGGCTCAACCAGAACCTCGACCTGCTCTTGTCGGACGCGCGCCCCAAGGCGCTTCATCTGGTGCTCAATGACAATCCCAACGACGGTCGGGACGTGTCGTGGATATGGGACGTCGACTTCGAGCGCCTGGGGGGCCGTGCGGACGTATCGCGCATAACGGTGGGCGGAACGCGTGCCCATGACCTACAGGTGCGGCTCAAATACGCAGGGTTGCCCGCTGCGGTGACGTCGTCGGTGTCGCAGGCGCTCGCAGACGCGCGCGACCTTTCCTCCACGACCCCTCTCTACGTGCTGACCAACTACTCGGCGTTGCAACCGACCAAGGACGAGCTGCAAAGAAAGGCGCGCCACCATGCATGAGCGAACCGTCACCATCGCGCATCTGTACCCCGAGCTCCTCAACCTCTACGGCGATTCGGGCAACATCCTCGTCTTGCGCAAGAGGCTGCTTTGGAGGGATTTGCGCTGCGTGGTCAACGAGGTACACATGGGCGATAAGGCCTCCCTCGCCGACGCGGACCTCGTCTTCATTGGCGGAGGGTCAGACCGCGAGCAAACGATCGTATGCGACGAGCTCAGGTCCATGCAGAGCGAGCTGCGCTCGTATGTGGAGGACGGCGGAGTGCTGCTTGCCGTATGCGGAGGATACCAGCTGCTGGGACATAGCTACCTTATGGGCGACGAGGAGGTGCGCGGGCTGTCGCTGGTAGACCTCTACACGGATCGCGGCAGCCCTCGGCTCATCGGCAACGTCGTGGTGCAAAGCCGCATATGCGCCCAGCCCATCGTCGGGTACGAAAACCATGGCGGTCGCACGCATTTGGGTAGCGGCATCGAGCCGCTGGGGAGCGTGCTGCATGGGTACGGCAACGACGGGACGTCAGGCGCCGAAGGATGCCTGTATAAGAACGTGATCGGAACCTACGTGCACGGGCCGCTCCTGCCCAAGAATCCCGGCGTTGCCGACTGGCTGCTTGCCCGCGCGCTCGAGCGTCGCTACGGCACCGCCGAGCTGCCGTCCCTCGACGACGCCGAGGAGCTTGCAGCCAACCGCGCCATGCTGGATCGCCTGCTTCCCTAAGGCATTGCAGGGCGCGCCACGCGCCGTGAGCCAACGATGCCCCGCTACGTGCGGGGCACCACTAGTCCTTGTCGCCTGCCTACTCCACCGTTACGGACTTCGCGAGGTTTCTGGGCTTGTCGACATCGTAGCCGCGATCGCGCGCGACGTAGCGGGCGAGCATCTGAAGATGGAGCACGGAGACCGCGGGCACGATTATGTCGTCGGGGCAGTTCGGCACGCCCAGCACCTCCTGGCATAGCTTGGCGACGCGCTCGTCGCCATCGGTCGCCACGGCAATGACGCTGGCGCCTCGTGCCAGGCACTCCTGTATGTTGGACATGGTCTTGTCGTGCACATGCCCAGCGGGAACCACGGCCACCACGGGAAATCCCGGCTCGAGCAACGCGATGGGGCCATGCTTCATCTCGCCCGCGGGGTAGGCCTCCGCATGCAGGTAGCTTATCTCCTTGAGCTTGAGCGCGCCCTCGAACGCCGTGGCGGAGCTCACGTTGCGGCCCAGGAACAGCGACGAGCCCTTGTGACGGAACCGTCGGGCTGCCTGCTTGTCTTGCCAGCGCCGCGAAAGCACCTCGCGCATGAGGTCTGGGATCTGCTCCAAATCATGTAGGTGCTTCTCGACCTCGTCGCGTGTGAGCCGTCCGTTGGCAAACCCCAACCGCAGCGCCAGCAGGAACGAGGCGACCATCTGCGCGGTATATGCCTTGGTCGATGCCACGGCGACCTCGGGCCCGGCCTGCACGTAGAGCGTGCCGTCCGCCTCGCGCGCAGCCGTCGACCCCAGCACGTTGGTGATGGCGAACACGTCACAGCCCATGCCACGCATGCGGCGCGCAGCGGCGAGCGTGTCCGCCGTCTCGCCGGACTGGGTGATGACCACGCACAGCGTGTGGTCCGGCACAAGATAGTCGTCGTCATAGATGAACTCGGAGGCATACTCCACGGAAACCGGAATCTTTGCCCAGCGCTCGATGGCGACCTTGGCGGTCAGCCCCGCATGGTAAGACGTCCCGCATGCGATGATCACCACGTGACGCAACGCGGCGAGCTCTTCCTTGCCAAGCTTGAGCTCGTCCAGTTCGATGCCGTGCTTGCCAAGACGCCCTGCCAGCAACCGCTCTATCGCCTCCGGCTGCTCGGATATCTCCTTGGCCATGAAGTCGGAATAGCCGCCCAGCCGCGCGGCCGAGGCATCCCAATCTATCTCCATGGCAACCGGGTTGGATACCAGACGTCCGTCGCGGTCCACGATGTCGATCGACCCGTCCGCATGAAGCGTCGCGATGTCTCGGTCGTCCAGCTGAAACACGCGACTCGTGACCGAGGACAAGGGCATGACGTCAGAGGCCACATAGGCACCGTCGTCAGTCGATGCGACGACCAGCGGGGAGCCTAAGCGCGTCACCACCAGCTCGCCCGGCACGTCGGCGCATGCCACCGCCAAGGCCCATGAGCCCTCGAGCCTGTCGCAGGCGTTGCGAACCGCCGCCGCCAGGTCTCCCCTTGCGGGCCCCGCCCACGCCTCCTCGACCAGGTGTGCCACGACCTCAGAGTCCGTGTCGGACCTAAACTCGTGGCCGTCTGCCATGAGTTCGCGCTTGAGCTGCTGGTAGTTCTCTATGATGCCGTTGTGCACGATGGCGATACGCCCCGTGCAGTCCAGGTGCGGGTGTGCGTTGCGATCGGTCGGCGTGCCATGGGTCG
Source organism: Atopobiaceae bacterium (assembly GCA_017652285.1). GTDB lineage: Bacteria > Actinomycetota > Coriobacteriia > Coriobacteriales > Atopobiaceae > RUG440. Next base: position 7,447 of record JAGCBF010000173.1, read on the forward strand.
CCCAACGCGTGTGGCCTATGCCGCAGGTGCCGTGCAGGTTAGCGGTATGCGCCCGCTCGCGTAGAATAGCCACGCGCCCAGCGCACTTGACGCCATGCAGGTTGCCGGAGGGAGAAACCACCTGCACGCCCGCGGAGTCGTACCCGCGATACTCCAGCGTCTGCAATCCGTCCAACAACCAGTCCACGGCCTGCCGTTTGCCCGTATATCCCACGACTCCGCACATATGCACCCCCATCGTTGCATGGTTTCGACACTCATGCAACAAGGCTATGACATTGGTGTTACGCACGTATTTCCATACCATGCCATGCTTCAAAGCGCTTGTTTGCCATTAGGTTTCCATGCATTGAGCCTACAACCATTCCCTATCCAAAAGAAATGGCCGAAAGGGGCCTAGCCCCAATCGGCCAAA
>JAGCBF010000174.1 GCA_017652285.1 Atopobiaceae bacterium
CTGCCGGGCGTGTGGTGCTTCAATCCCGGCAGCGTCGGCATTCCCAAGGACGGCTCGCGCAGCTACGGATGGTACGAGGACGGTCGCTTCGAGCACTGCCTTCTTGCGTGAGAAGACCGATTGGGGTTGGCCGCCTGTGCCGGGTGCCTTGCGGCGGGGTTGGCCGCCTGCGCCGGGCGCCTTGCGGCGGGGTTGGCCGCCTGCGCCGGGCCCCAATCGGCCAACCGGCTCTCTTTCGGCCATTTTGGCCGCAAGGGGCCTAGCCCCAATCGGCCAAGCCCCAATCGGCCAAAAGTCCTTCTCTTTTGCCGCGCTAGGCTTGCGCGGCGGCACGGCCGCGATCGAACGCCTCCAGGTTGGCGTCCACGGTATGGGCGGGCACGCGCTTGGCGATGGCGTCCTTCCACTCCTCCTGCGTAAACGGCAGGGCGGTGGAAAGCGCGCCGACAAGAACCACGTTGGTCGAGCGCGGACTGCCGGCCGCACGGGCGATCTCGCCTGCGGGAATCAGCACCGCGCCGATCTTGTCCAGACGCTCATGCACGTCCGCGGGCATCGTAAAGCTGCCCACGTGCACGGACACGGGAACGATCTGCTCGTCGTTCACAAACATGGTGCCGCCCTCACGCAGGAACTGCTGCGCGCGCAGGGCCTCCACGGCCTCAAAGGCCACGACCACGTCGGCGCAACCAGGGTCGGCGATCATGGACTCGACGTGCTCGCCCACGCGGATGACGGTAGACACGGAGCCGCCGCGCTGACTCATGCCGTGGATCTCGGACACCTTGACGTCCAAGCCGGCCTGGGCCGCGGTCATGGCAAGGATGTTGCCGGCAAGGATGGTTCCTTGGCCACCCACGCCAACCAGCAGAATGGTCTTGGTGCCCTCAAAGTGCACGGTGGAGCCAGACGCGGTAACGTCGGCGATTGCAGAGGTATCGTGCGGCATGGCTAGGCCTCCTTTACGATGCAGCCAAACGGGCAGGACTGTACGCACTGGTCGCAGCCGATGCACTGCGTGGGATCGATCACGGGATGGCCCGTCTCGTCCTTGCCGAGCGCCGGGCAGCCAATGCGGATGCACGTGCCGCAGCGGCGACAGTCGCGAATCACCGGCATGGGCTTGCGCGAGCGATCGATCAGACGGCACGGCGCCTTAAAGATAATAACGCTGAGCTTGTCGGTTGCCTTGGTGGCCGCCTTGAGCGCAGCGCGAATCGCCTTGAGGTCCTGTGCGTCGACCTCGCAGACCTCGTCCACGCCTATGGCCTGGCAGAGCGCGACCAAGTCGAGCTGCTTGCCCTTGGGCACGTCGAGCGGGTTGACGCGCGCGGCCTGGTCCGTAAGGGTCACGCCGTTGACGGGATTGCCCTGCGTGCCGGTCATGGCCGTGGTGCGGTTGTCCAAAATGCACAGCGTCCCCTTGCCGCCGTTGTACACGGTGCCCAGCAGGCTCGTGATGCCGGAGTGCGCAAACGTGGAGTCGCCGATGACGCCCACCACGGGGCGTCCCGCGCGCTCCGCGACGCCCGCCAGCTCCATGCCGTGCGCCATGGACAAGGACGCGCCCATGTCGATGACGGAATCCACAGAGCGATACGGCGCGACCGCACCCAGCGTGTAGCAGCCGATGTCGCCCGTGACGATGGCCTTGATGCGCCGCAGCTCGCAGTACACCAGGCGGTGCGGGCAGCCGGCGCAGAACGCGGGCGGACGCGGGGGCAGGCCCTCGGCCGCAGACAAGTGCGCGGGCTCGTCGACGCCAAACGCAGCACGGATGTGCGCGGGCGTGACCTCGCCGGAGCGCGGCAGACGGCCCGCAGGCGGCTCGCTCACCTCCACGCCCAGGGCGCGCACGCGCGTCTCGAAGTACGTGCAGGCTTCCTCGACCACATAGAGCTTGTCCACCTGCGCCGCGAAGTCGTGGATCTTTGCCGGTGGCAGCGGCCACGACACGCCCAGCTTGAGCACGGACGCGTTGGGCAGCGCCTCGCGCACGTGCGTGTACAGGGCGCCGGCGCAGATCACTCCCACGCTGCGGTCGCGCAGCTCCACGCGGTTGAGCTCGGTCTTCTCGGCCCATGCGACAAGCGCGTCCTCGCGGTCGTTGGACACGAGCGTGCGGCGCACGGCGTTGGCCGGCATCATGACGTACTTCTCGGGCTGGGACTCGTAAGCCGGCTGCTCGGGCACCACGCGCTCGCCCGCCACGTCCACCATGGTGCGCGTGTGCGCGATGCGCATGGTCTCGTGCAGCATGACCAGCGTGTCGAACTTCTCGGATACCTCGAACGCCTGCTGCGTAAACTCGTAGGCCTCCTGCGAGTCCGCCGGGTCCAGGCACGGAACGCGCCCAAAGGCGGCGTAGTGGCGACTGTCCTGCTCGTTTTGCGAGCTGTAGCACGACGGGTCGTCCGCGGCGAGCAGCACCAGACCGGCTCCCACACCGGTGTTGGCAGCGCTCATAAACGGGTCGGCCGCCACGTTTACGCCTACGTGCTTCATGGTCACGAGCGTGCGGGCGCCGCCCAAGGATGCACCGAGGCCCACCTCGAGCGCGACCTTTTCGTTGGGCGCCCACTCGCAGTAGACGTCCGGCTTCTTCACCAGGTTTTCCAGCGTCTCGGTCGAAGGCGTTCCCGGGTACGCAGCACCAACGGCAACGCCTGCCTCCCACGCCCCCTGCGCGATGGCCTCGTTGCCACTCAAGAGCTGTTTGCTCACAATACCTCCCCTCAAGCGGCGAGCTTGTCGCCGCCGCACGACGACTCGTTGCCGCCGTACCTTCGTTGCAATGTTCCTACTATAGGGCTTTTGTCGAAGAATCGCGCACATGTGACAAAACCCACAGGTGCGGACGTTACAAAGGGGACGGTTCCCACGGGGATTCATGGCCGCGGGCTGGCGGGATGGCGGGCTGGCGGCTGGCGGGCGGCGAAACCTCCGAATGTGCGTGCATTTCCGCCCGATGCGCGCAGTTTCGGAGGTTTCCGAACGTCCCGAGACGAGAAACCTCCTCGTTTGCGTGCATTTCCGCCCGATGCGCGCAGTTTCGGAGGTTTCCGAACGATTTCCGAGCCGAAACCTCCGTTTCTGCGTGCATATCTCCAGCAAGCACGCACATTCGGAGGTTTGGCGGTCGGCAGCTGGCCGAAACATCCGAATGTGCGTAGGTGCCGCGTTCATGCACGCACTTTAGGAGGTTTCCGGGCGTCCCGAGACGAAAAACCTCCGAAGTTGCGTACATGGGTGCCAGATGCACGCAGTTTCGGAGGCTTGGCCGATCTCCTCGGCGGCAGGCCTCCGAATGTGCGTCGCCCCGGACCGGCCCATAGTTCCGATTCTGCGTACAGTACGACCATGTGTACGCAGAAAAGGAACTTTGCTACCGAAACGCATGAGTATAGTTCCGAAACTGCGTACCGTTCGCCCGACTGTACGCAAAGAGGGAACTTTGCTGCCAAGACGCACGAGCAAAGTTCCTCCTCTGCGTACAGTTCGCTCGACCGTACGCAGAGGAGGAACTCTGCGCGCGCCGGGGCGGCTGTGAGTCAGGGGGACAGGTACCCCTGACTCACGATGCCCTCGCCGGTCTTGTCTAGCCAAAACCCCGAATCAAAAAGCTACATAGGTTTTTGTTCGAAAAAGCTGGGTAGCTTTCTGACACGTGAGCCCATGAACTGGGGTTTTGTCGGGGGCGGCTCAAAACCTACCCAGCTTTTGAATCAGAAAGCTTCCAAGCTTTTGAGCACGCCCCCTCCGCTGCTCGAAGCTGATTGGAGAGGCAGGTGGACAGGCATCCTGATTCACGGCCAAGGACAATGGGCGCACCGAATCGTTCGCCGCTTGGCGACGGCCCCAGGCGCCACGGGCCGTGACGTGCCCAAACGGCCCGGAAGTGGCCGAAAGGGGCTTGGCGCAGACGGCCAACGAGCGGGCTCGCGGACAGGCCTGGCGGGCGCGCATGGCAGCGCCGACGGGCCGCCGCGCCCCGCACGGCCAGGGCGTGCCATTTCGGATGCGCGAAAACGCACGAAAAGTCGAGGTTAGTGTAGTTTTGCGGTCTCCGTTTTCACGGGGTCTCATTCGCGGCACCCTCTACCTGCGCAAACGCGGGGCTTCTTTTCCGCCTGTGGGGAAATGGCACCCAAAAACTACACTAACCTC
>JAGCBF010000175.1 GCA_017652285.1 Atopobiaceae bacterium
CGTCGAAAACTTCGGCTCACGCGCCGCCTTGACGATCATCGATGTCTTTGCCACAAATCCTCCTTCTTATGGTGAGCCCTGACTTTTCAGGGCGCCTACCGGCTCGTTCGTCGACCAGGGGCGAGCCCTGGCCAAAGGTGGCAAAAGGGGCTTCTGGCCCCTCTTGCCAAATCGTTACTCCGCCTTAAACGGGAAGTGGAAACCGTCGAGAAGCGCCTTGCCCTCCTCGTTGGTGTTGGCAGTGGTCACGATGGTGATGTCCATGCCACGGGTGCGATCGACCTTGTCGTAGTCAATCTCGGGGAAGATGAGCTGCTCGGATACGCCCATGGAGAAGTTGCCACGGCCGTCGAAGCTCTTGGAAGAGATGCCGCGGAAGTCGCGGATGCGCGGGATTGCCACGCAGATCAGACGATCGAGGAACTCCCACATGCGGTCGCCGCGCAGGGTGACCTTGGCGCCAATGGGCATGCCCTGACGCAGCTTGAAGGTTGCGATGGACTTGCGGGCGCGCGTGACGATGGGCTGCTGGCCCGTGATGGTACGCAGGTCGGCAACGGCACCATCGATCGCCTTGGAATCGGTGGCCGCCTCGCCAACGCCCATGTTGACGACGATCTTTTCGATCTTGGGAATCTGGTTGACGTTCTTGTACTCGAACTTCTTCTGAAGCTCGTCGCGTACGGTGCTGTAATACAGCTCCTTAAAGCGAGGTACGTACTTATCTGCCATAAACACTCCTTTGACTCTTGGGTGGATGACGTGCGGGGTCCCGTCCTCGCACCTTTCGGCATATCCCAAATACCGAAAGCCACAAGGTGTAACTATACACTTGTTTGAATTGGATTGCAGTACATGTGGCGGTTATGTGTGGAAGAGAATAACGTCCTGCGCGCTAATGGGCCGCCCCTTGGAATAAGTCGTGCTCAGACAGTCCTCGCTTTGCTGCGGAACTGCGCGCGACTTGCTCCAAGGGGCGGCCCCATCGCAGATACGACCTTCGTGTTCGTGCGGGGGTAGATAGTTTGTGTCCTCGCTTCGCTGGGCGGCCCAATCGCAGATACGACCTTCGGGCTTGGGGATGGGTGCTGCGGAGGTTCCGTATTAGGTCTGCTGGCGGTTCGACGGAGCCAGGACGAGGAGGGCGGCGCCCGTGAGGACGAGGACAAGGGGAACGGCGTAGGTGGTTGCGTCACCGGTCTTTGGCGTTGCGACGCGCTCGGTCGTGGTGGTTCCGTTCCGTCGGTTCGTCTGCACTTGGGTGATCGTCTGCGTTTGCGTTTGGGTCGTGGTGGTAGTGGGAACCGAGTTGTTCGCCTGACGTTCGACCGTCGTGGTTTTCTTGTTCTCGGTGGTCTTTTCCTTCTCGTTTTTCTTTTGCGTTTGCGTACCGGTCTCTTCCTCGTCTTCCACCGTCGCGTTGCTCTTGCGCGTACGCTCCTTTTCCTCTTCCACGTACCTGACCGATTCGTTGTAGAGGTTGATGACGTATGCCTGTTCTGGACCGGACCCGTGAATCGCTTCTGAGTCCACGAACTCAGCGATCTCTTCGTCGACCTCCATTTCGCCGGTGGTGTTGAAATCGTCGGAATGGATCATGAAGCGAATGAGGTGCGGGGTGTCGGGGTCGTCTTGCAGCTCCTTGAAGTTGTTGGAATAGCCTTCGGGAACCGAAAGCTCCTTGAGCACGTACCACGTGTCTATGTCGAGGGCACCGTCCTTGCCGATACCCTCCACGTTGCGCGCGATCTCGTGCGTGGTGCCGTCCGACGTCCACGTGTCGACCACGTCGCCCGTCTCTTCGTTGATGATGCACAGCAGGGCACCCGCCACGGGCTCGTGATCGCTTTTGTCAAGCTTGTTGACTTTGAGCCGCGTGATGTTGTCAGCCACGGGGTTTTGCGGCTCGTAGCCGTCGCCATACACGTCCAAAACGACCTCGGCATGAGCCAGCGTGGGAAACGCCGCCATAGCGACCACGAGGGCCGCTATGGCAACGCGTAAAGTGACCTGCTTTAACCTGCCGTTTAGCATGTTATTGCCGTCAGTCCTTCCTCGCCTTCAGCTCGTAGGCTACGCCAGGACAATAGGTGGCGAACTCGGACTCTGTCTCGTACACGATTCTGAACGTTCCGTCTTCATGGACGATCGTGAAGTAGTCCGTCGGGTACGGGTCCACCAGGTGTCCCGCAGGCGGCGGCCACTCCTCCAGGAAGTAGTACGCCACGCCTTCGAGCATAGGTATGTCGTAGTACAGATTACCGTTCTCGTCAGATTCAAGTAGGCTACCCGTTTCCTCGAGCTGATTACGGCCCAATCCCATATACACATCTTCCCCATCTGGATTGACCATCCAGAGTCCGTAGTGCGCACCGGGCAGCCCGTCATGCTCGCCGAACTCGTTCTCTTCGCGAGAGCGCTTGACGGTGTGAATCACGATGGTGTCGTAGGCGTTGACGAACACGGGATCGGCGGTCTGCGAGTAGTCGCCATCTGCGTCGACGGCACTGTAGGAGCTCTCGATCTGAATCGCCCCGTTCTCGTCCTGCCCTATCGCGAGGTCAAGCGTGATCTTGTTGGCGTCATAGACGATCGCGTCGTCACGCGTGGGAATCTCGACGATCGTGTAGGTGTAGGTGGAGCCGATGTCGTCGGAGGTGAACAGGATGCTGTCGAAGGAGACCCTGCCGTTTGCGTCGTTGGTCACGATCTGCATGGGTTCGCCCATGGCCTCGGCACCGGCAAAGATGGCAAACTGGAACTCGCCACCATGCAGGATGCCGTTTCGCAGGACCTTGCGCACGGCCGGCTCGAAGCTGCCGATAAGGGCACGCTGTGCCGTGGACCTCAGGGCGCGCGAACGGAACGACATGGACACGAGCCCGTTGTTGTAGAGCGCCGGACGCTCGCCTTCCGGCACGTCGACGATACCGTTGTTGTCACGCACCTGATACGCCACCGTGGTCGTGGCATCCTCGGCCACGTCTACCGTCACGCGGATCTGCGCGTCGTCCGGATCGATGTCGGTCAGGTCGCGGCCCTGCTCGTAGATGATGTAGCGATACGTGCCGGGCTCTTGGTACGTTATGGGGTCGGACACGACCTCTGCGACATTGTCCCTAAACTCGCCCTGCGTCAGCGTGACCGCGCTCGCCCGAGCGCGAACCATGCGGAAGTTCTCGTCGGCGGGAACCATGAGGAACTCGAACGTGCGGGCGGTATCCGCGCCGTAGAAGTACTTGTCGAAGGATATGGTCGCCTCGGCGCCAAAGTAGGTGTTCTTGAACTCGGGGGCGGTGGTGTTGCCCTCGATGTTGTCGTAGGTGTAGGTCGCGTCGAGCTGGCCGTCAAACTTGCTGTCGGTAATGTGGACCTGCACGTAGTGCGTAGTCGTATCGTACACGACGCCATTGAGCGTGTCGTCTTCTGCGGATTCCGGGATCACCTCGGAAATCGAGTAGACGTAATCGCCCACGGCCTTGTACTCGATGTCCTCGAACTTGACCGCCGACACGTCCTTGAGCTCGGTCTTGGTGCCGTCGGAAGCCTCGAACACACCGTTAGTCTGACGGTCGAGCTCGGTGCCGCCCGCGTCGCGCAGCACGAACTCATACTCGCCGCGCTCAAGCGCGCGGTCCGTGTTGGTGTTCGCGACCAAGGTCTTGGTGGCCGCAAAGCCCAGACGTACGGACTTGGCCTCATAGGTGTTGGAGAAGCTCAGCTCATCGATCACGTTGCCGCTCATGTCGGTGTACGTCTTTTGGATCTGCAGCGTGCCGTCTCCGTTGTCGGCCAGCACCGCGATCGTGACGTTGTACATGGTCGTATCGTAGGTGATGCCCGGCGCACCGTCCTTGACCTCGCTGAGCAGGAACTTGTAGGTGTTGCCCACGTCCTCCTGCGTAAAGTTGAGGGCTTCGACCTTCTCGTGATCGAAGGTGGCGACGCGCTTGGACTCGTCCTTTGCGCTAGCCATCGTGGTGTGTGCGGTCGCCGGCTCCGGCAGCTTTTGGCGCGTGACGTCATCGGTCGCGCTGAGTTCGAACGTAAAGACGTCGCTACCCTTCCAGCTGCGGTTGAGCGTCTTGCTGACCTCGACGTCAGCGCTGGCGGTCGCCCGGTAGGTGTTGGTGAAGTCGAGCGCCTGCGCCTCGTCGCTTGCCTCGATGCCCAAGGTGCCGTCGCCGTTGTCCGTAACGTTTACCACGACCTCGTATAGGTTGGTGTCGACCATCACGCCATTCTCGCTCTTGGAGGTCTCGCGCACGGAGTAGATGTGCTCGCCGACGTCTTGCGCTCCATAGGTGATCGTAGGATATGCGATGGCACCGGTCTCGTCGTTGGTCACCGTGGCGATGACGTTGTCGCCTTCCCTGACCTCAAACGTGTAGACGTCGTCTGCCGTAAGCTCGCGGCCTTCCAGGGTCTTGGTTCCCTTGAACGTAAGCTCTTCTTCCGTCACGGAATAGACGTTGCTGAAGTTGAGGCGCATGGGGTCGTCGCCGGTAGTGGTTACCGCAAGCGTGCCGTCGCCGTTGTCTGCGACGTGAGCCATGAACTCGTAGCTGGTCGTGTCGACCGCAATGCCCTTTCCGTCGTGCGCAGCTTCACGCACCGTGTAGGTGTGGTCGCCCAGGTCGTCGAGGGTGTAGGTGAGGTCGGCAAAGGAGATCTTGCCGGTTTCGTCGTTGGTGCCCGTGCTTTTGACCTTGTCGCCTTCCAAGACCTCGAACGTAAAGACATCGTCCGACGTCAGCGCGCGACCAACCAGGGACTTGGTGCCCGCAAGCGCCAAGGTGCCGGTTGCCTCGTAGGTGTTCTGGAACTCGAGCTGCGCACCGTCGGAGTACGTCGGCGTTACGGAAAGCGTACCGTCGCCGTTGTCGACGATGCTGACGTCTACCGTATGCTCCTTTTGCTCGGCCGCCACGTTGGCGCCCGCGTTGATGGACTCGGTGACGGTGTAGCGATAGGTCTTGCCAGCATCGGCAAGCGAGTAGGCCAACTCGTCAAAGGCAATGGTCGCCACGTTGCCCTCCGTGGGCTCTATGGTGACGGGAGCGGGTATCGCCGGAGCCGCGTCTGCGACCGCGTTGCCGTCCGCGTCCAGCTCAACAGCCGTAACGGAGAAGGTCATGCTGTCGCCCGCTTGGAACTCGCGTCCCTCGAGCACCTTGCGACCGGCCAGCGTGAGCGTTGCGTCGGCATCATAGGCGTTGGCAAACACTGCGCCGCCAAAGCTCGTCGTCGCGTCCGCGCCCGTGCCGTACGTCACGTTAATCCGCCCATTGCCCGCGTCGGTCACGTTGACCTGCGCCTGCACCACATGGCCATCGTAGGTGATGCCGTCCTTGACGTAGTTGTCGCCCACCTTCGTGGCACCCTGCGGTATGACCTCGGAGATGGCGTAGGTGTGCACGCCCGCATCCGCAAGCTGGTAGGAGATCGGGTCGAACACGATCTGGCCCAGCTCGTCGTTGCGTACGGTTTGGAGCGGCTTTTCCTCGCCATCCACGACCTCTGCCAGCTGGAACTCAAACGTCCGAGCGCCAGGCGCGGTTTGGTTGAGCGTCTTTGTGGCAAAGAGCTGCGCAGTCCCGCTTGCTTCGTAGGAGTTGGCAAAGACGATCTGGTCTGCCGTGCGGTCGGGCGTCGCCGTAAGGGTACCGTCGCCGTTGTCCACTACGGTTACGGTCACACGCTGCTGGGCGTCATCGTAGGTGTAGCCCTGCGCTCCGCCATCGACCTCGACCATGGTATAGGTAAAGGTGCCCGTCTTGCGTCCCTGCTCGTCCGTGTCGGTGAGCTGCGCAAGCTGATAGTCGATGGGATCGAACGTCACCGCACCGCCTTCGTTTACAGCCATACGAATGGGCTCGCCCGTAGCTTCCTCCCCCTCGTACAGGGCAAACGAGAACTGGCTTCCGGCAGGCGCTGCTCCGTTGAGGGTCTTGGAAGCCCCGAGCGTCACGCTGCCCTTGGCGTCGTAGGTGTTGGTGAAGGCCGGTGCCACGAGCTTGTCGTTACCATCGTAGGCAATGCCCAGTGTACCGTCATGGTTGTCGGTCACCGTTACGTTGACGGTCTTCGTGGCGTTGTCGTAGGACACGCCGCCGGTCTGGTACGTGCCGTCGTCCATGCGCGTGGCGGCGTCGTGGTTTTCGGCGATCTGGTAGACGAACGTCTTGGACGGCAGGTAGGCGTTGGACTCGGCATCCCAGAGGTCATCCTGTGTAAACGTGATCGCCTTGAAGGACGCCCTCTCGCCCTTGTTGGTCACGGTCTGCGCACCGTCGACCTTGTCGCCCGTAAGGGTAAAGGCAAAGGCGCCGTCCGCGAGTTCGCTGTTGCGCAGGGTCTTTGCGACCTGCAGCCTTGCACGACCGCGCGCCGTATAGGTGTTGGTAAAGCTGATGCCGTCCTCGTCGTATGCGGGCGTGGCGACGACCTTGCCATCGGACTCGGCCACGCTAACCGTGACGGTTTCCGTATGGTCGTCGTACGTGATGAATTCGCGTCCGTCGTTGACCTCTGCGATCTGGTAGGTAAAGGTCTTGCCTGCGTCGCTTGCCTTGTAGGCGATGGCATCAAACGTCGCGATGCCATCGACGGCCTGCGCCGTGCCCAAATCTACGGGCTTCTTGGCGTCGGTCACGTCGGTGAGCGTAAAGGAGAAGGGCGCGAAGTCGGCAAGGTTGCCACCCGCGAGGCTCTTGTGCGCCTGGAGGACCACTTCGCCGTTGTCCGTAGTCGCGTTGTTGAAGGTAAGGTCATCGGAGCTGTTCGCATCCACACTGACCTGCAGGGCGTCGCGATACGCGCCATCTGCCGTGGTCGCGCCCTCAAAGTCGGTGACGTTGACCACGACGTGCTTGGCCGTTGCGTCGTAGATGACGTTGCCCAGCGCGTAACGGGCGTCATCCAGCTTGGTGGCACCCTGAGGAATGACCTCGGTCACCAGGTAATGGAGCTTCTTGAAGGTGCGGTACTCGTTGGAGCCGTCCTCCGCGGTCACCGCCAGGTCGTCTTGCGTAAAGCCGAGCGCGGGGAAGGTGACCGTGCCGTCGGCGTCATTTGGCTGCGGGTCGCCAATCCTGCCGCCTGCAACGAAGTTGCCATCCGCGTCCTTTGTCGCCTCCCACAGCTGGAAGTAGAACTGCCCGGCCTGCGGTGCGCTGCCGTCAAGCTGCTTGGTGACCTGGAGCGCGATGTCGCCTCTTGCCGCATACGTATTGGCGAAGTCGAGCCCCTCGGCATTGTCGCTCGCGCTGACCGCCAGCGTGCCGTCGCCGTTGTCGGCCACGTTGACCGTTACCGTGTACGGCGCGGTTCCGCTCGTAACGCCCTTGTTGTCCGTTGCCGCCTCGCGCACGATGTAGGTGTGATCGCCCAGATCGTCCACACCGTAGGTGATGGTCGGGAAGCCTATGGTGCCGTCGACGTCGTTGTGCGCCGTCCAGGACTTGTCCGTACCCTGCTCGGCGACCTCGAACGTGTAGACATCACTGTTGGTGAATGCGCGGCCCTCGAGCGTCTTGGTGCCCGCGAAGGTCACGGAGCCGGCGGCCTCGTAGGTGTTGGAGAAGTCGAGCGATGCGGCCTCGTCGCTCGCGCTGACCGCCAGCGTGCCGTCGCCGTTGTCGGCCACCTCGACCGTCACGTGGTAGGTGGTGCCGTCGGTCGTGACGCCTCGGCCGCCCGCGGAGGTCTCGCGCACGGTGTAGGCGTGGGTGCCCACGTCGGCGAGGCCGTACTCGATGGTCGGGTAGGCGATCGCGCCGTCCGCCCCGCTGGTCGCGGTCCAGACGTTATCGGCGCCGTCCTCCGACACCTCGAAGGAGAACGCGTCGTCGTCGGTCATGGCGCGGCCCTGGAGCGTCTTGGTGCCCGCGAAGGTCACGGAGCCGGCGGCATCGTAGGTGTTGGAGAAGTCAATGCCGACGCCATCGGAGTACGTGGGCGTTATGACCAACGCTCCCTTTTCGTCGGTGACCGCCACGCTGACCGAACGGGTCTTTGCGTCGTTGGTCACGCCACCCATGTTTGCGGACTCGGTGATTGTGTAGGTGTAGGTCTTGTCTATGTCGTCCTGGCCATAAGTGATGGCGCCAAACGAGAAGTCCGCGCTCGTTCCGCTCGTCGGGTTGATGGTGATGCTCCGCTGCTTGGGCATCGGCGCTCCCTCGGGTGCGCTCACTTCGAACGTAATGGCGTCGCCTTCCGCAAAGGCACGGTTATGGATGGACTTGGTACCCTTGAGCTCGAAGGATGCCGTGGAGGTGTTGGCAAAGGTCGGCACTTCCCCACCCTCGTATGCGGGCGCGCTTGCCTGGACCTTGCCGTCGCTTCCGATGGCCACCGTGACGGTAGCCGTGTAGTCGGCATCGTCGTAGACAACGTGGTTGTCGGAGCCGGCGACCTCGGTTATGTGGTACTCAAAGCTCCCGGCCTTGACGTCTCTTTGGTCGAAGGTGACAGAACCAAAGTCGACGAGGCCGTTTTCGTCGTTGGTGGCCACGATGCCTTCGGGCGCGATCTTGGGACCGGTGAGCCTAAAGGCAAACGCACCGGCGGCAGGCGTCCTGCCGTTGAAGAGCTTACGCGCCTGGAACTGAACGCTGTTGGAGGACTCGTAGGTATTGGAGAAGCTCAGCGCCTGAGCGTTATTGCTCGTGCGGACGCGCAACGTGCCGTCGCCCTTGTCGGAAACGTTGACTCGCACTTCGTAGGTGTTGCTGTCGTAGGTCGTGCCTGCCGCATTCGTCGCGACCTCGGACACCGTGTAGGTGTGCCTGCCTGCATCTGCCAGCGTGTAGTTGATGGTGTCGAACGTGATGGCACCTGCTTCGCCATCCTGGGCAGCTGCGTTGGTGCCCGTGGCCACCACGGTGTCTCCCTCCTTGACCTGGAAGACGAACTCGCCCGCCGTCATGTCTCGGCCGGTCAGGGTCTTGGTGCCCGCAAAGGTCACGGAGCCGGTCGCGTCGTAGGCATTGGTGAAGTCCAAGCTGTCCGCAGCCGCATCCTTGTCTACCGCAAGCGTGCCGTCGCCGTTGTCTGCGACCGTGACGTCGACGGTGTATTCGTTGGCGTCGACCGTGACGCCGTTGGCGCTCGCGCTGGTTTCGCGAACGGTGTAGGTGTGCGCGCCCACGTCCGCCAGCGTGTAGTCGATGGTCGGGTAGCCAATGATACCCTTGGCGTCGCTTGTGGCCGTGGCTACCTGTTCGTCGCCCTCGAACACGGCAAACGTGTAGGCCTCGCCCTCTTGGATCGCACGGGTGTCGATGCTCTTGGTTCCCGTAAAGGTCACGGAGCCGGTGGCGGCATAGGAGTTGGTGAAGTCGAGCGCCTTGGCGTTGTCGCTCGCCTGTACCCCGAGCGTGCCGTCGCCGTTGTCGGTGACGTTGACCTTAACCTCGTAGGTGTTGGCGTCTTTGGTCACACCAGCGATGCTCGTATCGTCCTCGGATACCGTGTAGGTATGCTCGCCCAAGTCATCCATCATGTAGTCGATGGCGCTGAACGATATGTTGCCGGACTCGTCGTTCTTGCCCGTGGCGACCGTGTTGCCGTCCTCCTCGACCGTAAAGGTAAACACGTCTGCCTTGGATAGGTCGCGACCGGTAAGCGTCTTGGTGCCCGCAAAGGTCACGGAGCCTTCCGCCGCATAGAAGTTGGTGAAGTCGAGCGTCTGGAAGTTGTCGCTCGGCTCGACCTCCAGCGTGCCGTCGCCGTTGTCGGTGACGTTTACCCTGACGGTATGGGTCGACGTGCTCGCGGTGACGCCTGCGACGTTGGTATCGTCCTCGGACACCGTGTAGGTATGCTCGCCTAGGTCGTCGATCGTGTAGGTGATGGGATCGAAGACGATCGCGCCGCTGGCGTCGGAGGAACCCGTGGCAACGGTCTTCTTGCCCTCCTTGACGGCATAGGTGAAGACGTCTCCTTCCTTGAGCGAACGGCCCACGAGGGTCTTGGTGCCCTGGAAGGTGACAGAGCCACTAGCCGCGTATTCGTTGGTGAAGTCGAGCGCTTGGTAATTGTCGCTCGGCTCGACCTTGAGCGTGCCGTCGCCGTTGTCGGCCACGGTAACGGTGACGTGCCGTTCGGTCGCGTCGGTCGTTATGCCGTTGGCCCCTTCGCTCGTCTCGCGCACGGTGTAGGCGTGCTCGCCGACCTCGGCAAGTGTGTAGGAAATCGTCGGATAGGCAATCTTGCCGGTGGCGTCGCTCGTGGCGGTCCAGACGCGATCGGTGCCATCCTCACTCACTTGGAAGGTGAAGGCGTCATCGGCAGTGAGGGCACGACCGTCGATGCTCTTGGTACCCGCAAAGGTGACGGAGCCTTCGGCCGCGTAGGCGTTGGTGAAGTCGAGCGCTTTGGCGTTGTCGCTCGGTTCTGCCTTGAGCGTGCCGTCGCCGTTGTCAGTGACGGTTACGTCGACCTGGTAGCTGTTGGTATCCACCGTTACGCCGGAGACGTTGGTGGCATCCTCGTTCACGGTATAGGTGTGGGCGCCCAGGTCGTCCAACGTGTAGACGATCTTGGGATAGGCGATCTTGCCCGTGGCGTCGCTCGTGGCGGTCCAAGTGTTGGTGGTACCGTTCTCGGACACCGTGAACGTAAACGCATCGTCCTGGGTAAGCTCGCGACCCGTAAGGGCCTTGGTGCCAGAGAAGGTCACGGAGCCCGTGGCCGCGTAAGCATTGTCGAACACGGGGACCTCATCGCCCTCGTACTCGACGACGGCGGAGAGCTCTCCCCTCTTGTTGTCGCTCACATGGACGGTCGCGGAATGGACGGATTCGTCGTAGGTGTAGCCATCGTTCGCGCCCTCCGGCACGACCTCGGAGATCTGGTACTCGAAGTCCTTGTCGGCATCAGCCTGGGTAAACCCAATGGCGTCGAAGGTCACGTCACCGGCCTCGTTGCTCGTAGCGGTGATGCCCTCCTCGGGCAGCTTTGGTCCGGTGAGCTTGAACTCGAAGGACTTCGCGGGAGTGCCGCCGTTGACGGTCTTGCGAGCCTGGAGTCGGACCTCGCCGCTGGTGACGTAGTTGTTGGTGAAGGAGAGCGCGTCGTAGTTGTCGCTCGGCTCGACACGCAGCGTGCCGTCGCCGTTGTCGGTGACCTCGACACGCACCTCGTAGGATCTGTTATCTTTCGTCACGCCCGCGCCGCTTGCGCTCGTCTCGCGCACGGTGTAGGTGTGGACGCCCACGTCGGCCAGCGCGTACTCGATGGCCGAGAAGTTCAGCTTGCCGCCTTCGTTCGTCGCGGTGGCCACGACCCGCTCCCGGCCGTCAACCTCTTCGGTAGCTGCGAAGGTGAACTCGCCGTTTACCATATCGCGTCCCGTAAGCGTCTTGGAGCCAGAGAAGGACACAGAGCCAGTGGCCACGTAGGTGTTGACAAAGTCGAGCGCCTGGGCGTTGTCGCTGGCCACGACGCCAAGTGTCCCGTCGCCGTTGTCAGTGACGGCAACTCGTACGTTGTAGGTCCTGCTGTCGACGGTCACGCCGTTGCCGCTCGTGCTCGTCTCGCGCACGACGTAGGCGTGCTCTCCAACGTCGGCGAGCGTGTAGCGGATCTTGGGATAGGAGATCTTGCCCGCGGCGTTGCTCTTGGCAGTCCAGGTGTTGGCGGTACCGTCCTCCGCGATCTGGAAGGTAAAGGCATCGTCGTCTGTGAGTTCGCGTCCCACGAGCGCCTTGGTGCCCTGGAAGGTAACGGAGCCAGTGGCGGCATAGGTATTGGTGAAGTCGAGTGCCTCGGCGTTGTCGGACGCCTCGACCTTAAGCGTGCCATCGCCGTTGTCGGACACGTTGACGGTCACCTCGTAGGTCTTGTCGTCGGTGGTCACACCGTTGCCGCTCGCACTGGTTTCGCGCACGGCGTAGACATGTTCGCCCACGTCCGCCACGGTATAGGCAATGGTCGGGTAGGCGATTCTGCCCGTCGCATCATGCGACACGCTCCATACGTTGTCGGTGCCAGGCTCGGACACCTCGAAGACGAAGCGATCGTTGGTCGTGAGGGGACGCCCGACGATGTTCTTGGTGCCCGCAAAGGTTACCGTACCCGTGGCTGCATAGACGTTGGTAAAGCTCAGCGTGTCAGAGCCTTCTGCCAGCTCCGCCGCAAGCGTGCCGTCGCCGTTGTCGGACACGTGCACCATAACGGTCTTCGTGCTCTTGTCGACCGTCACTCCCCTACCGTTGGAGCTCGTCTCTCGCACGGTATAGATGTGGTCGCCCACGTTGTCGAGCGTGTAGTCGATCTTGCTGAAGGCGATCTTTCCCGTCGCATCAGACGTTCCCGTCGACACGACGTTGTCGCCTTCCCTTACCTCAAACGTAAACGCGTCGTCTGCGGTCAAGGCACGACCAGTAAGTACCTTGGTGCCCTCAAGGGCAATCGCACCCTGTGCGCTATAGGTATTCGTGAACGTCAGCGCCTCGCCATCGCCTGTGGTGGAAATACCCAGCGTACCGTCTCCGTTGTCAGAAACGGCAACGGTCACCACGCGCTCGGTCGCGTCCTTGTCAACGCCTGCGACCTTGGAGTCGTTTTCGGTCACATAGTAGGTGTGCGTGCCCAGGTCGTCCAGTCCATAGTTGATGGGGGTAAACGTGATTTGTCCATTGGCGCCCGACCGTCCGGTGGCAATCTCTGTGCCATGCTCCTTAACAGAGAAGGTAAACGCGTCGCCCGCCGTGAGGTTGCGTCCTTCCAGCGTCTTGAATCCGGTCAGGGTCACGCTGCCAGCGGCGTCGTACGTGTTCACGAAGTCGAGCGCCTGGTAGTTATCGCTCGGCGTGGCACTGAGGTGGCCAAGTCCATCGTCGGCGACCTCGACCGTTACCGTGTACTCGTCGTCCGCCTTGGTCACGCCAGCTATGGTGGTGGTCTTTTCTGCGACCGTGTAGGTATGCGTGCCGGCGTCTTCCTGCGTGTAGTTGATGGTCGGGAAGTTGATCTTGCCCGTTGCGTCGTTGGTTGCGATGGCGATTTCCCGACCGTTCTCGCTCAAGGAGAAGGTAAAGACGTCGTTTGCCGTCAAGTCGCGACCACTGATGCGCTTGGTGCCCCCAAAGGTGACGGAGGTCTGCGCGCCGTACGTGTTCGCAAAGTCGAGTCGTTCGCTGTTGGCTCCGCTCTTGGCGATCTCCAACTGGCCGTCACGGGTTTCGTCGGCCACGTCAACCGTGACCTCGTACGTCGTGGTATCCGCCGTTACGCCATCGTGGCTCGCGGTCGTCTCGCTTATTACGTAGGTGTGCTCGCCCACATCGGAATGATCGCCATTGACCTCGAATCCGATGGTCGGGTAGTCGATGTTGCCCATCGCGTCACTCGTTGCCACCCACGTGTTGTCGGTGTTCTTCTCTGCGATCTGGAAGCTGTAGGTCTCGCCCTCTGCCAGCGCGCGATTCTCCATGCGCTTGGTACCCGCAAAGGTAACGGAACCTGTCGCCCGATAGGTATTGGCGAACAGTGGGCCGTCGGCATCGAACGTAGGCGTGGCGACAAGCTTGCCGTCCTGCTTGGAAACCACGACGGTCACGGTCTCGACGTGCTCGTCGTAGCCGATAGAGGAGCTTTCGCCCTTCTTCTCGGCGATCTGGTAGGTAAACGTCTTGCCGATATCGGACGTCTTGTACTCGATTGCGTCGAAGGTGGCCTTGCCCGTGGTCTTGTCCGCCACCTTGGTCTGCAACAGCTTTGCCTTGTCGTTCTTGACTTCGCTCAGCGTGAACTCGAAGTCCCCGTATTCGGCGAGCGTGCCCACATCGATTCGCTTGTTCGCATACAAGCTGACCTTGCCGTCGGCCTCGTCGGTGACCTCGTTTGAGAAGTTCGCCACGTACTGCGTCGCGGAGTCAAACGCTTCGCTGGCCTCCGGGTTCACGCGCACGTTGAGTACGCCGGAGTCGGGATTGGGATTGGTCACGACCACCACGACCGGTTGCACGTTGGCGTCGTATACAACGTTGTCGAGCACGTAATGCGTGTCGTCAAGCTGCGTGGCCTGCTCGGGGATGACCTCCCGCACCGCATACTCAAAGCGCCCGAACTTGCGGTCCGTCGCGTTTGTAAGCACAAGGTCCTGTTCGCTGTAGGTGCGATGGAACACGACATCGCCGCTGGCGTCGTTGGTCTGCGTGTCCAAAACCGCGCCGTCCTTGTCGAGCAGCTGGAAGCTAAACTGGCCTGCCGTAAGCGCAGCACCGCTGAGCTCCTTCTTTGCCCGCAGGCTGACCTCGCCAGATGCCGTATAGGTATTGGAGAAGTTCAACGCATTGTAGTTGTCGCTTGGGGTGACCGTCAGCGTACCATCGTTGTTGTCTGCCACGTCGACCGTTACAGAATAGCTATGTGTATCTGCGGTGACGCTCTTGCCGGCAACCGCATCCTCGGTAACCGTGTACTCATGCATGCCGGCATCTGCCTGCGTGTACGTAATGGGGTCGAAGACGATGGAGGAACCCGTGCTCGAACCCGTCGTCACAAGCGTCGACCCTTCGTACACGGAGAACGTAAAGGCGTCGTCGGCTGTAATCGCGCGACCGACAAGCTCCTTGGTCCCCTGGAAGCTCACCCTGCCAGTCGCCTCATAGGTGTTCGTAAAGTTCAGAGCACTGCTGTTGTCGCCGTCGTAGGCAATCTCCAACACGCCGTCGCGCTCGTCATCCGTAACAACCGTGTTGAAGTGATACTGCGTGGAGTCGTACGTGACGCCATCCTTGGTGTACACGCCATCGGTTGCGGACGCATCGTTGGGGATGAGCTCGCGCACGACGTAGTTGTGCGATCCGAGGTCGGCAAGCGTGTAGGTTATGCTGCCATAGTTTATCTGGGCCGCTTCGCCTGCCACGGCCGC
Organism: Atopobiaceae bacterium; assembly: GCA_017652285.1. Lineage (GTDB taxonomy): Bacteria > Actinomycetota > Coriobacteriia > Coriobacteriales > Atopobiaceae > RUG440. Next base: position 14,888 of record JAGCBF010000175.1, read on the forward strand.
TGCATTGGAGCCCGTCGCCACCTGCTTCTTAACGTTGCCCGCTTCGTCGACTTCCTCGACCACGAAACTATAGGCACCGGCCTCGAGCGCATGTCCCACGAGCGTCTTGGTGCCCGCAAGCGTCAACGCTCCCTGTGCCGTATAGGTATTGGAGAAGTTCAGGGCGTTGGCATTGCCCGTCGCCACCACATCGAGCTCCCCGTCGCCGTCGTCTTCGACCGTCACCTCGACGGTGTACTCCGTACCATCCACGGCAAGGCCTGTACCGTCGTCGTTCGTCTCGGCCCGAGTCGTCTCGCTCACCTTGTACGTGTGCGTGCCGACATCCTCGCGACCGTACGTTATGGTCGGATACTCAATGGTTCCGTCTGCCAAGTTGGTGACGTTCCACGTCTGGCCTTCGACCAGGTCGCCCGCATCGTTTTGGGTGACCTCCGTCACCTTAAAGCCATAGGCGCCTTCTGCAAGGTCGTAGCCATCCATGGTCTTCTTGCCGGCAAACGTTATGGAGCCGGACGCATCGTAGGTGTTGGTAAAGCCGAGTTCGTGCGCGCCGCCTGCATAGGTGGGCGTCACGGCAATTACGCCCTTGTCGGACGTGACCGCAAGGTCGACCCAGGTGCTCTTGGCCTCGGTGGATACGCCGGCCATCGTCGCCACCTCGGTAACGATGTAGCGATACGTCTTGTTGACGTCGCTCGCGTCAAACTCGATGTTCCCAAACGAGAAGTCCGCCGTCGTCCCGAAGGTCGGTTCGATAGTAACGGAGTCATTGGCCGGAGCCGGCGCTCCATCGGATCCGGTTACGGTAAGCGTTATCTTGTCGCCAGCACGGAAGCTACGGTTCTTGATAGTCTTGGTACCGGCAAGCTTGAACTTCGCCTTTTTCGTGTTGGTGAAGGTAGGTGCAGCCGCATCTTCGTATGCCACCTCAGCCTCGAGGCTGCCATCCTTTTTGTCGGTGACGGTGACCGTGGCCGTATGCTTGGTCGTGTCGTGCGTCACGCTTGCATCCGCCGGCATGTCCTCGCTGATTTCGTAGGTAAAGGTCTTGCCTGCATCAGCTTGGCTGTAGGTGATCTCGTCAAAGATCACGTCACCCGTTGCGTCGTTGCCCTTGCTGGCCTGAACGACCCGGGAACCCCCGTCCGTGACGTCGGTAAGCGTAAAGGTGAAGGCGTCGGCCGCAGGCACCTCGCCATTGAGGGTCTTGGTGGCTTTGAGCTGGGCCTTGCCACTCGCGGTGTAGGTGTTGACAAACTCAAGGGGACCATTGACGTAGTCGGCCGTGGCCGTCAGATGCCCCGCACCGTCGTCGACGATGCCAACCGTCACGAAGAACGGGTCGGCGTTCGTCGCGCTAATGCTGCTGGGCAGGGTATCGGTTACCTCTGCCACCTTATAGCGATACGTCTTGTTCGCATCCGCCTCGGTGTACGAAATCGTATCGAAGGCAATGTCACCTGCCGTATCGTTACGGGCCGCCAAGTTGTGGCCATGATATACCGTGGCACCCTCGATTGCGTTGCCCTCGTCATCCACCTGGACGACGTCAAACGTAAACTCGTTCTGTGCCATGTCACGCCCAACGAGCTTCTTGGTTCCGGCAAACGTCACCGAACCTGTGGCATGGTACGTGTTGGTAAAGTCAAGCTTCGTCACGTCCTTGTCGGCCGTCACCTCAAGCGAGCCGTCGCCGTCGTCGGTCACCGTGACCATTACGTCATACTCGGTCGCGTCCTTTGTCACGCCGGCCATGGTGCACGCAGACTCCCTGACCTTGTACCCAAAGGTCTTGGTCTTGGCACCCTCCAAGCTGTCAAGACTGAAGTTGATCGTACCGAGGGCGTACTCTGCGACAGAACCAGAGGTGGGCTCGAGCACGGATTCGGCGTCAGACGGCAAGGGGGCGCCTTCCGTCACTGCCTCGACCGCAATGGTTGCACTGTCTCCCGACTGGAAGTCGCGACCTGTGATCGTCTTGTTTCCGCTCAGGCCAATGCTTCCGAATGCCGTATACGTGTTGGTGAAGTCCTGGTGCTGGGCGTTATCGCTCGCATCCACCACCAAGGCACCGCTACCATCGTCGGAGACGTGCACGACGACCGGCTCGGGCGAAGTCGTGTTCTTTACGCTGCCCGCCGAATCGATCTGCTCGTGCACCGTGTAGCGGTAGGTTTTGCCCGCATCCGCCAACGTGTAGTTAATCGCATCGAATCTGTATTCGAAGGACTGGCCGGCCTTGGGCTCAACCACCACGTCGCCAGGTGCAGTCGGCGCCGCTCCCTCCTTGGGATTGCCCTCGTCGTCCAGCTCTTCTGCCGTAACGGAGAAGGTCAGCTTGTCGCCCTCTTGGAAATCCCGTCCGACCATGGTCTTGGTGCCGGCAAGCTCTACCCTACCCGTCGCCGCATACGTGTTGGTAAAGTCGAGGGCTTCCGCCTTGTCACTCGCCACGACTTCAAGCGTGCCGTCTTTTGTCTCGTCTGCGATCGTTACGGACACCATGTAATCACGTCCGTCTTTTGTGACGCCGTCCATGGCGCAGGCAGACTCGGTCACCTTGTACTCGAAGGTCTTGGAGGCCTCCCCACCAAGGTCGGACAGCTTGTATTCGATTGCGCCAAACTCGTACGCGACGGACGTGTCCGAAGTCGGATTGACCGTAACGGAGGTCTCTTTCGGCATGGGCGCACCCTCCGTCACTGCCTCGATCGTAAAGGTGGCAGAGTCGCCGGGCTTGAAGTCGCGATTCTTGATGGATTTGTGGCCCTTAAGCACGACCTCGCCCGTGGCGTCGTATGTGTTGGCAAAATCGAGATGCCCGGCGTTTTCGCTCGCAGTGACCTCAAGCGCGCCGCTGCCATTATCCTCAACGTCAACCGTTACGCTCATGGGTGCCGTTATTGCGGATACGCCATTGGCCGGAGCAACCTCGCTTACCATGTAATAATGCGTGCCGACATCCGCGAGCGTATAGGTGATGGGGGCAAAGTCAATCGCGCCCGCCTGTCCATTAGCGGCAGCAGCGTTCTTCGCGCTGAATTGCCTGCCGTTGGCCAGCGCATTGCCGTCCTTATCGGTCTCGACCACGGTAAAGCTAAACTCGTCCGCCGCCATGTCGCGACCCGTAAGGGTCTTGCTGCCCCCGAAAGCCACCGTTCCTTCTGCACTATATATATTAGTAAAGGTTGCGCCCGCAAAGGCATCGGTCGTCGTGCCGTTCTGCTCGTACGTTACGGTAAGGCCGGACTTGCCCGCTTCATCCGCTACGTGTACGGTAACCGTGGCTACCTCGGCGCTGTACGTCACGCCGTCCTTAATGGCGAGCCCGTCGTCTGTGATCGTCGCGCCCTCTGGAGTCACCTCGGTAATCCGGTACGTATGGTCGCCCGCAGCCTCATACGGTATGGAGTCGAACAACGCCACGCCGTTTTCGTCGGAAACCTCGGTGTCGCCCACCTGCAGATACGTGCCGTCGGCCTGCAGCTCCTCGAGCTTGAACTCAAAGCCTTCAAGGGCATGGTTGTTGTCCCTAAACTGCTTGGTCGCAAAGAGGTTCGCGGTGCCGTTCTTCTTATACGTGTTGGCAAAGGTCGGAAGCGCGCCTTCTTCGAGCGTATTGCCCGTTGCATCCTTGTATGCCTTGCTCACTTCCAACGAGCCATCGCCATCGTCGGTTACGGTCACTACCGCCGTAAACGCCGTGCCATCATACGTGTAGCCAGCGATGCCCTTGTTGACCTCGGCTATGGTATAGGTAAAGGTCCTTGAATCCTGCCCGCCAAGGTCATCGAGGCTATAGTCGATGGCATCAAACACCACCGTGCCGCCCTCGATCGTGGAACTCGTACGAGTTGCCACGTCATCCGTCGCGGCTTGGTCTTTGACCGTAAACGTAAACGCCTCGCTCTTGTCAACCGCCTGCCCGTTGAGCGTCTTGCGCGCCTCCAGGGTCACGCTACCGCTCGCGTCATAGGAGTTGGCGAAGGCGACCGCGTCAACGGGCTCTTCTCCCTTACGATACGTTACCGATACGGGCAGATGTCCTTCGTTATCGTCCTCGCCAACCGCGATCTCGACGGTATAGATCGAATCGTCGTAGATGACGCCGTTACGTTCTTCTGCGGCTGGCACCTTTTCTTGCATCGTGTAGACAAAGGTCTTGCCGGCATCGGCCTTGGTAAAGTTGAGTGCAGTCAGGTCTTCGTGCGAGAAGGTCGCCACACCCTGATGGTCGTCATGCTTTTTTACCTTTGCCTCGGCGGTCTGTGCCAGCTTCGCCTTGGCCTCATCGTTTTGTGCGGCCAGCTCGACGATGAAGTCATCGTCTTGCAAGTTCTTGCCCGAAAGCGTCTTTGTTGCGATGAGGTCCACGTGGTTGGAAACGTCATAGGTGTTCTCGAACAAGGGCGTCTCTACCGCCTCGCCATCCTTTGCATAGGCGGTCGTGACCTCGAGCTCGCCGTTGCCTTTGTCACTCACAACGTTGACCGTCGCGGTGTATTCGGTCTCGTCATACGCAACGCCCTTGCGATCCTGTTGTGCGGGTAGCTGCTCCTTAATGGTATACACGTAGGTTTTGCCCACGTCGTCCAGCGTGTACGCAAGGCCCTCGATTGCGTCATGCGAGAAGCTCGCCACGTACTCGTCGCCCTGCTTTACGACGTCTGCGACCACCGTGCCTGCCAGCTTGCTCTTTGTTTCTTCGTTCGCCGCCTCGAGTTCGACCTTGAACTCGCCATCTGCGACGTTCGCGTCTCTGCCGATCAGGGTCTTGGTGGCCTTGAGGTCTGCATAGCCCGTTGCGCGGTAGGTGTTGGTAAAGTCCAGTGCCTCCACGTTGTCGCTCGTTACTGTCACAGGCAAGCTTCCCGCACCATCATCTTGTCCGACCTCGATGGTGACGATGTGCGTCTGCCCGTCATACGTGACGCCGCCTTCTGATCCGTTGACTTCCGTCACGGAATAGCTATACGTCTTGCCTTGGTCGCTCAGCCCGAACTCCGCCTTACCAAATTCGATGTCAGCCGTGGACGAACCCTCCGTTGGCGTGACCGTAACGGTTCCGTCATCCGCAAGCCCGTCCGGCATCGGTGCGTCAGCGTCACCCACAACCCTAAAGGTATAGCTCTCCCTACCATTGAACGCGCGATTCTCCATGTGCTTCGTGCCTTTGAAGACCACGCTGTTCTTTGCATCGTAGACATTGGTGAAGTCAAGAGCTTCGGGCGTTCCCTCCACCGTTACCGGAAGGACTCCCGAACCGTCATCTTCGCCAACCGTGACCTTGACGTCATAGCTCTCTTTGCTATACGTCACGCCTGGCTGAGCACCGGCGACCTCACTCACCGTGTAGGTGTATTCTTTGCCGGCATCGCCCAGACCGTACGTTACGTCACCAAAGGAATACTCCCAGGAATTCGTCCCCGCCTCAGGCGTGATGGTCTTTTCGTTCTCTGCCGGCATGGGAGCACCTTGCGATCCTTCGACCTTGATGGTGTAGCTCTCCGTTCCGTCAAACGCGCGACCGCTCAGGGTCTTGGTGCCCTTTAGCGTAATCTGTCCGGTTGCGTCATACGACTCGGTGTTGACAAAGTCAAGATGGTCGCAGTCGTCACCGGTCGTATTGACCGTCAGGACGCCATTTCCGCCGTCGGCAACGGTAACGCTGACCTCATAGGTCTTTTCGGACTTCGTCACATGGTTTGTCGTGGAATCAAGTTCGTATATGGCATATGTGTACGTATGGCCGACGTCTGCAAGCGAATAGGCTTCGGTTGGGTACTCGATCTTGCCCGTACCATCGTTCGTGACAGTCCACGATTGCACGAGCTCGTCATTCTCTTTTTTATCTATCTGGAACTGATACGTCTCGCCTGCCTCGAGCGGCCTCGCACCAAGATTGTTATCGCCAGACACACGCTCGACCGTCTTGACACCCTTAAAGGTCAGGGCACCCTCAGCCGCATAGGTATTGGTGAAGTCGAGCTTGTCAGGGTCTGCGTTCGTTGCAGTTATCTTGAGGTTTTCGGTACCAACGTTTTCTACCTTTACGTCAACCGTATAGATCGTGGAATCGACCGTGACGCCGGTTTCTTCACTGCTGGCAGACGTCTCCTTTACGGTGTAGACGTGGTCCCCCGCATCGTTTTGGGTGTAGGAAATCTTGGGATAGTCGATAGTTCCCGTACCATCGTTGGTAGCCGTTCCCACCAGCTTGTCACCTTCGTAGATGGCAAACGTATACGTTTCGTCCGCCTTGAGCTCGCGACCAAGCATCGACTTTTTACCATGGAACGTAATTGACCCGGTGGCTTCGTTGTTGCCACGCGTCGTGTTGTTAAACACCGGAAGCGCGGTGGTGCCGTTACCATAAGTAACCTGCGAAACAAGCGAATCCCCCGACCTAGTCACGGTTACGGTAGCCGTATGCACCGTTGTGTCATAGGTATAGCCGGGCTCAGAATCCTGCTCCGATTCGACGATCGTGTAGGTATACGTGCCCTCTTGTTGGTATTCAATCGCATCAAAGGTTATAAGACCATTCGAAACGTTGTTCTTGGTCTGCAAAACAGTACCCGCGGAATCCCTAAGCTCGAAGCTAAAGCGTTTGTCTGCAGGAGATGCACCGTCAACACGCTTGCGAGCCTGTATTGTGGAGCTCGTCCTGGGATAGTTTTGGTCGTAGTTGTGCCATACGTTGTGGATCTCGACGCCTGGATTGGATACTTTGTCGGCTATGACCCAGCCTCCAACAACGCCTGCCGATGTGCGGAAATGCCCGTTTGGCACCAGCATGATGCCAATGAACGCTCCCTGGCTATCTACCGACCGCGCGTTTGGATAGTTCCAAACAATGCTTGACGCAATATCGCTGTTAAGCTGCACCCTTCCAGCAGCCACTGAATCGGTGCTCAGCTCCACTCCGTTATTTATGACCGAGAACTTACGAACCACCACATCGCCGGCGGTGTTAGAGGTGAACACGATGGTTTGGTCAGCATTCTTCTTGATTTTGAGCTTGTCATCCTGCTGCCCCATGAACTCGGCAATAGTCGTGTTGGAGCCAGCGATTTTGTCATCGAGCTGAATGTATATGGTGCCCGCACCATAGGAGGTCGTGTCGATTGTCAGTCTTTGATCCGACCCCACGACGAACGCGCCGTTGTTGGAACGATTCTGCGCCAGGACAACCGAAGCCTCCTTGGCATGGTTGATTATTGCATCGATATACGCATTGACTTCGGCAGCTGGTGTCGGATGGAAGTCGAGCTTGCCACGCGACTCGTGACTAACGTTCGACTGCACGCTGGTCGGTGCGTAGAAGTCGACGGCGTCGCCCTTTACAAGCAGGTTGCCCGAAATCTCTCCCACAAACCACGGTTGCTTGTGTTCTTCGCCAGCTTCATAGTCAACCAAATCATTGCCTGATTGCTGGCTGGCAACGATCTTTTTAACCGCAGCATTTGTTTCGGCCTCGTATTGAATCCACTCGTTGGCAGTAACGCCAAAGTATCGCGCATTTCCTAGCACGTCGAGATAGTCCAAAGGCTCGCTGTAGACCTTAAGGAATGGAGACATGCTGATGGTCTTTGTATAGGTGTGATGGGTGTACCCGGTGCTATCTACCTTTTCGAAATCCCCATAATGGGCCACATACGTACCGACCGCGCCGTTTTCTTCGATTTTTCTGCAATTGTTACCGTAGGCTGCGTCGCGTATAGAGAGCGTAGCGTTGTTAGACTTAACTATATAGATTTCGGTCTTGTCTGTCTGACCAGTAAAGCTTTCGCCTTCGACGACGTTGCCGTCCAGATTACGCCACTCGTCAGCCAAAATGTTGTACGACGTTTCGTTTTCGATTTCCAACTTCTTCATGAAGTAGGTATTGGACGTTGACGAATTATGTCCAAGCTTTACGAACACATAGTAGTTTTCGTCACCAGAAATGGTGGATGGTTCCTCAAACTCCAACTTGATGTCGAGCTCGTTTTCGTACTGCTTCGATATCTTTATCGTACTTGTTCGCTGACTCGCGTTCGTTTCGTTGCTAAGGAACGTGTAGCCCTCAATGGTCCTTGACCCGTTGGCGCGAACCGAGTTGTAGCTCGAGGCATCCGCGCCCTTTGGAAGCGCGTATATCTCTACGTTGAAGTCAAAGGAATTTGTTACGAAATCGGTCGTTTCGCCCGTCGCGTCCAGCTGGCTGTTGCAGATGTTATATCCCGTGCTTGGGAATTCGATCGTTGCCGTCCCCGTACCATTGATCGCATCGACGTCAAGAGGCTGGATGTACCAAGCAGCCGTAGCGCCTTTCTTCCCGGTCCCCGACGGGGTGAGTCGCGCCACCGCAACAAGGTCTGACGCAATGGCGGGATCGGTCAACGCGGACAGGGCTGTTTTGTGGTCAGTCTGCAAAAACTCGACCGTACACGTATGGTCGACCGCCTCGCCCGCCAGGCTTTGGAATGCGATAGCTGCGCCTTCACCGGTCTCTTCTATGCTCACCAGTTTTCCCGAGATAAGATTACCCGCCGCAAAGACCGCGCAATTCCTGCCCGCGACGGCATCTTCGAGCGTCAGGCCGTCGTTTTGGGCCACTACCAGCTTAAGTACGACCTTCTCGCGCTTGACCGCGTCGTAATATGCGACTTGGTCTCCCGCCACGTTTTTGAACTCACGCAACTGCAGCGGATTCCCACCAAACTCGATGTGCTGCAGGCTGTAGTAGTCGAATCCCAAATGGTTTATGGAAGCGAGCACATACGGAGTACCCGTCAAGATGCTGGCATCCGCATCGCCGTATGCCGCATTAACCGTATAGGACGCCGAGGGCGTTGCGGCAATCAGGTCGTTGGAAACCGTAAAGACGTTTCCACCAGATTGCTCTCCCGTCTTGACCTCGACGCAGTCGCTATTGTTGAGCACGGCGTTAACGTCAAGGTTCGCATTCGTCGAAGCGAACAATCGCAGAGAAATGGCATCCGTGTTCGGATTGATGTCTTTGTAATCGAACGCCTGGTTGTTCGTACCCTTAAACTTGCTTATGCCCAGTTCCGCACGCGAGGCTTCCGACGTATCGAGCTTAGTCAGTTTGTAGTAGTTTGCCTGTTCAGTCCAATAGACATGGTCGATCGAACGCGTTAGCGTAGCGAGTGCGTAATAGTTAGTCGTTGCCAGAGCAGCGGCGTCAGCGTTAGAAAAGTCAACGGCATAGGTATACTTCGGCACCTCGATTTTCCTAAGACTGACTGTTGCGGTCCGCGTGCCATTGTCGACGCTAATATCGGCAGCGACCTCCCCCGACGTGAAGCCGTTCGCGAGGGACGCATCGAACTTATTGGATAATTGCTCCGCATATACAAAGTCATTGTTTATCGTGCTCTGACCAGATTGTACGAGAGCTATCTCCACGCCAGAAGATGGATCGTAGTTTGAGCGCCCATTAGCGTCATCGGGGTTATAGAACGCGTTTGGCAACGCATAGTCCTTATAGAGATGTACGAACGAATACCTAAGCGAATCGTTGGCGTTTATCGGATAAGGATATACGTTCCAATTAGCGTTGTTCCACTGATCACGTTGCCTGGCAACCAAGAAAACGTTGTCTTCGAACTGTACGTCCTGACCATCGAGCCCATTTACGACGATGACGAACTCGTTGTTCTTTGTTGCGGAGGTCGTGGTAATCGCGATCAGCGATAGGCTTTCCAGCGTGACGCTCGCGCTTTCGGCATCGACGTTTACCTCCACGTCCTGCTTCTCGAGCGGCTCGACCATAACGTCATCCGCAGTGATATTCGTGGCGTCGGCAGTGGAGTCAACGGCGTCAAGGATTCCGCTCGAAAGAGGTAGGTGCGTGACCGCCACCTCATCGGCATTCTTGCCATCGATGTCCTTGGAAAGCTGCTGCATCTTAAACTGGAAGTCGATGGTGACCAAGCCGTCCGCAAGCTGGACCTCCTTGTCGCCATCCATAAAGGCCACGTCGTAGAGCAACGTGTTCTCTTCCGTATAGGCATTGTCATCTTCCGCGGATTTGTTCAGCGCTTCCATATAGACGTCGTAGTTATAGTCAACGGACTCTTTGGTAACCGGAGTCACGCGAAGCTCAACGCCTGCGGGCACGGCGGAAGGATCCACCAGCTTGGCGGTAACCTTGATGTCATCGTTTTCGAATACGAAGGTATCTTGCGTGTTGACTTCCTCTTCAATGCCGATAGTCTCGCCCGTGCTCTCTATGGCGTTGCCCAGAGCCGTGACCACAAGCCTTGCGCCATCCTTAACGTGCATTCCGCTCACGTTGTACATGCCTCCGTCGTCCGGTGACAAGGCAACGTCGGTGCCGTCCACGACCATCTTGACTTCCGTGATCTCATAGCCCTCGTCAGCAGAGGCGGCAAATTGGAAGTCTTGGTTCGCAGGCAGGGTAAGGTTCGACACCGGCGAGGCGATGGCCTGATTCATGTAGTGTATATAGGCGTGGTCGAGCGCGAGGGCAAGGTCGACTCCGTCCGATGACACCTCGCCTTCTTGCTGCACGACCTCGACTTCGGGCTCGCTCTGCAGCGCATCCTCGGCAACAGGCTGCTCCTGCGGCATGTCGGTCGGCTCGACCGTCTCGTCAGCCGCCTCCGGTTCTGCCACGAAAGCCGCCTCGTCGGACACCTCCGCTTCTGCGGAGGCCTCATCGGATGCATCCTTTACCCCGTCGACATTCTCCGCAGCGTCATCCGTCGCGATCTCTTCGACCTGTTGGTCACTCTGCGCGGTCAGCGACATATCGGGCTCGCCAAATATCACACCGTCCTCCACGGCATACGCAAAGGGCGTATTCATGGACACCATGGAAATGGTGAGGAGCACGGTGAGCGCCTTACGGCCAAGCTCTTTGAGGCTAAAGGTGTTGTTCATGTTCTGCCTGTTCGTCTTCATCGTTCTCACCCTACCAACTAAGCCAAAGGTTCATCGTCGGACGGATCTTCAGCGTCCTTGTCTTGCTTGCGACGCTTGAATATAAAGAAAAGAATCAGGCCGGTGGCGACGGCAGCTCCTATGCCACCCATTGCCAGCGAGCTGACACTAACCTTGCCAGCGACCTCTTGCGACCCAGGACCTGCCAAAGGCGTCTCGTCGTCTTCGATTCGCATGGTGCCCAAGTCCGTGCCGTCACGAGCAACCAAGGTGTCTCCATCCGCACCACTGACCGACAAGATGTCCTCCCCGGTCTGCAAGCCCGTGTCGGTCGTTGCGTTTGCATTTGCGTTGGCGTTGGCAGTCGCGTCGTCGGCGCCTGTTGGGTTAACCGTGACGTCGGGAGCCGCTTCGTCTTCGGTCACGGTCTCGTAGACCGTTATTTGGTTCGTGGCAGGACCCTGCTCGGCCTCGGTCGTTGTCGCGGTTACGCCCTCATCCGTCTGCGTTGTCGTGGTTCCGTTATCGGTGGTCGTGGTTCCGTTGTCCGTGGTGCCGTTGTCCGTCGTACCGTTGTCCCGCACCGTGGTAGGACGCGTGACCGTGTTGCCGTCCTCGTCTTTATACACCACGCGAACGGTACGAATGACCGTGTCCTTGTGAAGCTCGTCGTTGACGTCGCGATAGTAGACGGCGTATTCGCGCGCATCGGAGTAGAATCCGTGGCGAAGCGCGGCCTCCTGCCCGTTCAGGCGAATCCACTCGATCCCACCCTTGCTAAACGATTCCGGCGTCTCCAGCTCCAGGTCGGCACGCATGGAGGGAGAAGCCGTATACGTTGCGGTGTCGATGACTTCGTTGGTGGCAATGTTTATGTACTTGACGACAACCTCGTAGGGCTCAGGCGCCACATAGCCTTCCGGCACGTAGTAGATGGTCTGCTCGACCCCCATGCTGGCGCTGGCAAAGGTATGCGTGTACGACTCTTGCGCCGAGGCTGTGGGAACATAGGTCGTGTCCCCCACCGTGAGTTCTTGCAAGGTGGTGTGGGTTACCTCCGTGCCGGGCTTGCCCTTGTAGGTGATGCGGTCGAGTTCGCGCTCGGCATCGTAGGGCGCAACCGAGCCGTTTTCTATCACGACGGTCCACGTGCGCTCCGCATCGTCGGCAACGGGTTCGTATACGACGTCGTAGGTCTTCTCGCCGTCCGCGTCACCCGGCGAAAGATGCAACACGGCGTCCTCGCGGTTTTGGATTTGGTACTCCTTGACCGAATCGCCATCCTTGACGTATAGCACGGTGGGAGCCGTGTAGGTATAGCTCTTGTTGACGATTACCGAGTCCTTGAATCCCAGGCTCGTGCCCTTGGCGTCCGTGTACCGAATAATCGCTTTGTAGAATGAGCCAACGGCATTCCAGTCGTCGCTGAGCCTCTTGCACATAATGGCGTACTCGGTCGTACCGGGGTACGCTACCGTCACCTTGTCGGACAGCTGAAGCGTGCGATAAAACGTGTTTCCGTCGTCGGCAGAAACGATGCTTTCGATGGCCATGTCCTGGGAGGAGCCTTGCGCCAAGGTGATGGTCTCGGTCTTAATGGGTTCGCCTGTGGGATCGGCTACGTCAAAGTACGTCACATGCGCATCTATCGACTCTGCCAAGCTGTCGGCCAGCTCGTAAACGTAACACTCGCCACCGTTATGGTCCACTGGCTCGTCGCTGGCGAGTTTATAGGCAACCCCGTTGTAGTCGCGCGTTTTGGGTATGGACATGGGCCGCTGCTCGCCTTCGCTCAACGTGCGAACGGCCAAGGCTTCCACCGCGTCACCATACTTGGCAAACACCGTGGACACCGTGCCCGCATAGAGCAGCTGCGTTTCCTCTCGATCGGCGAACACCTCGATGGTGTACGCGTCGTCGTTCGAGAACGCCTGAGCGTTAAACTCGACGCTGGCAATGCCGACCATGTCTCCGTTGTCGTCAGCTTGAGCGGAGTATTCATCCAACGTAAAGCCAAGGTGGCTCGCAAGCACCTCCTCGCCTCGATACATGTTGATGTATACCGTCGCATCCTGCGGACCGGTGATGGTCAACACATCGACGGCGTCATCCTCCGCATCTGGTGTGTATAGGTAATCCGTACCAGAGACGCTGAGCGTCTCCGCCAAGGCAGGCGAGATGCACAACATAACCCCCATCAAGATGACTAGGGCAATGCACACCCTGGGCAATGCCGTTTTACTGCGATTCTTCTTCATGGCTCCCACACCCTCTCCCATCGGAGAATTACATATAAGCACTGCACGTATAACGCCTTTTTGCTAACTCTGAGCAAAAAAGGACAGAATTACCCAGAATCAAAATTAGTATAGTACAGATGCCGATTTCAGGAAAGTAGCGCGAGATTGTCATTAGAATCTTTTACAGATTTGGCTTGCAATATAAAACGAAGGCATGCCAGCAATAAACCAGCATGCCTCCGACTCTGTTATGAGCTCTTGATTAGAAGCTCGTTATTTAGAACTGATGGCCGCATTTCTTGCAAACGCGAACCTTCTTGCCGTCAGCGTCGGTTGCGTGACCAACGCGAGTCGGCTTGCCGCACTCGGGGCAGATGAGCATGACGTTGGAGACGTCGATCTTTGCCTCCTGCTCCTTGAAGCCACCGTTCTGGTTCTCTTGCGTGGGCTTTTGGGCCTTCTTGACCACGGCCACGCCCTCGACGATTACCTTGCCCTCGCGGGGGAAGGCACGCAGGACCTCGCCCTGTGCACCCCTATCCTTGCCAGAGAGGACTTGGACCTGATCGCCCTTCTTAACGTTCATCTTAGGCATTTGTCGGTCGCCTCCTTACAGCGTCTCGGGCGCAAGCGAGACGATCTTCATGTACTTGCGGTCGCGCAGCTCGCGTGCCACAGGCCCGAAGATACGGGTGCCACGGGGCTCGCCTTCCTTGTCGACCACAACGCAGGCGTTCTGGTCAAAGCGGATGTAGCTGCCGTCCTTACGACGGGTCTCCTTCTTCGTACGCACGATAACGCAACGCACGATGTCGCCCTTCTTCACGGGGCTGTTGGGCGTAGCCTCCTGCACGGCGCAGATGATTACGTCACCAATGCCCGCATAGCGACGCTTGGAGCCGCCGATGACCTTGATGCACTTCACTCGCCTGGCGCCACTGTTGTCGGCGACGGTGAGCATGGTCTCCATCTGAATCATTCGCTGTACCTCCTGCCGCTACTTGGCGCGCTCGACGATCTCCACCACGCGCCAACGCTTGGTCTTGGAGAGTGGATGGGTCTCCATGACACGAACGGTGTCGCCCAGGCCACACTCGTTCTTCTCGTCGTGACAGTGGAGCTTCTTGGAGATGGTCATCATCTTGCCATACTTGGGATGATGCTTGCGGTAATTGATCTTTACGGTGATCGTCTTGTCGCCAGAAAGCGATACGACGACGCCCGTGCGGAGCTTACGCGCGTTCCTGATTGCGGTTTCTGCCATGTGCTATCTCTCCTGCCGTCTAGTTCTTGGCGTTGGCCGCGATCTCGCGGGCGCGAATCTCGGTCTGGACACGGGCAATGTCGCGCCTGACGGTCTTTACGCGAGCCGTGTTGTCGAGCTGACTCGTAGCCATTTGGAAGCGCAGGTTGAAGAGCTCAGCGCGCCCCTCCTCAAGCTTGGCCGCGAGCTCAGCATCGCTAAGCGCCTTGATTTCCTTGTACTTCATGCTAGCCTACTCCTCCCCGGCCTGGTCGGCGCGACTGACGATCTTGGTCTTGATCGGCAGCTTGTGCTGCGCCAGACGAAGGGCTTCCCTGGCGACGTCCTCGGGAACGCCGTCGATTTCGAACATGATGCGGCCGGGCTTTACAACGGCTACCCACTCCTCGGGGTTGCCCTTGCCCGAACCCATGCGGGTCTCTGCCGGCTTCTTGGTGATGGGCTTGTCGGGGAAGATGGTGATCCACACCTTGCCGCCACGCCTCATGCGACGGGTCATGGCAACACGGCAGGCCTCGATCTGGCGGTTGGTAATCCAGTGCGCCTCCTGGGCCTGAATCCCCCAGGAGCCAAAGTGCAGCGTGGTGTTACCCTTGGACTTGCCCTTCATGGAGCCGCGCTGAACCTTGCGGTGAAGAACGCGCTTAGGTGCGAGCATTAGCGTCCCCTCCTATCGTTGCGACGACGAGGACGCGGAGCGCCACCCTCGAGCGCCGGGTTAGGCGCAGGCTGGCCCTTCATCTTCTCGCCGAGGTAGATCCATACCTTGACGCCACAGGCGCCCATGGTCGTGCTAGCGGTGGCCTCGCCGTAGCCGATGACGGCACGCAGGGTGTGCAGGGGCACGCGACCCTCGCGATACCACTCGCGACGGCCCATCTCCGCGCCATTAAGACGACCGGAGCACTGGATACGAATTCCCTTAGCGCCGGACTTGCGAGCGGACTGCACGGCCTTGCGCATGGCGCGACGGAAGGCGACGCGGCCCTCGAGCTGCTCGGCGATGGATTGGGCCACCAGGTTGGCGTCGAGCTCGGGGCGCTTGACCTCGACGACGTCGACCTTGACCATGCCCGTACCCACGTTGGCGACCTTCTCGAGGTCCTTGCGCAGCGCGTCGATCTCCTGGCCCTTGCGGCCGATGACGATGCCGGGACGACCACTGAAGATCGTTACCTGGACCTTGTCGCCGGCACGCTCGATGTCGACCCTCGAAAGGGCGGCACGAGCGAGGCGCTTCCTGAGGAACTCGCGGATGGCAAGGTCGTTGCCGAGGGTCTCGGCGTAGTTCTTATCGGCGTACCAGCGGGAACGCCACTGCTCGGTGGTGCCCAGACGGAAGCCTGTGGGGTGTACCTTCTGTCCCATTCCCCTTACGCCTCCTTCCTGGGTGCGACGACAACGGTAATGTGGCTCGTGCGCTTGTTGATGCGCGAGGCGGAGCCCTTTGCGCGAGGACGGAAGCGCTTGAGGGTCGGGCCCTCGTCCACGTACGTGGCGGCGACTACGAGGTCGGCACCACGAAGACCATGGTTGTTCTCTGCGTTGGCGATTGCCGAGCGAAGGACCTTGGCCACGGGCACCGCAGCTGCGCGGTTGTTGAACTGAAGCAGCTCAAGCGCCTTGTCGACCGGCTTGTTGCGAATCTGGTCCACCACGAGGCGGGCCTTGCGAGGAGCGACGCGCACATACTTGGCGACGGCGCGAACCTCATTGTTGTTGGTGTTCTGTGCCATTTAGCTTCTACCCCCTA
>JAGCBF010000176.1 GCA_017652285.1 Atopobiaceae bacterium
AGACGGCGCCCGGCCAGAACCTCCCATTCTGCGTGCATCCGGCCCTCACATACGCAAAACGGGAGGTTTCTTGCCGCTGTACTCCGGGAAACGTCCGGAAGTGCGTGCATGAGAGCGGCACCTGCGCACATTCGGAGGTTTCGGCCCGAGTCCCGAGCAGCGCCTTGGTGGGAAACCTCCGGAACCGCGTGCTTCCGGCGACCATGCACGCAAACGAGGAGGTTTCGTCGCCGGCCCGCTAGCTTGCACCGGGTGGGCGCGAACGGGCCCCCGGAGCAGTGCCGCCCGACAGTTGCGACCATGAGCGTCGGAGGGAAACATGAGCGAGGCTTTCCTCGTCCATGCCCCCATGAGGGCCGATATCCAGCCAAAATCACATCCAAGGATACGTACACGTCAGCCAACGTACTGCGGTTTTTTATGCTTGCCGTCGACTCGAGGGCCTGTAACCCTGTTCATAATGCGCAACACGGCCCCGATGATGCCGCATAAGCTTGCTTGCCATATACTGGTACCACCAGCCCATGACAAAGGAAGGAATCGCTATGAAAAAAGCTATTGTTGGCATCGCCATTGGCGCACTCGTTGGTTGCTGCGCATACACTCATCGTCGCGTCATCAAGGCGCTGGTCAAGGGCGAGCCCATGCCCAAGGCGCCTGCGTGGCACATTTGGGTAAAACCAGAGGATCGTCGCGACTAGCATAACTCACACATCACAAACGTTCGAAGTGCCAACCCGGCCGGAGCCAACGGAAGCCCTCAACCTCGGCCGGCAGTGGCGAGGTCGACGTGACCAAAAGTGGCCGATTGGGGCTAGGCCCCTTTCGGCCACTGCCTTAGCCCCAATCGGCCACTGCCAGCATCGATTCGAATCGCACCGCGTCATCGCTGCGTCATCGCAAGGGCGGGCTGGCCCCTTGTCATTAGCCTCCGCTTGCAAAACGGTTGAAGTGAGCGTGTATATCGAATGGGTCCTTTTGGGGCCCGCGTGGCACGTGCACCGGCCTGCCCACCGGCAGGTAGCACACCAAGTCGTAGCCCTGCGGCACGTCGAGCACCCGGGCCATGCGGTCGCAAATGTGGTCGTCATCCGTGATGTGGCCCTCGTACCAGCAGCTTGCGTAGCCCAGTGCCGCGATTGCGAGCAGCATATTTTGAATCGCCGCCGAATAGTCTTGGGTCGCAAAGCACTTGTCGCGATAGGCGTTTATGCGCCGAGAGAGCACGCAGATAGCAGCGGGGGCGTTTTCGCGCTTAAGCGGAGGGTCAATGGTTGCCCGAAGGCGCGCCAGCACGTCCGGATCGTCGATCGCCACCAAATCCACGGTCTGCTTGTTGCAGCCAGACGGCGCAGCGAGACCAGCCTCCATAATGCGCACGAGGTCCTCGCGTGGCACGGGGTCATCCAAAAACCCGCCTCGATAACTGTGCCGCACGGCGATGGCGTCAAACAAATCCATGGTTTTCCTCTCTTCGGCCACGTTGTGGCCGCCTGCGCTAGGCCCCTTACGGCCACTTGGGCCCCTTTCGGCCACTTACCCTCCCACGAGCCGCGCGGCGCCTTTGTCATACTTCCTCTGGCTCAGTCCGCGCGCTCAGCCCTCATCGCACGTTTGTGCTCGTACATGTCCTGGTCCGCGCGCTCGAGCACGTCCTGCACGGTCGCATCGGTTTTTGGATCATACACGGCCATGCCGGCCGCGGCAGACACGCGCTCCCACTCGGCCAACGACTCGTCTGCCAACTGCAACCCGACCGCCTCCCTAAAGTCGTAAAGCAGGCTGGTGGCCTCAACGAGCTCGCCATTCTCCAACACGACGACAAACTCGTCGCCTCCGTAGCGATACACGCGGTCTTTTCCAAACACGCTGCACATAAGATCGCAACTCTTCCGTAGGTACGCATCGCCCTTTTCGTGGCCATAGGTGTCGTTTACCCGTTTTAGGAAGTTGATGTCAATCATCAAGATCGCAAATACTGCCTTGCCCTCCTCTATGGCGCTTGAAAGCGCATGGGCACGTTCCTCGTAGGCGGCCTTGTTCTGCACGCCCGTAAGCCCGTCGCGGTAAGCTTGGTCTTCCATGCGCGCCAGCGGCCTCACGATCCTTTGGCGCGCCAGCGCAAACCCCACCACGGCAAGTAGCAGAAGAAAAACCGCCGAAACCGTAACCACGCTCAGCATGACCTGCTCTACGTACTCGTTGATTTCGCCCATTAGGAAGTCGACCGCAACGTAGCATACGCAGGCGCCGCTCTTGTCGTACAGAGGCGCATAGACGGTGAGGAGATAGCCGTATTTGTCATTTGATATAACCGGCTCGACGTTCTCGCCTGCCAACAAAGCGTCAAGATGGGGCAAAAAGGACGGGTCGAACTCCACGACCTCGCCTGGCTCGTTTGCCGGCACAGCATCCGTGTCCAAATCAAAGACCACGTGGCAGCCATCCTGCTGGATTTGGTACACGTACAGGTACTCCACGTCGGGATATGCCGCCCGCAGCTCGTAGAGCCGGTCCCTGATCGCGCCGTAGCCAGGCGCTTCGTAACCACGCGCCAGATAGTCGTTGACCAGCTCGGGGTCGATCTCATCGGATACCAGCCCGCAAAGACCGTAGGCGTATTCCACGCAGTCCTCTACCTCGTACCGACGGAACAGATAGCTGCTGCTGATGGCAAACGTCGAAACCACCACCGCCACGCAAACGATCATGGCAAGGTAAATCCTGGTTCTAATGGACGTGGGGTGAGTGCGGTGTCGCATGCGCGCGCCTCCTTTGCCTGCACAATAGGTGCATGCATATTCTATGACAAAAACATGCTGCTCACCGATGCCATTTTCTGGCTGGCCGCGTGAGAATGGCCGCGTGAGAAGGCGCGTGAGAAGGGCGGCACTCGGGGATGATGGCCGCCCGGGGCGCGCCCACTCGGATGCGCGCCTGCTCGGAGCCGGGTGGCCGAAAGGGGCCTAGCCCCAATCGGCC
>JAGCBF010000177.1 GCA_017652285.1 Atopobiaceae bacterium
GACAGGTTTACGGGGATGTTTGACGAGGACGTGTCAAAAGCATACCTGGACGGCAGATACGGAGCGATTCCGGTGTTCAAGGAGCTTGTTTTTGGCGAAGGGGGAGACCAAGATGCCTCCGGTCTCTGAGTACAGCACGTGGATGATGCGCAGCTCCGATTCCTATAGCAAGATTGAGCCGAAGCGAAAGTATGTCTTCATCTGTGAGGGACGAAATACCGAAGAGCGCTATTTCAGGGTGCGTACAGCAGGCTCTGGCGACCTCCTTTCCACGCCTGACCGACCATAGTTCCACGTTGCCCCGACCACCAATCCACGCACGACCGACCGCCTGACCTTGACCATGATTTCCCCAGTGGGGCGCACAGGGTCGCCCCGTCTCCCGAGAAAGGGGAAGCATGATCAGGTACAGGGAGATCCTCAGGCTCACCGCGCTGGGGATAAGCCAGAGGAGCATAGCCGGCTCCGTCGGCTGCTCGAAGACAACGGTGCAGGAGGTGCAGCGCAAGGCGGCGGCCCTGCGGCTCGGCTGGCCGCTGCCGGAGGAGATGGGCGACGAGGCGATACGCTCCAGACTCTACCCCCCGCAGGACCGCTCGGATCCGGCCAAGGCAGAGATAGACCACGAGTGGGTGCAGAGGGAGATGGGCAGGCGCGGTGTCACGATGACGCTGCTGTGGAACGAGTACGCCGAGCGCGCCGTGCTTGCCGGCAAGACGCCGTACATGTACTCGTCCTTCTGCCACAGGCACCAGCGCTGGGTCGACGCAAACCCCGAGATTGCGATGCACATCGAGTGGAGGCCCGGTGAGTGGACGCAGGCTGACTGGTGCGGCGACACCATGCGGGTCTGCGACCCCGACGCCCGCGGGCCGCTGAAGGTGTACGTGCTGGTGATCAGTCTCCCGTTCTCGGCATACATACACGCCGAGGGCTTCTACCGGATGGACGAGCGGGCATGGGTCGAGGGGCACGTGCGTGCGTTCGCCGACTTCGGGGGCACGACTCCGCTAATCGCGCCGGACAACCTCAAATGCGCAGCTGCGCATTTCATGTTTAATGCCGAGCCGCGGGTAATGCGGAGTTCGAGACCGTGGCCCCAGCTCGCCGCGACGCGAACTCCGCATTACATACTTGTGTCGGTTGGTCCCCAGGAAAGAGGAGGAGAACATGGCCGACACAAGAGGAGCCTTGCAGCGCGCCAGGCTTATCATCGAGGAGTCAAACAAAGACAAGTTCAGGGAATACGCCTTGCGCATGGTGGACGAGGTCGAGGAACTCGCGGGCGATCGCGGAATGGTCCACGAGGGCGACCTTCGCACGTACTACGAGAGAAAGACGGGCGCGAGACCCTACGAGCACCCTGGCAATCGGTACCGGGCGAGAAAGGCGCGAGTCATCCTCATGTGCCGAGACCTCCTTTCCGGACTGGAACCAAAGACGAGGTACATGTTTGGGAAGGATGCCGTGCGCTCGAGCGCCTTCGCCGAGGAGCTGCGATCCTATCGCGACTGGATGGGGTCTCGGGAACTGAGCCCTGCCACCATCGAGACGCGCCTCCAGAGGGCGGATGTGCTTCTCCGGTATCTGGAGGGGTCCGGCATCACGGAGCTTGGGAAAATCGACGCGGAGGCGCTCGCGAGGTTCATCGCCTGGCTCGGCGGGCGCTACACGGACGTCGGAAAGTCCAACATACTCTACACCCTGCGCGACCTGTTCTCCTGCCCGGGCGTCTCGTCGTCCCTGGCGTTCGACCCGACGGTACTCCTCACCAACCTGCACACCCCCAAGCACGACGTCGTTCCCTCCTTGTACACGCAGGAGGAGGTGGCGGTGACGCTCTCGGCAATCGACCGCGAGACGGACGCCGGACGCACGCTGTACCTGGTCGTGATGCTCGCGGCGGTGTACGGGCTGAGGTCGCGCGACATCAAGGAGCTGAGGATCGGCGACGTCGACTTCAACAGGGAATCCATCGCGGTGGTGCAGCACAAGACCGGACGACCCCTGGCGCTCCCCCTCGTCGAGTGCGTGAAGCTGCCGCTTCTGGACTACCTGATGAACACCAGGAGGGAGTGCGGATGCGACAACGTCCTCATCAGGCACAGGGGCGCGCCGCGTCCCTACTCGCCGAGAAACCACTTCGGCGGCGAGCTGAGGACCGCGATGGAGAGGGGCGGGGTGGTCATCGGCGGACGGAAGGCGGGCCTGCACTCCCTGCGCCACTCGCTTGCCACGGGGATGCTGGCGTCGGGCGTCCCCGTCGACGAGATCGCCGCGGTCCTAGGCCACCAGTCGGCGAACGCGACCAAGGCATACGTCTGGTCGGACGTGGAGCGGCTGCGCATGGCCGCGTTGGAGGTGGGATGATGGGCGACTACGGATTTGCTCGCGGCCCCTATTCCGACCATCTCGCCCTGTTCGTCGAGTACAAGCGCGGCACGGGGGAGAAGGGAGGGCGCAACCTGCTCGCCGCCCTGAGGAAGATAAGCGCCCAGCTCGCACACGAGCGGGAATTGTCCGGCCTGGACGAGCGAAGGGTTCGCGCCCTCCTCGAGCGTCTCGACGGCGAGAGCGACACCTCCAGGGAGTATCGTGTGTCGGTGATGCGCCAGCTGTGCGCCTTCCTCGACGCGATGGGCGTGCCATGCTGGCAGGTGCCGCCACGGTACTTCAGGGCGTCGAGAAGCGACTTCAGGCCCTACATCTTCAGCGATGGGGACATCGCCGCGCTCCTCGTTGCCTCCGACTCGCTGCCTCCGTCGACCGGCAGGGCAAGGGGGTACGAGAGGGTCTACCCGGTCCTCGTGAGATTGCTCCTCTCCACCGGGCTGAGGATAAGCGAGGCGCTCGCGCTCGTGACCGACGACTTCGACGAAAACCTCGGGACGCTCGTGGTGGCGAACTCGAAGAACGGCGTGTCGAGGACGGTGCCCCTCAGCGCGGGCATGGCAGAGAGGCTGGTCCGATACGTTTCCGCGGAGTTGCCTGCGGGCGGCCCCGTCTTCCCGTCCCCCTACACCGGCCGCGCGTACTCCTACGACGGTGTCCAATACATGTTCGGGAGGATGTACGCAAGTGCCGGCATAAGGACCGAGTCCGGCAGGCTGCCGCGTATCCACGATTGCAGGCACTGGTTCTGCACGCGGAGCCTCGACAGGATGCTGGCCTCCGGCATGAGCGTCTACGAGGCAGTTCCCATCCTTGCAGCATACGTCGGCCACGTCAACTACGCCGACACGGAGAAGTACATCCACCTCACGCGCGTCGGTCACCGTTCGTTCGTCGAGTCCGAGTCCGCGCTTGGGGCCATGATCCCGAGGGTGGTGGCCTAGATGCTGTTCTGCGACTGCGTACAGGACTACTTCAGGACCTACCTCATGAAGCAGAGAGGCTACGGCGCCAACACGATCGGGTCGTACAGGGACACTTTCAGGCTGCTGCTTGCCTACATGGGCGAGGCCGGGCTCAGCATGGAATCTCTCGAGATGGCTGACGTGGACAGGGATTTCGTTACGGGCTTTCTCTGCTGGCTCGAGTCGTCGAGGGGCAACTCGGCGTCGACCAGAAACGTCAGGCTCGCGCACATCAAGTCGCTTGCGTCCTACGTCGTCACGGTCTCGCCGGAGGACGCGGGGACGTGCGCGGCGATCAGGTCCATCCCGTCGAAGCGGCAGGTGTCATCGCCTCCCGACGCTCTGTCCAGGGAGGAGGTCGGATGCCTCCTGGCGACGCCAGGCACCGACACCCGCAAGGGCCTTCGCGAGAGTGCGCTTCTCGCGCTGCTCTACGACTCGGCCTGCAGGGCCCAGGAGCTGGCCGACATGGACGTGAGCAGCGTGACGACGGGTAGGACCTGCCATGCGCGCATCGATGGGAAGGGAAACAAGGGTCGAACGGTGCCGCTGTTGAGGGAGACCGGGGAGCTCCTCTCTGCCTATATTGAGTCGTTTGGGCTGCAGAAGACTTCGCCGCTCTTTCTCAACAGGAGCGGCCATAGGCTCACGAGGTCGGGCGTGTCGGACGTGGTGGAGCGCAACTGGCGTCTGGTCAAGGAAAGGCATCCGGAAGTTGCCATGCACGACAGCGCCAGGCCGCATATCCTACGCCACAGCAAGGCGACCCATCTCGTCGAGGCGGGGGTCAACATCTATCACGTCCGCGACTTCCTAGGGCACGAGTCGGTCACGACCACCATGGTCTACCTCAAGCACAACCTGGAGAAGACGCGAGAGATCGTGGAAGCCGCGTCCGACGGGCTGGCAAAGGCCTCGACACCCTTCTACACGCGGGATAAGAAGAAGGAGCTGCTATCGTTCTTGGAGACGTTGACTTGACCGATATGTAATGCGGAGTTCGCGTCGCGGCGAGCTGGGGCAACGGTCTCGAACTCCGCATTACCCGCGGCTCGGCATTAAACCTCAAGACCGGCGTGGTCAAGAACACCATCGACCAGCTGATAGTCAACGAGCAGTACCGCCGCATGCTCGAGCACTACGGCTGCGCCGCCGTCCCCACCCGCGTGAGGAAGCCGCGCGACAAGGGTGGCGTCGAGGGCGCCGTGCTCATAGTCGAGCGGGAGGCGATCGCAGCGCTGCGCGACCGCACGTTCCTGTCACTCGCCGAACTCAACCGCGCGCTCCGCGAGCGCGTCGGCGCGATCAACGCGCGGCCCTTCCAGAGGAGGGCCGGCAGCAGGGACGAGGTCCTACTCGGCCAGGAGAGACCCTGCCTGCAGCCCCTGCCGCCCACACCCTACGAGATGATCGAGAGGAGGACCGCCACCGTCCAGTTCAACCACCACGTCTCCTTCGACGGCCGCTACTACTCGGTGCCGTTCACGCACGTGCGCCGCCAGGTCGAGGTCGCCGCAACCCGATCGACCGTGACTATATCATGCGACGGCGCGCGGCTGTGCCAGCACGTGCGCAGCCACGCCCCGAAGGGCTCATACGTGACCGAACCCGCCCACATGCCGCAGGCGCACCGCGACTTCGCCGAGTGGAGCGGCGATCGCTTCCGCAGGTGGGCGGCGGAGAAGGGCCCGTCCACGCTTGCCGTCACCGACGCGATACTGCGGTCCCGCCAGGTGGAGCAGCAGTCGTACCGAACGTGCCGCGCGCTGCTATCGCTCGGGGAGAGAAACGGCTGGGACGTGCTCGAGGAGGCTTGCGCGAAGGCATGCGAGATCTCGCGCAGCCCCAGCTACAAGACCGTGAAGACGCTTGTCGCCCGCATGCTCGAGGAGCGTGCGTCAGACCCCGACGCGCACGCCTTCGTGCGCGGCCCGGAACACTACGGCGACCTAGGATAGGAGGACATGGAGATGGCAAACCGAAGCACGATCGAAAGGCTCTGCGGGATGAGGCTCTCCGTGATGGCCCACGCCTACGCGGACCAAGACGGCATGCCCGGGATCGATGGGATGACCTTCGACGAGAGGCTCGCCCAGATGGTGGACGCGGAGTGGGACGGCAGGCGCGCCAACAAGCGCGCGAAGCTGCTGAGGCAGGCGAGGCTCTCGTGCCCGGAGGCGAGGGTCGCCGACGTGAGGTGGCATCCGGACAGGAAGCTCGACAGGTCCCTCATCACGGGGCTCTCCAACTGCACGTGGGTGACCGACCGGAGGAACGTGATAGTCACGGGAGCCACGGGGTCCGGAAAGACCTGGATCGCGTGCGCCCTGGCCGCCGCCGCGTGCGAGGCGTTCCACACCACGCGCTACGTGCGCATGCCTCAGCTGATGGACGAGCTGGCCGTGTCCAGGGACGAGGACTGGGCCAAGGCCAAGAAGAGGTATGCGACATGCGACCTCCTGGTTATCGATGACTTCATGTTGGAACCCCTCCAGGCCAGGGAGGCGCGGGAGCTGCTGGAGCTCGTCGAGGCGCGCTACCGGCAGGGCTCGCTCATCCTGTGCTCCCAGTACGGGCCTTCGGGCTGGCACGAGCGCATAGGCGAGGGCGCGCTTGCTGACGCAGTCATTGACCGAGTGGTGTACAACTCGCGTATGATCCACATCGAGGGCAAGGAGTCCATGCGCAAGCGCATGGCATCGGAGGGATAGTTACAAGAGGCCTGACCATGCGGTCGGCACGGCGCGCACGAGTGGTCGGCGCGCCGCGCACGGCTGGTCGGCAGAGTATGGCACAGCGGTCGGTCAAGGGCGGAAAACTGGTCGTTAAAGCCTGCTGTACGCAAACGTTGCGGCGTTTTGCAGCAAGAAAGCCGCCAAGGGGGGCGCCGCGTTTATACAGTGCCTAAAGCCGGCGATGCTCGTGGC
>JAGCBF010000178.1 GCA_017652285.1 Atopobiaceae bacterium
GGTCCCGCTGAGCCTGCCGTTCTTGGCCCACGCCTGCCAGCCCTTGCCCTGCACGTAGGAGCGGTACGTCACGCTCGGGGCCACGATCTTGAACTTGACGCTCTTGGTCCCCTCGAAGTTGCCCTTGCCGGTGACGACGACGGTGGCGGTGCCCGCCTTCGTGTTGCTCTTGTACGACAGGGCGTAGTCCGTGCCGAGCCTGAGCGTCTTGCCGGCATACGTCAGCCTGGGCTTCGGCTTTATCGCCTTTCCCGTGTAGGCCTGCTTGGCGATGGCCGCCGCCTTGGCGGACGATATCTTGGCCTTCACGATCTTGAAGGTTACCTTGCGACTGGTGCCCGCGTATTTGCCCGCCCCGTCAACGGTGATCGTCGCCGTGCCCGCCATGACGTTGTTGGCATAGCTCAACGTGTAATCCGCGCCCTCGACGAGCGTTGCGCCATCACGCGTGAGCACCGGCTTGGGCGTCTGCACGGCACCCGTGTAGGTCTTGTCGCCAATGCTTGCGACCTTGATGGACGCGCGTGCTATGGAATCCTTTACGTTTACGCTCACCGTATTATACATGCTATCGTGCACGTGGGTATTTCCATCTTCTTCAAGGCTGACGGCCTCTTTGGGCGCCACCCAAATGGTGGCGACACCTTCCTCAACGCCAGTGACGACACCACCTACGACCGTCGCGATGTCCTCATCGAGAGAACCCCAAACCAGCGCGTCGCCAGGCACGTCATAGCCCTCGGGAATGTCGACCGACAACGTGGTCGTGTCGCCCACGTGGACGCTCGCGCTCGTTGCCGGGGCACCGATCACGTACACGTCCTTGGTGAGCGTAATGCCATCGTCGCTGTCTTTGGCGATCGCAAGCGTTGCAGACAAGGTCAGCTTGGACGGCGTTTCCCTAACGGTGAGAATGCCGGTATCCGAAACGGAGGCGTCGCCACTCACGCTCCACTCCCATGCCATCGTGCCTGGCTGCTCAACGTTGTACCGGGCTATCGTGCCGGCCATCACCACGCCGTATCCCTTGATCGGACCGACCACGGTCACGCTCTTGGTAAGCGTGTGCCCATCCTTCGTCGCCAAGACCTCCGCCTCCCCGACGGCCTTTGGCGTGCACGCGCCGGTGAGCGCATCGACCTCGAACACGTCCGCGTTAGACGACGAGAAGCTCCACCCCAAGGTCGCCTCGCCCGCTGCGGCCGCATTGGAGCGTATGGCGTACGTGGGACCCGGCTTCCCCAGCGCCACGTACGAGGGTCCGTCCACAAACGGATTGTCGAGCGCCTCCCACGCGCCGAGCGCGTCGACCTCGCCATGCCCGTATTCCAGCTCAAACGGCACGTCTTCCTTAACGTGACGTGCGCTCTCGAAGAGCTTGTCCACCATGTACTGTGCGCCGTCGAAGCTCGCGTCCACATCCACCTTGCCAAACATCATGGCCAGCACGCCCGACACGTGCGGGGCCGCCATGGACGTACCGCTATCAAACATGTAAAGACCTTCGTTGCCCAAGACCGTCGTCTTGGTGGTGTCTGTTGTACTGAGGATCTCGTATCCTGGAGCCGATATGTCCTTGGTCGTCTCGCCCGACGCGTTGTAATTTGACGAGGAATTGCGCAACACGTCCGCGGGATCGCCCCACGTGGCGCCCGTGTAGTTCGTCACTCCGCCAGCCTTCTCCGAACTCCTTTGGTACGTGTTGTGTTTTAGGCTTATGACGCTAACGGCAGTTGCCCAGTCGCTTGGATAGTTTATGTAGGGTCCAGACGCACCGCTATTGCCCGCAGAGCACACGGTAACGATGCCCTGCGCGTAGGCCTTGTCGATTTCTGCGCATATCTTGTCATCTGTGGCGATGGCGCTCGTCCTCTTGACGCCAATGGAGCAGTTGATAACGCGTATGTTGTATTTCTCTCTATTGTCCATGCAATACTCAAACGACTTTGTGAGCGAGGAAGTCGTGGCCCCGATCTGATTTGCCTCCTCCTCATAGTTGAACGCGCGAATGGGCACGAGCTGCACGTTGTTCGTTACGCCCGCGATTCCCACG
The DNA here is from genome assembly GCA_017652285.1 of Atopobiaceae bacterium. GTDB lineage: Bacteria > Actinomycetota > Coriobacteriia > Coriobacteriales > Atopobiaceae > RUG440. The sequence goes on from JAGCBF010000178.1 coordinate 2,054, forward strand.
CCGTTGTTGCGCTCTGCCGCGATTATGCCCGACACGTGCATGCCGTGGTTGAACTGGCCATTCTGCTTCGACGCCGAGCCAGAGGTCACTTCCGCAAGCTGCCCGGCATCGGTAATGTCCCTCGACGCACGGTACGCATTGTACGGCGAGCCCGGCGCAATCATGTTTTTGAGGTCCTCGTGGTCGACGTCAAAGCCGCAGTCGATAACCGCCACGCCCACTTTGGACAAGGGCGACGCCTTCGCAAGGTCCCACACCTGCGGCGCATTGATGCTCGACAACCCCCATTGGAAGACGGAGTACGGATCGTCGGAGACCGGGTCGTTCTGCGCGGGCAGCAGGGCGTCCTCTTCTGCGAACTCGCCTTCCTCATTGGCCTCTTCGCCCTCGCTGACCAGCTCGAATTCGACGTCGGTTGGAGCGGCGTCTGCTAGTTCCTCGTCAGCCGGCCCCTCGTCCACGGGTTGTGCCTCTTCGCCCTGCGCGCGCTCCTCCAGCTCAACTGCATCCTCGTTGGACGGCGCATCGTCTTGCACGTCGTCTTGCATGATTTCCAACTCGGCCTGGTCGGGCATGATATCTTCCATGTAATACACGTAATCAGGCTGCGCTCCCTTGGTGACCCCGCATGCCAGGAGCTCGTTGACGGCGTCCTCGACCGTATAACCCTGCGTGACGGCAAGCCGCACCGTATCGTCCGTTAGCCTGAAGGCGGAGTCGGGGTCCACCGTACTCGCGCCGCTGTCTTTGAGCCGAGCGGCGAGCTGGGCATCGTCCATGTCTTCGTCCACAGACGCAAGCACCTCGCTCGGCACGTACGCCGCGCCCTCCGGAATGGTAAAGACCGGCTCTTCCGCAAGCTCGATGACGGCATGGTCGGTTGGCACCGCGCTCTTGTCGGAGCCCAGCGTAACGACCTTGTCATCAGCCGCGGGCACGCCTTCGGTGGGCGTCGGGGCGTCCTGGTCCACGACGGGGTCGCCGATGGGTTGATCGTTTGCGTCCCGCGTATCGGAGCTCGCGGCGCCGGGCGTCGAAACCTCGGTACGGGCGGCGTCGCCTGGGCTCTTCTCTGTTGCCTTGCTCTTCTCTGTTGCCTTGCCGGAGGCCGGGTCCTCATCGACACCGTCGGCTTTGCGCGCGCCCTTGTCATCCGCTTCCTGCGCCTTCTTTTGCGCGGAAGCGGGGGCATGGGCTGTTTCAATCGCGTGATGCGTGGCGTTGTCGCGCACGTGAGCCCACGCGCCCACGCCAATGAAAAGAGCCAGGATCGCGCAGCACGCAAGCACTACGAGCAGGGATTTATTGTTGTGTGGCCTCATTGCACCGCATCTCCAAACCGCCGATTGTTTTGGTACGCCATACCATGATACAAAAGATATCCCGGGCAGGAAGCTGGGGTTGGGCATGCACCCAGACTCCAGTGTCAGCATCATACGGATTATCTCATAAAAACATGATATCATCATAATAGGCTATAAAAGCCTTAGCGATTGCGACACCACGGCCTAAGGAGGAGATCCCCGTGAAGACCCGACCACGCATTTCCATCACAATACTGACGCTCGCGTCCGCCTTCCTTGTGGCGACCCTGTGCTCGGCGGTGCTTCCCTGTGCGCAAGCACAGGCCACCACGGCAGACGAATCCCAAGCGGCTACCCCTACGCTGACCGCCCAAGGTCACACCGTAACGATTCAGCTTGACAAAACAAAGGTGTATGTCGGCAAAAAGCCAAATGTCAAAAAGGTGCTTATCGACGGCAAGGCTGCCAACTACAAATACCTAACGTTCAGCGGCGTGATTCCTCGGGGCGCAGGCATTGGTTCGATTACCGCCACGGGCA
>JAGCBF010000179.1 GCA_017652285.1 Atopobiaceae bacterium
CTCCGCCACGGGCACCTACGCGGCCACCGCGACCGCTCCGAGCGCGACGCGCGGCGGCAACGTCTACAACATCTACATCGACGGCAACCGCGCCGAGGCGGCGGGAATCGACGACGCGGTCGGACGCTTCCTGAACGACCTCGCGACGCTCGGCGCGATGCAGAACGGAGCGAGCTATGCCTAACCCGAACTACGGCGACACCTTCTACAGCAAGTTCGGCATGCCGCAAATCAAGGCTTATGCGGAGTCCTTCGGCACTCCAGGCATCGCGCCCTACTTCACGGATAACGTCGTCATTCCCAACAGCAGCAGCGTCAGCTTCTCGTTTGCCGCGGCATCCTCGACTCCGCTGCCGCTTCGGTTTGCGTACCAGATCCGCAAGCGGTTGAGCGCCGACGACCCGACCTGGGACGGCGGCGAGACGTGGACTGACTGGGCGGATGCTGGCGGCACCGTCGACGCATGGACGGAGCTGTACACGACAGGGGGCACAGCCACCAGCGACGTGACCGAGGGGCAGCGAACCTATCGCGTGGTCGGATTCGTCTACAACCACCTCTACGACCACTCCACCTACGATGCATTCGAGTACAGGGTGCAATGCTGGACCATCCAGGACGTGAGCGGCACCATCCGCTACGGCCAGGTTGCGACCAAGGTCATCCGCGTCGACTTCGCGCCGTCATATGCCATCACCACCTCAATCGCATCGGCCGCGCTGAACGCCGCCGAGCTGCAGCTGGCGCTCTGGGACTGGCCTCGCGGCGCTAGGATATTCACCCTGGAGCGCGTCGAGAGCGGCACCATCGACATCTATCCGGGGCAATCGTTGGCGTTGGGAGACTTCATCGTCAGCCCGTTCAACACCACGGCCGCAGGAGCGAACGTCACGACCACCGCGAAGGTGTATCCGAACGGGGTGGCTAACACGTTCGAGCCGATAGGCTACCCGACGGGCTACAGGATCACGAACCCACTGACCATCGTCACCCCCGACAACGCCGTGACCAAGCCCGTCGTTTCCGCCACCAAGAACGGCACGACGATCGACTTCGTCGTCAACGATGCGTCATACGAGAAGGTCGAGGTGCTCGTCCAATGGCTCGGCGGCGGCGTCACCATCCCCGCCGTCTTAGATGACGGGAAGTGGTACGCGACCGCAGTGCCGCCATTCAACACGGCGATTGCATGGAAGGTGAGTGGCTATAAGACCGTTCTCGGCCAGCTGCTGTTCAATTCGACGACGAGCTCCGCGCCCATCACCATCCCAGGCTACGGCTACGAGCTCCGAGCCGACGACGGCCGCACCGTCACGCTGACGCTGGAGGCCAAGGAGCAGATGACCACCGACGTGGACTCCGCGACGATAACGCTGGCGAGCGGGCGCACGATAGCCCGCCACGGGCAGGGCAACAAGCGCACGTGGACGCTGCGAGGCCAGCTTCTCGGCGCGAGCCACAGCGCGACCAGCGACTGGATAGACGCGCTCGCCATCCTGGACGAGCCGCGCAACCTGACGTACCGCAACCCCTACGGCGAGGTGCGCCGCGTCTGCGTCTCGAGCTGGTCGCGCAACCCCGCGTCCGTCTGGGACGTGGTGGACGTTTCCGTCAGCTTCGCGGAGGTCGAGTAGATGGACTACGGCGCGAGCGGCATCCGCAACACCTACGAGTACGAGCGGGTCGGATTCGACCTGGAGACCAGCCTCGGCTTCGTCGAGGACGTGGTCTCGGGCGAGATCGCCGAGAACTACGACGGCGAGTACCGCACCTGCCTGCAGGTCGACATAGACGGCGAGCCGCTCCCGCTGACCTCGCTGCTGCGCGTCTGGCACGTCAGCGAGCTCGGCGGCGAGAGCGTTCGCGAGGAGCTCGGCACCTACATGCTCCAGCCGGACAGCCAGCAGCTCGACTACGAGCGCGGGCGCTACGCGGGCAGGGCTTCGCTGCAGAGCGTCCTGTACGGTCTCGACACCGACCTGAGGGGGCGCGACACCTCCATAGCCGGCACGGCCGTGGTCATCGACACGTTCACGCAGAAGGTCGCGCAGTACGGCTACACCCCCGCGCTGGCCTACGAGTTCCAGGGATCCACGAGGACATGGGGCAGCCCGCACGTGTGGGAGCGCGGCGAGAGCGTCCTGGACGAGTGCCAGCGCTGCGCCTCCGCGCTGGGCGGCTACGTCACCGTGGACACCCACGGGCGCGTGCTGCTCGACACCTACACCACGCCGACCAAGCGCCCGAACACGTGGACGCTCACGGCGGACGACTACGTGGACGGGGTCGGCTTGACGCAGGGCGACATCGTCAACTACGTCTCCGTCGCGTTCACCTACGAGGACGGCAACGGCAAGCAGAGGACGCTCATCGGCACCGCTGGGCTGGACAAGTTCGACCCCTACGGCTGGAAGAGCATCGGCCGCTGGTCGTCCGCCAACTACGAGATCGCCAGCCTGGCCGACCAGACGCAGGCGGGCATAAACGCCGTCGCGCAGCAGTACCTGAGGGCGGCATCGACGGCCACCCGCACCTTCTCGCTGACCATGCCCTACGCTCCGATAGCGTGCGGATCGGTCGGCGTCGTGGAGGTCGGCGGGCTAGTGACGCGCGCCGTAGTATCGACCCGTAGCATCGACCTCGACACCGCGGGGCTGATGCAGCTGGGGCTCAAGGAGATCGCCTGATGAACGACGCTGACCGCCAGAGGCTGGCATCGCTGCTGTTTCCCAAGCGCACCGTCTCCATCGGAGGCGGCGCGAGCTCGTCCGGCGCGGGTCTGCGCCTGGTGCAGGCGGCATCCGACAGCGCCGGCGGCATGGTCGACGTCATCATCGGAGCCCCCGAGTACGACGAGTTCGGGAACGAGATCGTCAGCATCGCGGACGTGACCGTCTCCGTGCCTATAATCTGCACCGCCAACGCGGGCGACGACGTGCTGATAGCCATCATCGACGGCAGCCCCGTCGCCATCGGCGTGCCGGGTCTGGTCGCTCCGTCGGCATCCCCGCTGCGGGCTTTCTGCAGGGGAGCGGACACGAGCGGCACGACGCCGACCACGGGCACGTACAAGGCGCAGGTCACGCTCAACGCGACCTACTGCGAGCTCGACGACGGCTTCGCCATCAGCGGGGGCGGCGTCAAGTGTCCCAAGGCGGGTCGCGTGCGCATCGACGCATCCGTGCTCTACAACTCCAACGCGGGGCGCAACCGCGGCTGCTACATCCACAAGGGGAGCACCGAGGTCATGGGCACCTACGCCTACAGCACCGAGCCCAACGTCGCGGGCTTCGAGTGCGACGTCGCCGCAGACGACGTGCTGTACCTGTACGCACGCGGCACCACCACGTCCGAGACCTACTACAACGGCCGCGCGGCCACGTACCTGCGCGTCGAGTACATCTAGGAGGCAACCATGGCTGAAAACGACGACCTGCGGATGATCAGGCGCGGCACCACCGCGCCCGTCGCAGTGGAGATAGAGGGCTGCGACCTGTCGCTGCTCAACATCCACCTGACCTTCGCGGCGGGGTCGCTGGTCACCAAGACCACCGAGGACGGCGAGCTCGTCGTCAACGTGGACACCGAGGGCGGGGAGCCCGTCACCACCGTGACCGCCAGCCTGACGCAGGACGACACGCTGTCGTTCGTCGCCGGCGTCATCGGCGAGGTGCAGGTCAGGGCTTACAAGAGCGACGGCTC
>JAGCBF010000180.1 GCA_017652285.1 Atopobiaceae bacterium
CCTCGCCAGACGCATTTTGCCAGGAATCGCCCCTCGCCAAACGCGATTTCGCGGGAGGCTGCCCGGAAGGGACCTAGCTCCACTCGGCCACTTTTGCCGAGAGCGAGCGCCGCAAGCCAGAACCAACAGCTATGAGCGTCGGCGGAGAGCATATCTTTAAGACCAGAATTGAGGTGGACTCCAGTCCCCACAAATCGTTCTCGGTGACCTTCGGGAGCCAGCCTGCGAGGACGAAAGTGCGTAACTCAGATGATATGAATTATGATGCTTATTAACGTTTCCGCAGGTAGATGACCTGGCACCTCTTTTGGAGAGGGGTTTTTGTCCGAAAAAGTTACGCACTTTCGTTGCTGCCCGAAAGCGCGTAACACGAAAGTGCGTAACTCCGTTGCGCGGCTCGGATAAACGAGCCGACCCGCGCCAGGTCAGGCATCTCCTGGCGCGGCCCCCGCGACACGTGGTAGCCACATTTCGTGCATGGGAAACTTGGCGCGGGCCCCCGCGATCCGTGGTGGCCGCGCCTCGTGTTTGGGACACGAGGCACAAGCGCGCTACATACACCCTACTCCTGGACCATGGTTGCGGACCCGTATGCCTTGAGCGGCCGGCCGTTCTCGTCAAACTCCGTGGTGTAGCGCACATGGAAAGGCACCCTGCCCACCGTAAGGGGGATGATGGCCTCGAGGTGCTCCACGCCCTCCTCGAGCTGACGATGCCAGTCGCGGTACATGTCGGCGTAGTCGGGCGGGAATATGCCCATCTCGATGGCAGGTTCCGGATAGTTGTTGACCACCAACGGAAGTCCGAGGTCGCGCATGCAGCGGAAGCACGGGCGCATCTGCTTGGTGCCGATGACGTATTCCCACGCGTACATGTTGGCCTGCTCGCTGGCAAAGCGGAAGCGGCGCTCGCTCTGGGTGACTTCGTCAAGACGGCGCTTCTCGGCCGTGATGTTTTGGACCATCGCATAGACGATTGCCTGTTTGTCTGCGTGCCCAATGACCCGCAGGGTGGTCCTTAGGCATGCGAGCTCTTCTCCGCAGCAATCGGAGGTGAGCGTACGCCACGTCTCGCACGTCTGCTCGTCTCCGGTCGCTATGGCCTTCTCGACTGCCTGTATGTAGATCGCCTTGTTCTCGTCGTCAAAGGGGTCCCAAGATGGCGAGTGGACGATGCGCTCCTCGGTAACGTTCATCCCCAGCTCCTGCACGTACTTTTGGTTGACGCGAAGGACCTCGACGTTACCGTCCTCGTAGCTAAAGACGGCCGCCGCGCCGACGTAGTTGCTAAAGATGAGCGTCTCCAGCGACTCGGGATCCCAAAAGCGGTGGGCATCCATGGTTTCGACGAGCTGCAGGGCGGGCAGGGTGGGCTCGAGCCCGGCGTTTTGGATAAGATCGATAAACTGGTCCGCGGGAATTGGCCTCGAGTACAGGTACCCTTGGATGTAGCTGCATCCGACGCTCTTTAGGTAGTCGGCTTGCGAAAGCTGCTCGACGCCTTCGGCGATCGTGGGAGTTCCCAGCCACTTGGCCATCTGTATCATGGCGTTGATGATGGTGGCTCCCCGGCCTTGTGGGTCGCTGTCCAAGAAGCGCATGTCCAGCTTGATGATGTTGAACGGCAGGTTCTTGAGGATGTTGAGGGACGAGTAGCCGCTGCCGAAGTCGTCCATCTCCACGATGTAGCCCGCATCGTGGAGCTTGGCCATGGCGGATGCGATAAGCTCGAGGCCTCCCGAGGCCGAAGTCTCGGTTATCTCCGTGCGCAGCAGTCGCACGGGAATGTCGTAGCGCGTGCGAATGTCCTCCATCTGGTCGATGTAGGTGCCGTCGGCGATGTCGATGCGCGACACGTTGACCGATATGGGCACGGTCGCCAGGCCACGATCAATGCATTTGCGCTGAAAGGCGCAGACCTGCTCAAAAAGGTGCAAGTCTGCGCTCACGATAAGACCGGCGTCCTCCAGGACGGGAATGAAGTCGTTGGGATACTGCGGGCCAAACTCGGGATGCTCCCAACGCATGAGCGCCTCTGCGCCTATCATGCGTCCCGTTGCGTGGTTGTACTGCGGCTGGTAGCACGGGTACAGGTCGCCGCGCCTCATGGCCTCGCCGAAATCGAGCAGTATCTCTGATTTGTCCATACGTTTAGGCATTGGCCCGCCCCCTTGCATACCATGCAAATGAGTCAACCAAACCATAGCATTCCGCAGGTGCTTTTTCCATACTGCCTATGAGCAAGACAAACCTTTTACGCTATTTTCGTTCTTCTCCAATGCGGGCATGCAGGGCGAGCACGTAGGGCTCGGGGTTGTCTTTGAACGCCACGCATTGGCGATCGTCGAACAGCCGCTTGTGTGGACAGCCGCCTACGCACATGGGCAGCCACACGCACGCACGACACTCCTCGTCCGGCACGGGACAGGCGGTGTTGAGATACATCGTGAGGTTGTCGGGCCGTGTCGCCGTCTCGAACGGTCTGGCCGGATCCCAATCGTGCGCGGTGCCAAAGGATATCGCGGGCTTGTCGACGGCCTCCCAGCACTTTTGCAGGTTGCCTTGATCGTCGATGCCGACTCCCCAAATGGAGTTCGCGCCGCAGTAATAGCCCCGACCCACTTGGAAGCGCCCTGCCTCTTGGCGGATGCCAACCTCGGAGGCGTCGGAGGCGCAGAGAAGACCGACCTGCTCGCCGCGCGCGTCTGCCACGGCGCTGCCCGACACCGGGGCCGGGTAGTATTTCAAATCGTTGCCGGACTCGCGGGCGAGCTGTTCCACGAAGGCCTGCAGCTCGTCCATCTGGGCCTTGTTGCCCTCGTGTACGTTGTGACGGATGTCCACCCTAAAGGGGATTTTAAGCTCGCGAAGGTTGCCGGTTATGCGCTCGAAGGTGGGCCCGCCGCCCGCAAGGCGTCGCGTCGCGTCATGAAATGCCCCCATGCCGTCTATGGTGACCTGCGCGTTCCGTACCTTGCATCGATCGAGCATGTCGACGATCTTTTGCGTAAGCAGGTAGCCGTTCGTTATGATGCTTGCCGAGTACGTGCCGTCCTTCTCGTCCACAAGCGCCATGAGCCTGTGCGACAGCGACTCGATCACCTCAGGTACGAGCAGCGGCTCGCCGCCAAACCAGGAGACGTGAATCCTCGTTGCTCCCGATGCGTCGAGCATGCGTTTTGCGAGTGCCACCACGTCGTCTTGCACCTCGGCGCTCATCTTGCCGCGACCGTGATCCTCGAAGCAGTAGGGGCAGTCAAAGTTGCAGCCCATGGTGGGGCAAATCGTGAGTCCGATGCCCCTCTGCATCGCGCAGGCGGCCCTTCCCATGGAGTCGAGCGCGGCGAGCTCGTCAAAATTGGCGATGATGCCCCTCTTGGCAAACCGCTCGATGATTGGGTGGTTCTCGTCCAGCTCTTCGACCACGGACAAAAGATACATCTCGATAGGCGTGTACTCGGCGCAGTTCCCTTTGAACAGGTTTGCGATGGCAACGTTCTTGGTACCTGGTATCAGGGCCATCAGGTTGTAGTTGGACGCGTGCCAGCCTGCGTCGCCTGCCGTGCGACTCTGTCGCGGCTCCTTCGTCTGGTCGTCATGGCTCATCGAACTGCCTCCTCTTATTCCTTGGACGTCTTTGTTGCCTTATATGTTATACGCCCACGCGCATCTCTTGTCCCGCAAAAGCTGGTGACGCAAAGGAGGTGCTTCCAATGGCTGGAAGCACCTCCCCGACATATCGCTTGACGAGCGCATTACTACACGAACGCCTTTGCGTAGGTTCGCTTTACTCCTTTGTAGGTATTGGCAGGTGCCTTGGCTCCCTTTGCTACCAGCACGATTTGCATGGCCTCCGCACGCAACGACTTGCCGCTGGTGCCGGCCTTGGCACCGTTCTTTGCCCAGCCCATCCAGCCGTAGTTCTGGGAGTGGACGCGGTAGTAGACGTCGTACGTCTTGGCCATCTGTCCATAAAGACGGATCTGCACGGCCTCGACGCGCTTCGCCTTGCCCTGTGCGCCGCTCATCTTGCCGTCACGTGACCAGGTCTTTTCCCAGCCGATGCCCTGCACATGCCCACGGTACTCGATCCCGCCCGATACCTTTGCGTTATCAATCTTTATCCTGAACGCCTTCATCCGCCGCGACTTGCCGGTGCTGCCGACGACCTTGCCGCTGGCGATGTATGGGGTCCAACCCTTGTTTTGCACATGCGCCCGTGCCAAAACGACCGGGATGCCTAAGGACGAGAAAGCTGCGGTTTTAGTCTGTTTTTTAGCCCACGAGGCCGAGAAGGTGGCGGTGTAGGTGCGCACGCCGGCCTTGGCGGCGGTCGGGCTCTTCGTGACCTTGGAAGTCACCTTGGCCTTAGCCGTCTGCTTGTGCGCCTTGTTGCGCGTGCAGGTCCTCGTTGCGGTGCAAGTCGAGTTGCTCTTTGACCACTTGTACGTTGCCTTGCCCCACTTGTGTCCGAGGGCCGCTTTCGTGGTGCTCTTTAGCACCTTTGTGCCGTTTTCGTCGGCATACGTAACGCCGGTTTTGGAATCGCGCCAGTATTCGACGGAACCAGCCTTGTCGCAGGTAGGCGCAACGGCGCTCACATGCTTGAGCGAGGCCTGCTCTCCAAAGGCCTTGATGCCAAAGTTGTCGATATTGAAGAAGTCTTGCATTGGCTTGCCGACGTAGTTTGTAATGTAATAGTCCAGCAAATTGGGACTATTAGCGAGGTCGGGCTTGAAGTGCAGCAGCATCTCTTGTGTGAGGGGAGCCATGACGTCGAGCCAGCCGTCGTTGGACGACTCGTCCTTATCGGTGATTCCCTGAATGTTATAGAAGCTCTCGCCCTCGTTGACGATGGCCGTCCCGTAGACAGGATCACTGTGAAGCGTTCGGTAACCGTCGCACTCCTGCGCCTCGAAGCCATACAGCGTGACCCCATCATCGGCGATGTGGGTTTGCTGCACCACGATGCCCAAGCGGTCACCTGCCTTAAGGTAGACGGGGGCATCGAGCGCTGTGCGGTGGTAGCCCTCCATCTGGAACGTTCGCGTAACCGTGGACACGAGCTTGCCGTCGTCCGGTTTCGTCGCGCCGTCGCGTAGCTTGTAGAGGTCGAATTTGCATGTGAAGCCCTGGAAGGGTGCCTCGTCTGTTAGCCTAATGCGTGCGGCGACCTCGTCGATGCGCATGTCCTTTTCCAACGTAAAGACGTTGGCCTCCCACGTGGGGTTCTCGTCCACGTGGAAGAACTCTGCGACAGAGGCGGGAAGGAAGTCGAGCTGCAAGGCGTCCCGCTGGTCGTTGTTGGGCTCGATACTAAACGAAAAGGACTCGGGAACGACTATGGTTCCGTCGTAGTACGAGAGGTAGAAGTAACCCGTGTGCTTGCCGTTCTCGTCCTCGATGCCCCAATCTCCGCCGTGGGCGTCTTTGGTCGTGCCGTCCGACGCGGTGAGGCCACCCGCGACTGCGTCGGTCTCGGAGCCCCAGCTGTTCTTGACGATCCAGGCACCGTTGCCGGGAGGGGTCTCCGTAAAGTTAGACGCGTCGTAGTCGTCGTCCCAGCCTACGATGCAGACCTCGTGCGAGGCAGCGTTTTTGCGCATGGGATCGTATTGCGACCAAGTATCGGTATTCAGGTAGGTGTTACTAATGGTTACACCAACCGCAATACCGCGACCCTCGTAAATCTCCGTCTTGAGCTGGTCGATGGAGTCCTGCCAGAGGGCACTGCTGGTAGTCGCGTACAGCGGTTGCTTGTGGAAATGAAACTCAGGATCAAGCACCCCGTCATCGTTAAGGCTTGCCCAGTAGTTAAAGACGTTGTTGTCGGTGAGCGTGTATGCCGAGCCCTTGAGCCTGCCCGAGCCTGGCTCGTCCGATTCTGTGATGGACCAGTCGTCTAGGGGGCTATACGCATCGTACTGCTGGTAACGTCTGACGTACTGGCTGTATTCTGACTCGGCAATGGTCCTCAGCTGAGTGTCATTATAATACCAGTAGGTATCCTTGTAGGCTTGTATTCGTTGCTGGATGTAGGCCTCCTTGTTCGCGGCAAGGTCAGCGGAAGCGAGGGTGCCGTTGGCTCCACGGTTGGGATACTCGCTTTCGGGCATGGGGCCGATTCCTTGGGCAAAGAGGGTTGCCGCGCATTGCTCCCTGCCACCGAAGTCGAAGACGTGGTTGGCGCCGGCGGCGGTGTTGTACATGATGAGACCCTCGCCCGCCTGCGATTTGGAAACCGTTTCTGGAACGAGGCTGGTGACATACCACGCGAGGTGACGCTCGGACAGGTCGAGCCCTGTCTTCGCATATGTGGAGCCCATCGCAGTAAGAATCGAGGTCTCCGCTGCGGCGATGGCTGCATGCGCCCAGCAGTCCCCCCAAGGGTCTTGGCTCTTAACGGGCGTGACGACGCCGCGGTCGCGCAGGTCGAACTTGGAGGGAAGGGCTGCGTCGGACTGCTGCCACACGGTGGGCTCGGGGCTGACGAACTCGCCCTCGGGCGTGGAATCGTCGTCAGATTGCGTGCTCAGCGGTGCTTCGGACTCGTCTAGCACTTGGACGGCGTCATCATCGACGGATATGTCGTCGGTGACCTCCTCGATCTGCGTTACGTCGTCCACGGGGACTTCCAGAGAAATTCCCTCCTCCGTATCGGCTTCCGTGCTCTCAGCGTCATCGTTGACGAGCACGAGCGAGTCCAGCTGGCCTTCCCCCGCAATCGTCTCTGTCGCATATGCTACGCGCGGCAGTGGACACATGCCAAGAACAAGACTCGCGCTTAAAAGAAACGCTAGGGTCTTTTTTGCAACCATTGCTCCTCCTTCCATGGTTATTCAATAATAAAGCCATTGTATATGAAACAACGTGCCACATGGCCCGTCTTGTTTCCACAGGCGTCGTTGGCGGCAGTGTGTGGCGCGTGGTCCCGCGCCTGATTCGACGGCCAGACGACCGCGGCTGTCACGCATGCCAAAACTCGAACCCCACGAACCGATGCCTCCGTTTATGACAAGTACGCGATATACTAGGATCACGTATTGCGTATTGTGCCAGGAAGGGAGCTCGATCATGTCCAAAGAGACCATCAGTATAGGAACGGCGCCCCAGTTGCGCTGGGGCGTCCTGGGATGCGGCATCATCGCCAACGAGATGGCGCAGGCGCTCGCACTTCAGGGGCGCCGCATAGACGCCGTCGCAAATCGCACCTACGACAAGGCGGTCGACTACGCGCAGAAGTACGGAATTCCCACCGTTCACAAGGACATCGACGAACTCTTCAACAACCCCGACATCGACGCCGTCTACATCACCACCCCGCACAACACGCACATCAAGTTTCTTCGCAAGGCGCTGGCCGCTGGCAAGCATGTGATGTGCGAGAAGGCCATAACGCTCAATACTGCGGAGCTGGTGGAGGCAAACGCCCTTGCCCGCGAGCACGGGGTGGTGCTCATGGACGCCTGCACCATCCTGCACATGCCGCTTTACAAGGAGCTCGTCCGGCGCGCCCAGGCGGGCGATTTTGGCCCCATCAACCTTGTCCAAGAAAATTTTGGCAGCTACAAGGAATACGATCCGAGCAACCGCTTCTTCAGCCCCAGCCTGGCCGGCGGCGCGATGCTCGACATCGGCGTCTACTCGCTCACGCTCATGCGCCTGTTTATGCAGAGCGCGCCCACCGAGCACCTGTCGTTGATGAATCGCGCCCAAACCGGCGTGGACGTAACGAGTGGCCTGCTGCTGCGCAACCCCGAGGGGCAGATGGGCGTGATCTCGCTCACGATGCACTCCAAGCAGCCAAAGCGTGCGGTGATCAGCGCGGACGAGGCCTACATCGAGATCATGGAGTACCCGCGTGCCGACGAGGCCAAGGTCGTGTGGACGCAGACGGGCGAGGTCGAGACCGTGCGCGCCGGCAAGACCGCACTTGCGCTGTGCTACGTGCTGGCCGACCTCGAGGCCGCCGTCGCTGGCGACGAGGAGGCGCTTGCGCAAATGAGCACGACCATCGACGTCATGCGCCTTATGACGACCTTCCGCTACGACTGGGACTTCTATTATCCCGAAGAGCAGTAGCAGCCCCTCCGCAGGCTTCTTCGAGAAGAGCGTATTATGTTAATGCTATTGCAACGGCTTAAAGACGGAAAGGACCACAGATGAACGACTTCGTGTTTTGTTCTCCCACGCGATTCGTGTTCGGGCGGGGCGCAACCGATTCGGTAGGCTCCGAAGTTGCGGGGCTCGGGCTCAAGAACGTCCTGCTCGTGTACGGCAAGGGTTCCGTCGAGCGTCTGGGAACGCTCGACCGCGTGCGCGGTTCGCTGGACGCGGCGGGCGTGTCCTATGTGGAGGCGGGAGGCGTGCGACCCAATCCCGAGCTTGCCTGGGTGCATGACGCCATTGCGCAGGCGCGTCAGCGCGGCGTGGACGGCGTGCTGGCCGTTGGCGGAGGGAGCGCCATCGACGCCGCAAAGGCCGTGGCGTTTGGCGTGCCCTACGACGGCGACGTGTGGGACTTCTTCGAGGGCAAGGCGCAGATCAAGGCGTGCCTGCCCGTATCGGTGGTGCTCACCATTCCCGCGGCCGGGTCGGAGGGCTCGGGCTCGTGCGTGATCAGCAACGACGCCCAAAACCGCAAGTTGGGCACGAGCGGCGACATCTTCCGCCCGCGCCTGGCGATAATGGACCCAGAGCTCACCTTTACGCTTCCTCCCTACCAGACGGCGGCGGGCGTCACCGACATGATCGCCCACGTGTGCGAGCGCTACTTTAGCGGCGTGGGCGACGTTCCCGTAACGGACAACGTCGCCACGGGCATCGTTCGCGCGCTTTTGGACGCGGCCCCGCGCGTTATGGAACGGCCCGACGACTACGACGCGCGAGCGACCATAATGTGGGCGGGCACGCTTGCTCACAACGACATCGCGGGCTGCGGTCGCTCGCTTAACCCGGGAGGCCGCGCAGGTGGTTGGGAGAGCCACGGCCTGGAGCACGAACTGTCCGCGCATCACGTGGAGATAACCCACGGCGCGGGCCTGGCGGTGATTCTGCCCGCCTGGATGCGCCACGTTTGGAAGGCCGACCCCGCGCGCTTCTTGGCCTTTGCGCGTGACGTGTTTGGCATCGAGCCCGCCGTGGACATGGAGCCGAAGGACGAGGCGGTAGCGGACGCCGTGACGGCCGCCATCGACGAGCTTCAGCAGTTCTTCTGGAGCTTGGGCATGCCACATACGCTCGCCGACTTTGGGTTGGGCGAGGCCGACATCGAGCCACTCATCAATACGTTGCGCCAGAACAAGGGAGAACGCTTTGGGGCTTTTATGCCCCTGAGCATGGATGATGCCCGCGCAATCTATCTGAGCGCGCTGTAGGAGGCCTTGCGACTAGACTTTTATTAAACCGAAGCTTGGAATACGTATTAGATGGTATTCTGTTATCGAACGATGAGCCTACGGCACAAGGGCTGGGGTAACGTCCGCATACAATTGTCATGAGCCCATGTGAGAAGGGCTATACGATGGAGATGGATGGCGTCATGCGGGGATTCGCAAAACTCGGGAGCCTGGTCGTTTGTGCGAAGCGCGTGCGGAACTCGGGATGGTGACCGACATGTCCCTGCGTTCGCTTCGCACAAGGATGACCCTGCTTACCGTGAGCCTGATCATCGTCACCGTCGTGAGCATGGCGCTTCTTAGCGTCGTGTTCATTCGCAACACGGAGTGGCAGCAGTCAAACCAGCTGCTGCTGCTCTTGTGCGAGGCAAGCGAGAAGAACCTCGACTACTACTTCAACAGCGTCCAAAAGTCGGTGAGCAGGGTCGCGACGTTTGTGGAATCGGATCTGGATGGCTTGGAAAGCGAACAGCTCTCGCGCCACATGGAACGCGTGAGAAAGCGCTTTGACGAGATGGCGTCAAAGACGAACGGCGTCTTGACCTACTACTATCGCATCGACCCGAGCGTGAACAAGGACGTCGAGGGGTTTTGGTATGCCGACCTGGACGGAGAGGGATTCGTAGAGCGCGAGCCGACCGACATCAACCTCTACGACACCGAGGACACCTCCAGGTTGGTATGGTTTACCGTTCCCAAGTACGAAGGCAAGGCCGTGTGGCTTCCGCCCTACGTTACGGACAACCTCGACAAGCGCGTTATTTCGTACAACGTGCCCGTCTATTGGCGAGGCGAGTTCGTTGGCGTGGTCGGGATCGAGGTGGACTACTCCACCATGGCGGAGCAGGTGGAGAGCGTGCAGCTCTACAACAACGGCTACGCGTTTTTGAGCGACGCACAGGGGAGCCTCTTCTATCACCCGCGAATCGACGTGAGCCAGTACGCCGAGGGCGAGTCTCCCAAGCTGCCAGAGTCGGGGGTCGAAAAGAGCACCTTTGTTCGCTATACCTTTAGCGGTGTGGAAAAGATCGCGGCCTGGTTGCCGCTGAGCAACGGCATGCGGCTGTACGTTTCGGTGCCGGTGTCCGAGACCGAGGGCTATTGGCAGGACCTGATTCGGCAGATCATGATCTATACCGTCGTCGTGCTGGTGCCGGCGAGTGCGCTCACCCTGTTGTATGCCAAGCGCGTCACCAAGCCATTGGAGGAGCTTACGGAGGCTGCCGACCAAGTGGATAGGGGCGACTACGACATCGTGCTCACGTATAGCAGAGACGACGAGGTCGGTCGGCTTACGAGTACCTTCAAACGTCTGGCCGGCCATATGAAGGACCATATCAACGACCTAAACCGGCGCGCATACGTCGACGCGCTCACGCACGTGCGCAACAAGGGGGCGTATGCTGCCCACATAGACGAGTTGCAGATGAGGCTCGAAAAAGAGGATGGGAAGCTCCAGTTTGCGGTGGGCATGTTCGACTGCGACAACCTCAAGCTCATAAACGACAAGTACGGTCACGAGAAGGGCGACGAGTATCTAGTGGCGGCGTGCCGACTTATCTGTCGCGTCTTCCAGCACAGTCCCGTCTTTCGCATTGGCGGGGACGAGTTTGCGGCCATCCTCCAAGACGACGACCTCCAAAACAGGGACGCCCTTGCCCAGAAGTTTGCCGACGCCATGGTCGAGATTAATTCCACGGCAAACGAAGAATGGGAGCAGGTGCACGTCGCAATGGGAATTGCGGTCTACGATGCGCAGGTAGACCACGAAGTGAACGACGTCACGCGGCGGGCGGACGCGCTCATGTACGAGAACAAACGCATACGCAAGATGGGGAGGTAGGACGATGTGTCCGGCAACATGGAGCAAAAGGACCTGGAATGTGGCGTCCCTGCTTTCCCTGGCGCTGTTGGCGGTGCTCCTGGTGCCGTCCACGGCTTTTGCGCGAACGACAAAAGGGCCCGTGAGGGTGGGGTGGTACGAGTCTCCCTTCAACATTACGGACGATTCTGGGCGCCGTTCTGGCTACGCCTATGACTACCAGCAAATGATCGCCGCCTATACCGGTTGGAAATATGAGTATGTGGAGGGAAGCTGGTCGGATTTGTTGCAGATGCTGCAGGAGGGCAAGATCGACCTGATGAGCGACGTCTCGTACACGGACGAGCGGGCCGAGCGCATGCTGTTTTCGTCGCTTCCCATGGGCGCGGAGGAATACTACCTGTTCGCGTCTCCCAAGAACGAGGAGATATCTGCAGAGGACTACGCCACGTTCAATGGCAAGAAGATCGGCGCGAACAAGGGGAGCGTCCAGATAGGCTTTTATCGTGATTGGGCGCAGGCCAACGATGTCGACGCCCAGATCGTGGAGCTTACGGGGAAGGAGCAGGACAACCTCGCCGAGCTTACCAAGGGCAACATCGACATGTATCTGTCGCTGGACGGCTTCTTCGACAAGGGATTTGTGCTGCCGGTGTGCAGGGTGGGCGTATCGGACTTCTTCTTTGCCGTAAGCAAGTCTCGCCCCGAGCTGTTGCCAGAGCTTAACAACGCGATGAACCGAATTCAGGACGAGAACCCGTACTTCAACCAGCAGCTTCATGCAAAGTACCTGCAGTCGTCGAGCGTCAACAACTACCTTAATGGAAACGAGAGGGAATGGTTGGCCAGCCATGGTGCCATAAGGATTGGGTATCAGGACGATTACCTGGCCTTTTGCGCGCAAGATGAGACTACAGGCGAGCTGACCGGGGCGCTGGGGGAATGGTTGGCCGGCGTTTCCGAAAACATAGAGAACGCCGAGCTCGAGTTTGAGCCCGTGAGCTATCCAACTGCCGCGGCCGCCATGGAGGCGATGGAAGGCGGCGAGGTGGACTGCGTCTTTCCCGCCAACCTTACCAACTACGATGGCGAGGTCCGCGACGTCTTTTTGACGCCCGCCCTTACGCGCACCGACGTGTCTGTGGTCGTACGCGAGGCCGACAAGCAGAGCTTCGAGAACAAAGACCGCGTGACGGTCGCCGTCGATGCGGACAACCCCAACTACGACCTCTTTTTGGTGGACCATTTTCCCAATTGGCGCACGATCTATTACACGAACGTGCAGGAATGCCTAAAGGCCGTGAGCGAGGGGCAGGCCGATTGCTTGCTGATCAGCACCTACCGCTACAACGACATCGCGAGCTTGTGCGAGCAGCTTAGGCTCACCACCAGGTCGACGGGCGAGGGGATGGACTTCCGCATTGCGGTGAATCGAAACGACACGATTCTGTACTCCATCCTTACAAAGGCGACGGCCGTCGTGCCCGAATCCGCCGTTATCGCAGCTCTTACGCACTTTGTCATGCAAGACCCAAAAACCGACATTGCCGACACGATAAGGTCCTTCTTGCCTGTTGCATTCATTGGCGTGCTGACCGTGTCCGCGTTGGCAATCTTGGTCGTGCTGTTTAGAGGCATATGGTTGGACAAGAACGCCGCGGACCAAGGAAAGGCGAACCCCACGAAGGAGGACTTTGCCTTCCTCGACGATCTGCCCATCTCGTACAGCGTCTATCAGGTAATTCAATCCGAGCATAGCGCGCTTTGCGATGCGGTGCTCATCTATGCCAACCGGCTGTTCTTTACCTATGGGCAGCTCAAAGACGAAGAGGTCGTGGGCCATCATGTGCGAGAGCTGTTCCCCTACATTGGGGAGGAATGGTATAAGAACGTCTCCAAGGTGGCGTTTGAGGGCGAGGGCGTGGAATACGACTACACCGACCCGCTTAGCGGCAAACGGTACCATGCTGCGATGCAGCAGGTGCTGGGCCACGGCTACTGTACGATTACGTATTCGGAGGCGTAAGGCCAGCTCGTGCAAACGGAGGTGGGCGCGTGCCTGAAAGGCCTGAGCGTAGCTCCTCGGCGTTGCCACGGACGGCGCGAGTTAGGATGCGCGCACGTATGGGATATAATCGAACGCGGGACGGGATTGCCGAAGAGTGGGGAACGATCATGGCTGCACAGCGAGAGAACCGACGCGTTCAGATGACCAAGCGCCTGCTGAAGGATGCCCTTTTGGAGCTTCTCGAGCAGAGGGAGCTTGTCAAC
Organism: Atopobiaceae bacterium; assembly: GCA_017652285.1. Taxonomy (GTDB): domain Bacteria; phylum Actinomycetota; class Coriobacteriia; order Coriobacteriales; family Atopobiaceae; genus RUG440. The sequence goes on from JAGCBF010000180.1 coordinate 13,491, forward strand.
ATCTCTGTGACGGCGATCTGCGAAGCTGCCGACGTGCACCGGTCGACGTTCTATAAATATTACAATGACCCGGCCGAACTGCTGAGGGATCTGGAAAAAGACTACCTCGACCGGATCCCCACTCCGTCTCCGGACATGAATCAGTGGGACGAAGAGGAGCTTCTGACCGAGACCACGGCCTTCTTCGACTTCGTGAAGCAGAACGAGAGGGCGTTTCGCGTATTCTTTGGCGACAAGGCGCCAAGCAGCTTTCCCGCGCGGCTGATCGATCTGCTCTGTCGCGAATACGTGGGCGACAAGGCCGATGGCGACCCGACCGCTTACTACACGTACCTCTACATCGCCTGCGGGACCGCCGGCATGCTGCGCGAATGGGTGAACGCGGGCTTTCCCGTCAGCAGCCGCGCCATCGCAGAGATGATGTACATGCTCTCGTTGCGGGTGAGCCAGCAGCAGTAGCTTGTGAGAAGAGATAGGACATTGTCGCCGAAGCCGGCGATGGCCCCCTGACGGTTGGAAACGAGGCGTCACGACGGTCGCCGACGAGGACGGCGTCTATGGTCATGAGGAGGCCGACGTCGTTTTGGAGACCACCGGCGCCTCCGAGGCCGACCAGCAGGGGGCGAGCGTCGCCTCCTTCGTGCCAGCCATCGTTGCCGCCGTGGTCGCGGCCGTGATCGCAGCCATCGTCATCTGGCGACGCAGACGACATTTGGCCGATTGGGGCTAGGCCCCTTTCGGCCATTTGGACATTTGGCCGATTGGGGCGACATTTGGCCGATTGGGGCTAGGCCCCTTTCGGCCGTTTTCGACGACAAGTCACACAATGAGTCAGGGTACCTGTCCCCCTGACTCACATGGGAGGCCCCGCCATGCTTTACCTCATCTACACGCTGGTCATCCTCATCGCCACCACGCTTGGCGCGGTGGCCGGCTTGGGTGGTGGCGTCATCATCAAGCCGCTGCTCGACCTTGCGGGCGCCCACGATGCGGCAACCATCAATCTTTACTCTAGCACGGCGGTCTTCGTGATGTGCTGCGTGAGCCTTACGAGACAGCTGCGCGCGGGCTTTGAGTTCGATCGGCAGATGGTGGTCTGTGTGGCGGTCGGTTCGCTCCTGGGTGGCATCGGGGGAGACAAGGTCTTCTCGGCACTCACAGGCTCCTTCGACGATCATCTGGTCAAGGCCGTGCAGGCTGGTGTGCTGGCCGTGGTGCTTGGCCTAATTTTTGTCTACACGCTGCGTCAGGAAAAGATGCCCGCCTGGAAGCTCGCCAACCCGGTGGCGATATTTACGACGGGTCTTGCGCTGGGGGCCGTGGCGGTCTTTTTGGGCATCGGCGGCGGCCCGCTCAACTTGGCGGTCCTTTCTCTGCTGTTTAGCCTCGGCGCCAAAGAGGGCGCGGTATACAGTCTTGCCGTCATCTTCTTTAGCCAGCTCTCCAAGTTGGTGCTTGCCGCAACGAGTGGGACTCTTTGGGCGGTTGACCTCACCTTCGTGCCCTTTGTGGTGATTCCTGCCATCGTGGGCGGCTTCATCGGCACGTACTGGAACCGAAGGCTCTCGGATAAGGGCGTGCGACGTATCTACGTGTTCGTTATGGCGCTGCTGCCCCTCATCTCGCTCTACAACTGCGTGAGCAACGTTTTGGCGCTCCATATCGTGCTTTGATGCGAGCGGGCGTGGTTTTGTCACATGGGAGGCTTTTGGTGTATGCGAGAATCGCGACTCATGCTCCCCACCAGCGCTCATAGCCGCAGCCGTCGGGCAGCGCTTTTTTGCGGGGCCGTTCACGCCCTTCAGCAAATCGGCGGCAGGCAGCGAAACCTCCCGGATCGCGTGCATTGCCGCCGGATGCACGTGGTTCCGGAGGTTTCCACCGAGGCGCTTCTCAGGGAGCGGGCAGAAACCTCCGAAAGTGCGTAGATTCCGAGTCCATGCGCGCAGTTTCGGAGGTTTCCCGGTGCCTCGAGACGAGAAACCTCCTCGTTTGCGTACGTAAGGGCTTGAAGCACGCACTTTCGGAGGTTTCCGCTCGATTATCGAGCCAAAACGTCCTCGTTTGCGTGTATACCAGCAGCATGCGCGCATTTTCGGAGGTTTGGGGGTCAGCAGCGGGCAGAAACCTCTCAGTCTGCGTACAAAACTGCCAGACGCACGCAACTTCGGAGGTTTCGGGGCGTCATGCGACGCAAAACCTCCGAATGTGCGTAGATGTCGCTGCCATGCACGCAGTTCCGGATGCTTGCCGGCGTCCAGAGACGAGAAACCTCCTGTTTTGCGTGTGCGAGGGCCAAATGTACGCAGGCTGGGAGGTTTTGGCTGACGCCGGCTCGCGGCGGTAGCAGCCCACAGTTCCGTTACTGCGTACAGTTCGCTCAAGTGTACGCAGATAAGGAACTATGCTGGTGAGGGCGCTTTGCATAGTTCCGTTATTGCGTACACTTCCTCCAAGTGCACGCAGATTTGGAACTTTGCTGCCAAAACGCACGAGTAAAGTTCCGGGATTGCGTACAGTCCGCCCAAGTGTACGCAAATCTGGAACTCTGGCGCGCCGGAGCGGCCGGAATATGGCGGCGTCGCCCGGAGCGGGCAGGCCGAAACGGCGCAGATGTGGCCGAAAGGGGCCTAGCCCCAATCGGCCACCAACCGGCCAATAGGTCTGAGCCTTATCTTCCGATCGAACCAATCGGCCATCTGGGCGAACCGTGGCACCCTCCCGCCGCGCATGGGTCTTGGCGCGGGGCCCGTTCCGAGGAGACCGCGTCTGGCGAGCGTCCCGCGTCCAGCGTTCCTGCGAAAGTCAATCTGGCGAG
>JAGCBF010000181.1 GCA_017652285.1 Atopobiaceae bacterium
CCCCGGCCACCCCGGCGCGCCCAAAGTTCCTTATCTGCGTACACTTGAGCGGACCGTACGCAATTACGGAACTTTACTCGCGTATTTCGGCCGCAAAGCTCCGTTTTTGCGTACACATGGCCGGACTGTACGCAAAAACGGAACTCTTAGTCGGCCCGGGGCGACGCGTCTTGGTAGGCCTGCAACAGAGAAGGGCGGCCAAACGTCCGAAAGTGCGTGCGTCCGGCGGGCATGCACGCAAACGCGGAGGTTTCGGGTTGCGGAACGTACGGAAACCTCCGGAACTGCGTGCTTCCGACTGGCATGAACGCAAGCTGGGAGGTTTCGCTGCCTGCCGACAGCCTACTCGATCGCACAAGCGACTCCACGGGAGAAGCGCGGGGACGTCGCCGCGACCTTTACGTTGGCCTTCAGTAGCCATTTTGAGCGTCGTCGGGTGCATATTCGCTAGTGTTATTCATCGGATTGCTCTGGACATCAGAATTAGTGGCCAATACTCGCGCTCGATGCCTGAGCCGAACCGCTCCCAATTGGGGTTTTGCCGGAACGAGCGTCCCGTTGGCCAGGCGGGCCCCGCGTTGTGGCCGAAGGAGGCCCACGTGGCCGAAAGGGGCCTAGCCCCAATCGGCCATTTCCTAGGTTCCTCGGCTATACTCCACAAACCCCAATTGGCGAAACCAACCGCAGCTACCCCTTTAGCAAAGCCCGGCACAACAAAAAGCGGGGCAGGACCCAAGTCCCACCCCGCTCGATTAGCTTTTAGGAGCTCACTTACTTGGCAAGTGCGTTCTCGTAAAGGTCGATAAGCTCAACGGCAAGCTGCTTGAAGACTTCGCAGCTCATCATTTGGTCCTCAGCGTGGATAAGGAGGACGCACACGATGTCGGTACGGCCCTGGGCCTCCCACATCAGGAGCTTGTTGTGCGGCTCGTGAGCCACGACCATCATGTCGTCGCCAGCCTTGATCATCTCGCGGGCGTCGTCAAAGCGACCCTCCTTGGCAGCCTGGATGGCGGAGATGTAGTTGGACTTGGCGCCGCCGGCGGAACTGATTACCTGGAAGCAAATGAGCTCCATCTCTTCTGTCATGTTAGACCTCCTAAAGTCTATGTTTAATACTACCTCTGTTTAAAAGGAGTGCCGGGGCACATTGCTGCGCCGCCGGCACCATACATGAGCTTTGGCTTACGCCTCGGCACCCTGCTCGGTGGCCAGGTAGTCGTTGTCCAGAGACTTCGCGAACGGCATGTACACGAAGAAGGAGGCAACGAGAACGACGGCCTGCCACAGCGCACCCTGCCAGCCGCAGACGATCAGGCCAGACAAAATAGGAGGCGTGGTCCAAGGAACCGTAACACCCATGGTGTAGGGGATGAAGCCAATGTCAGTAAGGATGTAAGCGCCAATGTTGGAGATCAGAGGCACGGCGATGAACGGAACGATCAGCTTGGGGTTAAGAACGATCGGCGTACCAAAGAGTACGGGCTCGTTGATGTTGAAGATGCCGCAGCCAAGGCCGAGCTTACCAACCTGCTTCATCTGAGCAGACTTGGCGAAGAAGGTCATGAAGATTACGAGACCGATGGTGATACCAGAGCCGGTGATGGCCTGGAAGCAGTTCTGGAACGCCTCGGTGAAGATGTGGCCACCGTTGGCGGGAAGAGCGGCGATAGCCTCGGCACGGCTCATGCCCTGCTCGGTGAGCTTGGTGAAGATAGCGGAGTTCTCAAGCTGGTTGGCCTGGGAAATGGGGGAGGCAACGGAGCCGACGACGGTTGCGCCGTGGACGCCGAAGAACCAGAACAGAGGAATGAGGAACTCGAACAGAGCAACGCCAGGCAGGGAGTCACCAACAGCCTGAAGCGGGGTCTGGACGAACTTGTAGATGAGCTCGATCGGGGTAACGCCACCAATGCCCATGCACAGACCGTACACGACCACGGCGCAGGTGCAGATAGCGGCAGCAGGAATCAGGCCAGTGAATGCTGCTGCAACGCCGTCAGGCACGCCCTCGGGCATCTTGATGCGGATGTCCTTGGCAAGGAACCAGCTGTAGATAAGACCAACGAGCAGGCCGGCGATCATGGCGCCGATCATGCCCTGGCCAGCCAGCCAGGTCTTGTCGAGGCCGGACACGGTTACGGCCGCGCCCTCGGCATCAAAGTACTCGCCCGCGACGTAGTCGGGGATGAGGATCAGGAACACGGCGATGGAAATAACGCCGGCGGACAGGGGCTCGTGGCCCTCGTTCTTTGCCCAGGTGTAGCCAACGCCAATGGCGGTGATAAGAGCGGTCATCTGGAACGTCGAGGTGTAGCCATGGCTCAGATACGGCACGATACCAAGGCTGGTAACAAAGTTAGCTGCAGACTCAATGGGCAGCTGGAACAGCAGCAGGTATACGGCACCTACGATGATCAGCGGCATGGAGAACATCATGCCGTCCTTGATCGCGCGAACACCACGAGTGTTCACAAACTTCATAAACGCGGGAAGAATGGTGCTCTGAATAAAATCGCCCACGTCAACTCCTTCCTTCCAAATTCAGTGCTTGACGCCTTCCTAAATGCCTTCCAAAAGACTTACTTGTTGGCCAGCTTCTTGGCGAACGCCAGAACGTTCTTGCCGTTGACCATGCCGTAGTCGGCCATGGGGATAACGTCGCAGGGAACGCCCTTGGCAGCGGCGGTCTTCTGCATTTGAGCCTTCATGTAGCCAACCTGGGGGCCGAGAAGAGCGACGTCGACGCCGTCAAGGTGCTGATCCATCTCGCCCACGGGGAACGCGATGATGTCGACCTCGGTGCCCTCGGCTGCCGCTGCCTCCTCCATCTTCCTTACCAGAAGGCTGGTGGACATGCCAGCGGCGCAGAACAGACGAATAGTAAGCATGGTGTTTCCTTTCCCTTGCATTCCTTGCCCGGACCCTTTGCCCGGACCACTTACATAAGAACATGTCTTTTTCTCTGCTGTGACATGTCTTATCCCTAATGTACATCAATTCGACACATTTGCAACACTGAATTTCCTTTTTAAGGTCGATGCGAAATGTGCACGGATTGACGGCAAACTAGTATAAGCAAGTTCATCACGAAATCTGTTCGAAACTTCTAAAGAGGTTCCATTTTATTGGGCGAACGGTTGGATCCATTAGCTATATGTATTTTCAAGAACTTACCTATCTGTTATCCTCAATATGGGAACGATACCACAGTACGCTATTGTCAATGAAGTTTGCGTTTTTTGGCACATGCAAAAAGATGTCCAACTAATAGTTGGCGCGTTTTATAATAGAGATGTATTCCCGTAAGAATCGAGGGATTGTGAACAAGTACGCAATCGTCGCCTCTGATCTACGCAACAAGATTGTTGACGGCACCTACAAGCCCGGGGCGAAGCTCCCCACAATGCCGCAGCTCTGCGAGATGTACGGCATCAGCAAGATTACCGTAAAGCATGCCATGGACGAGCTTGAACGCTTGGGACTCATTGCCCGTCGCCGCGGATCTGGCACGTACGTAAAGAAGGCTTACAGCATTCCGCATGGCGTGGATTCGGCGTCTACCCTCTCGAGCGCGCTGGGTGGTTTTACGGCAGACCACGAGTCCATGGGAGAGCAGGTAAGCGCGGAGGTCCACGAGTTTTCGGTGTGCCAGCCGGAGACACGCGTAGCGGATGCGTTGGGACTGGGCGCAGACGAATACTGCTATCGCATCGAGCGCACCCTCAAGGCAAACGACAAGCCCTTGCAGGACCAGCTGGTGTACATTCCGCTTACCGTCGTGCCCAAGCTCCTGCTCCGCGACGCCGAGAGCTCGTTGTACTACTACATCGTGCACACGCTAGGACTCAAGGTGGACAGCGCCCATCGGCGCGTGAGCGCCATTCACCCGGACGAAAAGGCGGCCAAGCACCTGGGGATCTCCACCGACACGCCCGTGCTCAAAATCGTGCGCGTGTCGTATTTGGACGATGGCCGTGCCTGCGAACTTTCCATTTCCACCCATGCGCCCTGCTCCGAGTTCTTAAACGTGGATACTCGATAACTCCCTCGCAAAGGGACGTATAATGCCCTTAGCGGTTAGGAGGAATCATGCTAGTGACCATCGACGTGGGCAACACGCAGACCACCATCGGTCTTTTTGATGATGACGGCGTCAACCAGACATGCTGGCGCATGCCAACACTGCATACCGACACCTCTGACAGCCTTCGCTCAAGGCTCCATGGCTACTTTGCCATGGATGGCTATAACTTTTACAGTGTAACAGACGCGGCGGTCGCCAGCGTCGTGCCCGTGTTGACTCGCGCATGGCTGCGCTGTTTTCAGCGCATGCTCAATCACGACCCCCTGCTGGTCGGTCCCGGCGCCAGCTGCGGTATACAGCTCAACCTGCGCAATCCCTCTGCCGTGGGAGCAGACCGCATCGCCAACGCGGTTGCCGCCGTAAAGACCTACGGCGCACCGGTAATCGTTGTCGACTTTGGCACCGCCACCAACATAGACGTGGTCGACCAAAACGGCGCATATAGGGGCGGAACGATAGGACCGGGGCTCATCCTTTCTGCCGACGCGCTTTTCTCGCGTGCGGCAAAGCTATCGAGCGTTCCCATAGAGGCACCCGCGCATGCGCTGGGCGACTCGACCGAGACCGCCCTGCAGTCCGGCCTTGTCATAGGTGCGGCGGCGCAGGCAGAGGGGCTGGTGGCACGCATCAAGCACGAGCTCGGCATCGAGGACGCCACGGTCGTTGGCACCGGCGGGCTCGCCCGCACCGTAGGCGTTGCCACAGACCTGTTTGACGCCATCGACCCAGACCTCACGTTGCGAGGCATACGCGAGATCTGGCAATGGCAGCGCGATCACGAATAGGAGGGCGGACTACCGCTCCTCTTGCCAAGCGATAGGACCAAGGTCGGCCAACACGTGCCCCACGCGGTCCTCCACGGGCTTGACCTCCACCCCGGCATGCGTCAGGAACCGCACCGGGTCTGCCATAAGGTCCTCCATCGGCACCAACACGTAGTCCCGCTCGCCCAAGCCAGGATGCGGCAGCTGGAGCTTGGCGCCATGATGCTCTTCTCCCTCTACCCAGCAAAGGTCGCAGTCTATGGTTCGCGGGCCATGGCCCAAGGTCTTGGGATCGCGCTCGCGCCCAAGGGTGTTCTCCACCTCCAGGAGCTTGTCCAAAAGAACCAGCGGATGAAGCTCCGTATGGATTTCGGCCACAGCGTTGGCCACCGGCGTGGCGATGCCATACGCAGGCTCGGTCTCGTACGCCTTGCTTACCGCGGTTACACAGGTAAGCGGAATCTTGTTTATAAGGGACGCAGCCTGCGCCAAATAGTCCAGCCGGTCTCCCACGTTTGACCCCAGCGACACGAAGGCCTGCCGCGAGTCCGCACGCGAAACGCCCCAATAGGACGTGACCGCCTGAAACGCCGACGCGACGTCGTGAACGCGAAGGATGCGCGCGCCATTTGCCACGGCAGAAAGGCACACGCCCCATGTGGCAGCATCACGCGCCTTGGGGTCCACCACCCCGGTAAGGGCACCCACGAACCGCTTGCGCGACACGGCCGTAAGCACGGGGTAGCCCATGCTCGTGAGCAACTTGGTGTTGCGCTGTATGATCACGTCCTCGTCCACGCCCTTTTCGAACCCGGGACCAGGATCGACGCAAATGCGGTCGTGCGCCACGCCGGCACGCATGAGCGTGCGGGCCTGGTCGCCCAAAAATCCCATGACCTCGCGCATGAGCGGCGCCTCGTCCGGCAAGGTAAAGCGACGAGCGCTCGGCATGACGCGGCGCGCCGGATGGTTGGCATACAGCTGCACGGACTTGCGTGCATTGACCCCGGTCTTTTGGTTCCAGTGCATAATGACGACGCCACAGTCGCTTTGCGTCGCCAAACTCACCATGTCGGGGTTGGTAAAGCCCGACACGTCATTGACGATGGAAGCCCCCAGCTCAAGGCACGTTTGCGCGACCTCGGGATGGCGCGTGTCTATGGAGACGATGGCACCGCGTTCGCACAGCGCCTCCACTACCGGAAGCACGCGATCCAGCTCTTCCTCTGCGTCCACGGGCTCCGCGCCCGGACGCGTGGACTCTCCGCCCACATCTATGATGTCGGCACCGGCGTCAAGCATGCCCATGCCCGTCTCTATGGCCTTGTCGGGGTCAAGGTTCTCGCTTGCGTCAGAAAACGAGTCGGGAGTCACGTTGAGAACACCCATAATGCGGGGACGCACCAGCGAAATACCGTGCCCACCGCATAGCCACGTGGTGTAGTTGTCTCTTAGCATTCCCACATCCTTTGGGTTTTACAATAAATAGGATGATTGTAGCGGGTTTTTAGAACAAGCTTGTTCGGCGCGGGTAGACGGCAGCACATCTGTGCGTCTGCGTATCCCGCAGGCTGCAATTGGCCAAAAGGGGCCTTGCGCGGGAGGCCAACCGGCCACGGGCGGCCACCCGCGCGAAGGCGCGTCCGCTACCAGTCAAACGCCTTGGCGATGTCGCAGGCAAGGACAAGGTCTGCCCGCGCATCCTGAGGCGTTGGCTGCAGGTTGCAGATCACGACCTCGTTGCCCTGGAAGTATCGCACCAGCCCTGCGGCGGGGTACACCACCAGCGAGGTTCCTCCAATGATGAGCAAATCGGCGCTGGCAATTGCGCGTACCGCACCCGTTATGACCCGCTCGTCCAGGCCTTCCTCGTACAGCACGACATCCGGCTTGACCTCGCCTCCGCACGCTTCGCAGTGCGGCACGCCCGTGGTATCGAGCACCCACTCGGCCGAATACACGGCCCCACAGCGCCGGCATATGTTGCGATGGACGGATCCATGCAGCTCCCACACGCGCTTTGAGCCTGCCATCTGGTGCAAGCCGTCGATGTTTTGCGTCACCACGGCGCTTACCTTGCCCTCTGCCTCCAGCTCCGCAAGCTTGATGTGTGCTTGGTTGGGCTTTGCCCCCAAGGCGATCATACGGCTGCGATAGAAGTCAAAGAACTCCTTGGTATGCGACACGTAAAAGCTGTGCGAAAGCATCGTTTCGGGCGGATACTCAAACTGCTGGTAATACAAGCCGTCGGGCGACCTAAAGTCCGGTATGCCGCTGGCCGTGCTGACCCCCGCACCGCCAAAGAACACTACGTTGCGCGACCGATCCACACGCTCTTGCAGCTCGCGCGCAGCCTCGTGCGCGTCTGTAATCGCTCTACCCACGCGTCCTCCTTTCACGACGTCAAGACAAGGTCACCCTCATCCCCTTAGTCAACTATACTGTACATCGGAGGAGGACCTATGCAGATGGTAACTAACGTGGACGGATGCGCCTTGGTCTTTGAAGGCGGCGGATATCGGGCGGGATACACGGCGGGCATGGCAAATGTCTTGCTGGAAGAGGGAATATACTTTCCCTTTGTGTGCGGCCTCAGCGCCGGCGCGTCAAATACGGTCAACTACGTCTCTAGGGATCACTGGCGCACGCACTGGGCGTTTACCCAGCTGGTCACCTACCCACAGTCTGGCGGTCGCATGAGCGCCTTGCAGGGGAACGGCTACTTCAACGCGGACTTCTGCTATCGCGGCGTCATAGAGGAGGGCCTGGCGCCATTCGACTGGGATTCCTTTATGGACAACCCCGCCCAAGTGCGCATTCAATCCTTTGAGCGCGACACGGGCCGTACGGTTACCTGGGGAAAGGACGACATCTCCTGCGTGGAGGACCTTATCGACCGCGTGCGCGCAAGCTCCACGGTTCCCTGGCTCATGAACCCCCTGCAGATCGACGGCCAAACCATGCTGGACGGCGGCCTTGGCAAAGGCGCCGGCATCCCGCTGTGGATGGCGGAGGAAGCCGGCTACGACAAGTTCCTGTTCTTGGCCACCCGACCCAAGGGGTACGCAAAGGAGCCGTTTTCTGGCCCGACGCGCCAAGCGCTCCTGCGCCTTACCACCGACTATCCCCACATGCGAGAGGCGCTCCTTACGCGCGCGGAACGCTACAACGAAGAGATGCGACGCATAGAGGACCTTGCGCGCCAGGGTCGCTGCCTTATCGTATATCCCGAGGTCATGTCCGTAGAAAGCACCACGATGGACGCGCACAAACTCAAGGAGTCCTACCGCATGGGGCACGCCCAAGCACTGCGCGAGCTGCCGCGCTGGCGCGAGTTTCTCTTTGGCTCCTCCACGGCGGGACCGCGTACCCGACCGGTGCCGACAAGACCGCTCATGGGCACCGCTGACTACCTTTGGCTAGAATAGAACGGCCTAACGAACATCGCACGGCAGCGGAGCGCCCCATGAACAGCACAGAAAAGCGCCTGGTGTCTTGGAACGTCAACGGTCTGCGCCCAACGCGCAAAACGAGCTCAAGCGCATAGACACGCGCCTGGCATGGGACGCGCGGTATCGCGAGTTCCTCTGCGAGCTGGCAGCAGACAAGCCCGTGGTCACCTGCGGCGACTTTAACGTGGCCCACGAAGAGATTGACCTCAAGAACCCCGGCCCCAACCGCGGCAACGCCGGGTTTAGCGACGAGGAGCGGCAGAGCTTTGGCGAGTTGCTCGAAGCTGGGTTCGTCGACACCTTCCGCGCGCGCCACCCAGACCTCACCGGTGCCTACAGCTGGTGGAGCTATAGGTTCAACGCCCGCAGGAACAACGCAGGATGGCGCATCGACTACTTCCTGGTTAGCCAAGACATCGCGGACCGCGTGACCGGCGCCGCGATTCTTAACGAGGTATATGGTTCCGACCATTGCCCCGTGGAGCTAACTATCGAGCTGTAGCAAACAACGCGTGGCGCGTCTCCCTTATCCTATGGCCTTGCCAACCACGTCAATAAACGTGGCGGCGTCGCGCGTTGCAATGAGCTCATGCGGAAAGTGAATCTTTTCCAGCAAGGCGGACACCGCATCAAAACGTCCCACGTCACAGGCTATGTGGGCATCCGTGGAGACGGCAATCATCACGCCCAGCTCTGCACAACGCTCCGCGATCTTTCGACACGTGTTGACGCAGGCACTCCCGTAGTGGGGCACAAAGCTGTGCTCGTTTATCTCTATGAGCTTGCCGCGTTCTTTGGCGGCAAGCAAAACCGTGTCGAGGTCAAACGGCACGCCGGCGCGACCTGGATGCCCAATTATCAGCACCTTTGGGTCTTCCAGAGCGCGTAGGTACATGTTCGTGGTCTGGGCAAGCGTGGCGCCATGCGTAAAGTCGCCATTGTGGATGCTCGCAATCGCATAGTCGATGCCAAGCCACAGACGATCCTTCATCGACTGGGGCCTCTTAAACGCTCTGCCCGTTATGCCTTGGGTAAGGATTATGTCCCACCCAAACAGATGCCCGTCCAAGTCGACGATGTCAGCCTCTACGCCACGCATAACGCGCACGCCGTCCCATATGCGTGGCCACATATGAAAGTTAATAAAATACTGATAAAAACGCAGGAATTGCTGGTCGTTAGCGGGGTCTGGATACAACATGCTGGAATAATGATCGGTCGACCCCAACAACTCGAGCCCGGCCGCCTTTGCCGCGGCAACGCATTCCCCAATGGTCGAGTACGCATGGCGCGACTCGAGCGTGTGCGTATGCACATCGCAACCATACGGTGATTGCGGCACATGCGCCGAGTCGTAAGTTTTCCTGTTAAAGGAGTCATAGGTAAGCATGGATCCCCCGTTTTCTCATATTCGTTTTACCATATGTGTCGTCACTCGCCAAGCTGTTGTCATGTTCTTCTTCCCCGTTGCGTACACTTGTGCAGGCGACACAACGAACGTCTCTTAACAAGAGGAGCGCATACTATGTATGACTTTTCCAGTATAATCAATCGTCACGGGCGCGACTCGCTTGCGGTGGACGGCCTGGGCGATGGCACGGGTTTCTCACCAGCCAAGCCACGCGAAGGATTTGACTCCCTGCCCATGTGGGTCGCCGATATGGGATTCGCCACAGCCCCAAGCGTTGTGCGCGCCATAAAACAGCGCCTGGATCATCCCATCTTTGGTTACTACCAGCCAAGCGATGCATACTACCAGGCAATCATTGGTTGGCAAAGGGAACGCAACGGCGTGCAAGGGCTCGAGCCTTGCCACATTGGCTACGAAAACGGCGTCCTTGGCGGCGTGATAAGCGCCCTTAACGTGTTGTGTTCCAAGGGCGACAACGTGTTGGTCCACTCGCCCACCTACGTGGGATTTACGCACGCCGTGGGAAACAACGGCTACAACCTCGTGCACAGTCCCCTTGTTCTTGACAAGGACGGCGTTTGGCGCATGGACTACGAGGACATGGAGCGACGCATACAAGAGCACCACATTCACGCCGCCATCTTTTGCTCTCCCCACAATCCGTGCGGACGCGCATGGGAACGCGAGGAAGTCCTTCGAGCCATGGATGTCTTCCAAAGAAACTCGGTGTACGTAATCGCCGACGAAATATGGTCCGACCTGCTGCTCGACAAAAACCGGCACACGCCAACGCAGTCCGTAAGCGATTGGGCGCGCAGCCACGTCGTGGCATTCTATGCGCCATCCAAGACGTTTAACCTTGCCGGCCTCGTAGGTTCCTATCACATTGCATACGACCCCTGGCTGAGCGATCGACTGGCCAAAGAGGGTGGGCTTTCTCACTACAACGCGCAAAACGTGCTGTCCATGCACGCCCTTGTTGGTGCGTACAGCGACGAAGGGCAGGCGTGGACCGACGAGCTCTGCCAGGTGCTGACCAAGAACGCCACCTATGCGTATGAACACATAACCAAGAGCTATCCCGGCGTAAAGACTGCGCGGGCCCAGGCCACCTACGTGCTTTTGCTCGATTGCGAGCAATGGTGCAGGGAGCACGACGTCACAAACGACGAGCTCGTTCGCCGTGGGTGGGACGTAGGCGTAACGTGGCACGACGGTCGATTGTTCGAATGCCCTTGGTGCGTACGCCTCAACATCGCCCTGCCCTTCTCGCAAATCGTGGATGCCTTCGATCGCATGGACAAGTACGTGTTCGTATAAGGCCAAAACAAGGGCGGGGCAACGAAGAAGCACCTCGTTGCCCCGCCTTTTTTCGTCCCGTTTTTATCCGTTACGCCTGGTAGCTGTCCCACAGCTTCTTCCAGGCGGGCATGGAGTTGACGATGGTCTCGTAGCTTACGCAGTAACCCACGCGCACCCAGCCCGTGCAGCCAAACGAGTCGCTCGGCACCGGCAGCAGCTCGTAGCTCTTTGCCCGCTCAAAGAACTTGTTGGCATCGGGCTCGAGCGCCTTCATCCACAGATAGAACGCTCCCTGCGGCTCTATGTACTCGTAGCCGATCGCGCTCAGGCCCTCCGTCAGGGCGCGGCGATTGCGCTCGTAAGCCTCGATGTCGGTGGGTTCGTCCACGCAATCGATAAGCACCCGTTGGAACAATGCGGGCGCACACACAAAGCCCATCTTGCGCCCCGCACCAGCCACTGCGGGCACCAGCACGTCATGCTCGGGATTCGTGCCCGGCACCAGCACCCAGCCAATGCGCTCTCCCGGAAGGCTGAGCGACTTGGAATAGGAGTAGCACACCAGCGTGCGGTCGTATAGCGCCGGCACCCAGGGCACCTCGACGCCATAGGCTATCTCGCGATACGGCTCGTCCGAGATCAAATAGATGTCGCGGCCAAGCTCCTGGCTCCTTTGCGTCAGGACCGCGGCAAGGTCCTCCAGGTTCTTGAGCGCATACACGGACCCCACGGGGTTGTTGGGCGAATCGATCATGACCGCGGCGGTACGGTCGGTAATCGCCGCGGCGACCGCCTCGACGTCAATCTGAAACGTGTCCAGGTCCGCCATGACCTCGACGCAGGTTGCCCCGGCGTTTTGTATGAACACGCGGTATTCCGGAAAGTACGGCGCGATGACAATGACCTCGTCGCCTTCGTTGCACACGGCGTTGAGCACAATGGAAATCGACGCGGCGGCACCGCACGTAAGGTACAGGTCGTCAGCCCCATAGCTCGTTCCAAAGCGACGATTGAGGGAGTCCGCGACCGCCTGACGCGCCGCAGGCAAGCCGTTGGCGGGCGTATAACCATGCAGGCTCGTTGCCGGCAGGGTAAGGGCATGCGCTATGGAGTCACGCACGGCATCCGGTGCCGGTACGCTGGGGTTTCCCAAAGAAAAATCGTACACGTTCTGCGCGCCTATCTGGGCCTTTCGCGCCGCGCCATATGCCGCGATCTCGCGAATCGACGACTTTGACGCGCCGTAGGCATAGCTCTGCTGGTTTATGCTCATGGGTTCTCCTTTATCCGCACTGCCGCTCGTATCTTCTGCGTTTCCCAACAGGTGGTAATGGTACCTAACTTCGCCTGGGGCGAGCGCTCTGTTTACCAGTTGTACAACCTCCTGCGCCCGCACGGTCGCTTGCGACTTGGCATGAGTTCCGTTTTGTGAAGACCGAGCGTAGGAAGCATGTAGGGCTTGTGACTAAACCAACCTGTGTATGGGACAGCCCAAAACTGGAAACGTATTACTTGACGATGACGCACCCACGTCATCCCTTCCTTCCTTGTTTGCGCGTGGCCAGACGCGCACCTGTCGCCAGACAGGACAAGCCATCGGGTCCTTCCTTCCGCCCGATGGCTTGTTTTTTTCGTCGCACGATTTATCCCACGACTTCAAGTATGACAATTCTGTGAACTATCATACGCCGTTCATTCGTTAACCCAGTTTGAAACAAAGTGGAACGGTAAGCCGTAGAAATGCATAATAATACATTCAACCTGAGTATTCCCTAGAGACCACCTTTATTTTTTTGCATTTTGTGCTACTCCAAGTTTTGAGAATATGTCATAATTTGGGTTCCGTACGAGCTTTCAGAAGACCAAGGGACGACCATGCGCGCAGCATACGATGGCATCTACTTTGAACTCAAGCACCTGATCGAGGACGGTACGTACGCATACCAAACGCTTCTTCCCTCCGAAACTGTGCTCGTAAAGCGCTTTGGCTGCGCGCACAACACGGTGCGCAAGGCCTTGTCGGTGCTTGCGTCAGACGGCTACGTTCAGCCCATTCATGGCAAGGGGGTACGCGTCATATATCGGGCAGACTTCATGCCCGCCGCAGGTCAGGTCTTCATGGACAGTTCCCTCGGCATAGAGTCGTTTGTCGATCGTGCCCGTCGCTGCGGTTTTGCGCCCCATACCAACGTGGTCCTTATGGAGTACCTCGAGGTCGACGAGGAGCTCGCCCAAATCATACCCTTTGAGGTCGGGCAGTGCCTTTTGCATGTGGAACGCGTCCGTTTCTACAACGATGTGCCCTTGTCGTGGGAAAACAGCTACTTTAGGGGCGACCTTGTCGCCGGCATCACCAAGGCCCATGTCAAGAAGTCGGTCTACCGCTTTATCGAATCGTCCGACCACGGCAGGATCGTAACCACGCGACGCAAGATCACCGTCGCTCCCGCCAACGAGCGCGACTACGAGTTGCTCGACATGGGCGACACGGGATTCGTCGCCATCACGCGCAAAGCCTCCTTTGACAACAACGGGATGCTCTGCGAGGTCAGCGAGCATCGCCAGCATCCAAGCGTGTTCATGGTTATGCAAACCGCGCAAACGTCGCGCGTCAACGAACCGCGACGCCGCAAATAGGATCAGGGCAAGCGCAACAGTATCGGTTCGACGTTTGTTCCTTATGAGAAAGGATTTGCCATGCGCGTCGTCATACCCTGCGAGACGGACCAATTGCTCGACGCCCCTAGGTCGGTTCTGAGTGGGGCCTCTCGCTCTTGGTGAAGTGCGGCGGCGGGATCGTGCTGATCGACTTTGGACAGTCGGCGGGTGAGCCCCACTACATCGGTGTCGCGCGTGGCATGCTGCAGCGCTTTGCCAATATAGGCAGTTCCTTAGTAGGACTCGTAGCTGCTTTCTAGATCGTATTGGATTTCGTCGCTGTAGTCCGTATC
>JAGCBF010000004.1 GCA_017652285.1 Atopobiaceae bacterium
ACGTTGCTGCCAGCGGCGACGCGGCTGGCGAGGCGGCCGGCGAGGCGGCCGGCGGGGCGAAGCTCGACCCGGGCATTATGCGCGAAGCCGCGTTTGAGCTGCTGAAGAAGTACAACAAGGACGATTTCCACATCAGGCATGGCGAGACGCTCGAAGGCCTCATGCGTTACTACGCGCAACAATACGACCCGGAAAACGTCGACTTTTGGGGCATCGTCGGTCTGCTGCACGACCTGGACTGGGAGGAGTGGCCCGACTCTGCTGTGCACACCGTAAAGACGGCCGAGCTGCTGGAGGAGGCCGGTGCAAACCCCGCGGTCGCACGTGCCATCCAAACCCACAATTCCGACAACAACCCGGAGTTGCCCGCGCCCGAGCACAAGATGGAGCGCGTGCTGTGGGCGTGTGACGAACTGTCTGGGCTTATCCAGGCGGCGATCCTTATGCGCCCGAGCAAGTCCGTCATGGACTTTAGCGTCAAGTCGCTGCGCAAGAAGTACAAGGACAAGCGCTTTGCGGCCGGTTGTGACCGTGCGCAGATCGCCAAGGGCGCCGAGCTCAACGGCATGGAGCTGGGCGAGCTCTTCGCCAGCGTTATCGAGGCCATGAAAGCCATCGCGCCCGATCGCCAATAGCCACCCGCGCAACTCTGGTCGCCTGCGCCGGGCCCCAATCGGCGCTTCTGTGCCGTCGCCCGGCCGGATGGCCGATTGGGGCTAGGCCCCTTTCGGCCAAACGTCCCTTTTCGCACACATTGGCCGATTGGGGCTAGGCCCCTTTCGGCCACTTTCGAGCTGTTTGGGCACGTCACGGCCCGGGCGCCTGGCTCCGCCGCCACGTCCCGACCGCTCCGACGCGCCCAAAGTTCCTCGTCTGCGTACACATGACCGAACTGTACGCAATCCCGGAACTGTGGGCTGCCGCTCCGCGAGCCGGCGCCCGGCAAAACCTCCCAGCCTGCGTGCCTCTGGCCCTCACGCACGCAAAACAGGAGGTTTCTCGCCTCTGGAAGTCGACAAACCTCCGGAATTGCGTGCATCTGGCGGCAATGCACGCAATTCCGGAGGTTTCGTTGTCTGCTGCAACCTGCGAGGGGGGTGCGAACGACTCCACGTTGAGGTGCGGGCCGACCCGAACCGACCCACACCAGCAGCGTGCCAAAACGGAAGCGCGAAAACGCACAAAAAGTCGAGGTTCGTGTAGTTTTTCGGTCTCCGTTTTCACGGGGTCTCATTTGCGTCGCCTTCTACCTGCGCAAACGCGGGGCTTCTTTTCCGCCTGTGGGGATTTGGCACCAAAAAACTACACTAACCTCGAAAAAACGTGCACTTTCGCGCATCCGAAATGGCACGCTGCCGGGAGGAGGGTCGGCTCGGGGCTGCCCGCGCCTGGGCTCGAGTCCGTTCCGTCGATCGGCTTCACGCGTAGGTAACAGTTATTACACGTGGGTAATACTAGCGGGCCGTGCGGCGGGCGCATCGGCTTGTCCAGGCAGTAACGTGCGCAATGCGCTCGGTAACGGCATATGTTATGGCATCGATAAGCCCAGGCGCGGCCGAAAGGGAGCCCGCGTGGCCGAAAGGGGCCTAGCCCCAATTGGCCACTTTGCCCCAGTCGGCCCCGTCCTATCGGGTCGGCTGGCGCCGGGACCTTTGCCCATGTCGCTTTTGCTCTGCGTGTATAAGCCGTGTCATAATTGGGTAAAACACGACTCGTCAAACCAGACGAGGCCGCATGGTCGGCCAAGGGGAAGAGAGACCCATATGTTTGAAAAGTTCACAGACAAGGCGCGCAGGGTCATGAACCTTGCCCAGGACGAGGCTCGCAATCTGGGCCGCATGTTCGTGGGCACCGAGCATCTGCTCCTCGCGCTAATCAAAGAAGGGGAGGGGGTCGCTGCCCAGGCGCTGGCAAAGCTCGACGTAACCTACGACGAGACCATCGAAACCGTTCGTGGCTTGTCCAAGGACGATGGCGAGCCTACGCCGGGAGGCCACATCCCCTTTACCCCGCGTGCCAAGCGCGTGCTCGAGGACTCGTATCGCGAGATGATGAGCCACGGGCAAACCTACATCGCCACGGAACACCTGCTCCTCGGCATCGTGAGCGAGGGCAACGGTCGCGCCATGGAGGCGCTCGGGCGCATGGGCGTGTCTGGCGACGCCGTGCGCAACGCGGTCGACGAGCTCATATCCACCAGCCAGGAGGGGCGAAACAATCGCCAGGCCACGGGCGTGGGCGATGTGCGCAGCGCTGGTCCAATGCCGTTTATGGGTGGCCAGCAGCAGGGACCGCAAGAGGACGGCTCGCTGCTGGAGCGGTTCGGTCGCAACCTTACCAAGCTCGCCAGCGAGGGCCGGCTGGACCCGGTCATCGGCCGCGACCGCGAGATCGAGCGCGTCATGCAGGTCATGGCTCGTCGACAAAAGAACAACCCGCTGATCCTGGGCGATCCCGGCGTGGGCAAGACGGCCGTGGTCGAAGGCCTGGCGCAGCTCATATCTGGGGGCAACGTGCCAGACATCCTGCGCGACAAGCAAATCTGGACGCTCGACGTGGCCTCGCTCGTTGCCGGCTCCAAGTATCGCGGCGAGTTTGAGGAACGCATGAAAAAGGTCGTCGCCGAGGTCATGGAGTCCAACAGCGCGATCCTGTTCATCGACGAGATGCACACCATCATCGGCGCGGGGTCGGCGGAAGGCTCGATCGACGCGGCGAGCATCCTCAAGCCGCCACTTTCGCGCGGAGAAATCCAGGTGATCGGCGCCACCACTGCCGA
>JAGCBF010000182.1 GCA_017652285.1 Atopobiaceae bacterium
AGCCTCGTCCAAGATGATGATGGTGGGATCGGGCGTCAACGCGCGCGCAATCTCCATGCGCTGCAGCTGTCCTCCCGAAAAGTTGCGCCCGCGCGGCGCCACCATGGACTGGTACCCGTCCTTGCGCGCCGCGATGTCCTTGTGGATACCCGCGTCGCGACAAGCGAGGATCACCTCGAAGTCCTCCGCGGACGAGTCCCATAGTGTCACGTTGTCGAACACCGTGTCGCTAAAGGTCACGATGTCCTGGTCCACGACGGATAGCGACCCGCGCAAAAGCGGGCGTGGCACGCTGCCCAGGGGGACTCCGTCGAACTCCACCGATCCCGACCATGGCTCGTAGAGCCCCGACAGCAGCTTTGCGATGGTGGACTTGCCGCTGCCCGACTCGCCCACAAGGGCAACCCACTGGCCGGGCTCCAGGTGCAGGTCGAAGTTGTCGATGAGCGGCGGCTCGAGCGGCGAGTAGCCAAACGAGATGCCCTTAAGGTCCACGCGCCCGCTCAGCTTTTCGCGGTCGAGACCTTGCGCCATGGGCGTTTCCTCGCCTTCCTCGACGTCGGTCGGATAGCGCATGACGTCTTCGATGCGCTCCATCTTCGTTCGCATCTCCTGCACCGTCTGCCCAAGGACGATCATCTGGTTCATCGGCGTCATGAAGGCAGAGAGGAAGCCCGTAAACGCCAGCAGGGCCCCGGGCGTAAAGTCGCCCTCCACGATGAGTCGGATTCCCAGCACCAGCACGATGATGTTGGCGAGCTGCGTAATGGTTTGGGGGATCGTGCCCAGGTACGCGTTGACCAAGGTCGTGTCGGCGGCAATGTCGTAGTTGGCCGCTTGGTAGCCCGACCAGCGATTGAAGAAGGCGGCTTCGGCCCCCGCGGCCTTTATGGTCTCGATCATCTCCATGCCGCTGACCGTCGTGGAGTGCAGCCTGCCCGCAGCGTTCGCGCTGGCCCGCGTGTAGTTTACGCGCTTGCCCGACACATAGCGGGCCGCAAGGGCGCTGGCCGCTATGGAAAGCACACCCACCACGGTCAGCAGCACGCTGTAGTCCAGCATGATGCCCAGGTAGAGCAACAGGAGGACGGCATCTATGAGGACGGGGGCGAGCTGTCCCACGAGCGTGGTCGCCACCTTTTCGTTGTCGGACTGGCGCAGCTGCAGGTCGCCGACCATCCGCTGCGCGTAGAACCCGACGGGCAGCCGCAGCAGGTGGTTCATGAACCGCGCCGACGACACCACGGCCGACTTGCCCTGCGTGCTCACCAGGTAATGGGCGTTGAGCACCGATACCGCGCCCGAAACGATCGCGAGCACGAGCATGATAAGCGCCAGGTTGCCCGCCCATCCCGCGTTCTTATCGGTAAGGATGCGGTCCATGAACACCTGGCCAAGCGATGTGGTGACGATCGCCACGATCGAGACTACGGCGGCGGACAGCATGACAAACGCTATGGGGGACTTGAGCCCCGACAGTCGCTCGAGCGCGAACCGCAGGGCGTCCGGCCTCTCCCCGCCCGGCTCGAAGGCGTCGGTTTTTTGGAACAGGAGGGCACGCCCGTCAAAGGACGCCTCGAACTCCTCCAGCGGTACTCGGATTTGTCCGCGCGCGGGGTCGTTGAGGTATGCATGCTTGCCTTTGAAGCCTCGTACCACGACAAAGCCACCCTGCCGCCAAAGCGCTATGCAGGGAAGGAGCTCCGCGCTGGCGAGGTCGGCCGCATCGATCTGGACGGATTCGGCGGACAGGCCATAGGCGCGCGCGGCCCGCATAACGTTTTCGACCCTTACGCCGTCGCGCGACACCCCGCAGTCCGTCCGCACCTTTTCGAGCGGCACCCAGCGGCCGTGGTATGCCAAGATCATGGCCAGGCACGCGGCGCCGCACTCCAGCACCTCCATCTGCATGACCTGTGGGACTCTTGTGACGCCCCTAGTCATCGTCGCTCCAGCCCCCGAGCAGCAGTCGTATGGGCGCGATTCTCTCCACCATGATCTCCATGGATATCGGGACGCCTTCGGGCAGCTTGGAGGTGTCGCCCTCAAAGATCACCTGATACGCCCAGTCCTCGCGCATCAGCGCATCGACCAGGTAGTCGCCGGGCACGATCCTGCCCGCCTCGGCACGCGAGACCGGCAAGGTCGAGACGCCGCTGACCTTTAGCGTCGTGCCGTCCACGACGGCCTCGTCGCCCACATGCATCTTTTTGGCGTCATCTTCGGTAAGGAAGCACAGCGCCTGACCGCCGATGACAGCGCCCTTTGCCGGCACCCTCGTTGCGATGGTTCCGAATATTGCCCAAGCCAGAAGGCCCGCGAGAAGCGCGGCAAATGCGGCAAGCGCCACCCACGCGCTCGGCGGAGTGACGCGTATGCTCTTTTCCAGTTCGTCTGCGCTATGCATGTCGGCAGAAGCCCCCTCCGATAAGATCGGCGTTCATACGAGCGATTATAACCAAGGGACGCATGCGCGCCGCCCAGCCCTCGGGGTGCCGACCGCGGGGGCGTGCTGCGGGACGCTGCGGACGCGGCGGCCAGCCCTCGACGTCCCCCGCCGTGGGGCGTGCTACCATTACTTGTGCGACAGCGAGCCTTGCCGACCAAGGCGCAGGCAGTAAGGAGACAGGCGATGAGTGATGCGGTCATGACCAAGGGCAAAGGCACCATCCAGTCGCTCGCGCGACGCTTTCCGCAGCTCTACGTCGCACCTGCGGAGGGGGCGACCGAGGCGCACCGCGCGGCAGCGGGACGCGGCATCGCACCACAAGGCGCCGACCTCTCGCACTTCGCAGGCAGCGAGGACGACGAGCTGCGCGAGGTGGATACGCCTGCGGGGCCAGTCGAGGTTCTGTTCCTGAAGAAGCGCGCCGACTTCGAGACCTTTCTGCAGGTCGTGGGGCACCGCGCAGAGCCCGTGCCCATAGCGCGCGCCGTGGGCGCCATCACCTACCGCGGCCTTGCCGACTGGGGAAAGGTGGCCAGTGCCTGCGAGGAATACCTGTCCGCGGGCGGCACCGACTGGCCCACTGAGTTCGCGCGCTTGGCGCACGTGCCCGGCGCATTTCGCACCGAGCTCGTCGTCATATCCGAGGGACCCTACAGCAACGTGCCGGCGAGCGAGACCCCCTACGATAAGGACACGTGGCTGCGCGTGTCGCGCGAAGTGCGCCTTCACCACGAGTGCGCACACGTCGTGTGCCGCCGTCTTAGGCCGGACGACATCCTCCCCGTGTGGGACGAGGTGACGGCTGACGTCTGTGGTCTTCTCTGCGCATGCGGAGCCTACGACGCGAGCCTTGCCTGCCGCTTTCTTGGCGTCTCCAAGACGGGATACGACGGAGGACGGCTGGCCGAGTACCTGGACGAGGGACAGCTCGCGGCAATCGATGGGGTCGCCGCCGAGGTGCACGACGTCGTCCTTCGCCTCGAGGAGATGGCGAGCGCCCGCGACGCCGCGCGCGACCCCTTCGGCTTCCTTCTCGTCCTCAAACAAGAGCCCCTCCTGACGTACTGAGCTTAAGCCGCAGGCACCGTCGTTGCGGCTCCGCCACGGTTCGCCCAGATGGCCGGTCGGCCACTTACGCGCGCCGGTCGCACGGCCGGATTGGCCGATTGGGGCTAGGCCCCTTTCGGCCACTTCTCGGCCTGGACGCCTGGCGCCGCCGCCACGCCCCGGCCGCTCCGGCGCGCACGCAGTTCCTCATCTGCGTACACATTGGCGAACTGTACGCAGTATCGGAACTGTGGGCTGCTGCCCCCGCGAGCCGGCGCCCGGCCAAAACCTCCCAACCTGCGTGCAATTGGCCCTCATGTACGCAAAACAGGAGGTTTCGTTCCGCGGGACGACTTGAAACCTCCGAAAGTGCGTGCTTCCGACAGCAATGCACGCAATCCGGGAGGTTTCGCTGCCTGCTGCCAGCCCGCGGGAGGATGCGAACGGCACCGCGGAGCAGCGCGTGCCGGCCCGAACCGACCCGCGACAGTGGCGTGCCAAAACGGATGCGCGAAAACGCACGAAAAATCGAGGTTAGTGTAGTTTTGGAGGCTCCGTTTTCACGGGGTCTGATTTGCGGCACCCCCTACCTGCGCAAACGCGGGGCTTCTTTTCCGCCGGTGGTGAATCGGCACTCAAAAACTACACTAACCTCGAAAAAACGTGCACTTTCGCGCATCCGAAATGGCACGGCGGGCCGTTCGACGCCGCCACGTACCCGCCAGGCCGGTTCGCGGACTCGCCCATCGCACGGTTATTATGCACAGGTGATACTCGCAGATGACTTGTGCGATTACAGCCCACCTTGATCCGGCAAAACGGCACCTCCCGCCGTCTCACGCGCGGCATAGGCGATCCCAAACCGAAAGGAACCGGCTCGCAAACAGCGACGGAAGGGTTGCCGTTCACGAGCCTGCAGAGGTTCGCGAGCTTCATGTCTTCCGCCGGGCGAGCATCGACGATGCGGGCTATTGTCTCGCACGGGAGCGCCCGTGCTAACCGCAGCCAAGCACATAATGACCGCTACTTGCGATGCCCTGGTTTTCGTACTCTCAAGGGTTCGACGACGCCCAAGCATCGTCTCCGGCACCGACCTCCGCACGGTACGCGTCTGCAACGTACGCTGTTCCGTCCCACCACAGCTTAAGGTCGGGGTTGAAGAGTTGAGTGGCCGTCTTGGACGAGAGGAAACGCCCGAGCATGGTGGTCTCGTCCACGCTGAATGTTTGGGCGAGGTCGTCCACCGCCATGGCGGCAACAAATAACATGGTATTCTCTTCGACGAAACGG
>JAGCBF010000183.1 GCA_017652285.1 Atopobiaceae bacterium
AGGTTGCTGATATGCTACCCACACCTATGCTACCTACACCTTACTACAAGAACTGGTTTATTTGGTAACATAGATGCTTGAATGACACCTTTTTTTGGGCGAGTTCGATTTGGCGGTGGAGGCGCAACATGAATCGCACGTATGGCAAACATGCAAAAAGCACTTCCGACTTCGATAAGAAGAAATCGACTTCCGCGTACAAGGCGGCGGCTCTTGCCCTCGTGTGCCTTCCCCTCTTTACGGCGAGCATCGATAAGGGCGTCATGTACCTCTATGCCGATTGGGAGCCCGTACCGGCGACGTGTTTGCTCGTTGGCATGTACGCGTGCTTTCGGCTGTTTCTTTCTTGCATCCCCTCGCGGCTGCCTACCCTCACAAAAATCCTGCTGGGTGTGGTGAGCGCCGTCTTCGCCGTCTTTACCGTTTCGGGTAGGTGCTATGACACAAAAGACATCTCGCAGTCGTTCTTGTCGTTGTTTTCCCATAGCGTCCACAACAAGGTGGTCCTTGCCTGCCTTTTGGTAGGTGCGTTTAGCCTGTTCCACGTGTTCCTGTGTAGCCTAGGGGGACTCTATAAAAACGCCTGCGCATGGTGGGAACGAATGGCCGTGGCGAATCGCATCGAGCGCCTTCTGTTTGGCAGGCATGCGCCGCTTCGACAGATGCTCCTGCTTCTTTTGTGCTGGGTTCCCCAGCTGCTCATACGCTTTCCCGGATACGCGACCGTGGATGCGTTCCATAGCTTGGCCCAATACCAAGGGCAAATTGCTTTTTCTACGAAGCATCCCCTCATATACACGCTCGTCTTCGGCCATTTTGTGGATCTTGGCGTAGCGATGGGTCATCCCAACTACGGACTCTTTCTTTTTGTGGCATTGCAAACCCTCGTCACCGCAGGCGTCATTGTCTACACGCTAGGCACTCTTAAGGCACTAGACGTCCCCTGTTGGCTACGTGCCATCACGCTGCTGGTCTTTACGTTTTCGCCCATTGTCTTTTCGTTGGCGTCAACGGCAATAAAGGACCTGCCCTTTATTCTTGGATTCATGCTTGTTCTTGACGAAACGGCATGGTTCCTATATGGCAGAGAAGGGCGTTCGCGGCTCGCTCGGCACCTCGTAATATTTGCAATCGGCATGGCGCTTCTCTTCTTTAGGAACAATGGCACATATACCGCATACCTGCTCTGTCTGCTGTTCGTTTTGAGAGTTGCCTTTGTGAGCATTCGGCAAAGGCACATCGACGTCGCCGGAGTGGCGGTCGTCCTCACGCTGGCCTTAACGACGTGCGCAGGGCAAGTGATCAACTCGCATCTCGTGGCTTCCTTAGGCGCGCAACAAGTGACGACGCGCGTCCTCTATTCGTCGACGATCCAACAGATAGGCCGCTACCTCAATCAGTATCCTGACGACGTCTCTACGGCCGAAATGCAGAAGATTCAAAAGGTGATGGATGTCTCCAAACAGGACTATGCGAAGAAGTATGACCCGCTAAAGTTCGATTCGGTCAAAGGCTACTTCAATCAAGATGCGACGGCTGACGAGCTCAAAGACTTCCTCGCAACGTGGCTTGCCCTGGGACAGCGTCATCCGGACGTCTATCTTGCCTCGATCATGCACCAAAACTACCTCATGTTTTCTCCCCTGAAGGCCGACGTTAAGTTTTACAAGCGTATAAGCGACGTGTGGAAAAAGAGCAACGCAGAGTACGCCTATGACTTTTCTGACGTCTTCTCGGAGAAGAAGGCACTTGTCCCCCTGCAAGATGGTCTGCGCAAGATGTACGGATCAATAAGCAAGTTTCCCGTCATTGGGCTGTTCAGCAGCGTAGGCCTGGCGAATCTGGTCTTTTTTGGACTCATCGCGTACGCACTTGTGCTCAAGCGATTCGATTGGCTTATGTTGGCGCTGCCCTGCTTCCTCACCATAGGCATAACGTTTTTTGGACCGGCCTTTAGCGGCAACGCGCGCTACCTTTATCCGCTATTATGGTCTATGCCCCTGCTTGTGGGGTCTTTGGTGACGGCGGCCTCGCAGGGAAGGACCATATCACATGAGCCACGCCAAACTTGACGAATCGCAAAAGAGCGTAGGCGTCATTACGTTCTTTAACTACTGCAACTACGGTGCGGCGCTCCAATGCTATGGCTTGTACGAAACCCTGCGGCGCATGGGCCACAAGGTGGAGTACATCGACTACACGTGTCCGTTTATCGGCAACCCGTTTGGACTCGACAGCTTGAGGAAGCGTGGTCTGATCCGGTATGTGTATACGGTGGCCGGCAACCTGTTCTATCGCCCGCGGCGCAGGCTCTTCAAGACGTTTAGGGAGCTCATTCCCCATACGGAGGGCATCGGACCTAGCGACTTGCCTTCCTATGCAAACAACTATGACCGCTACATTACCGGCAGCGACCAGGTATGGAACGTAAAGCTCACGGATTTTGACAAGTCGTACTTCCTCGACTTCGTCGCGGAATCAAAAAAGAAGCTGAGCTATGCGGCGAGTTTTGGCGGCGACAACATAGACGAGACCCGGCGGGACGAATACGCGACGCTGCTGGGCGACTTCGAGGCCATGTCGGTGCGCGAGGATTACGGCAAGCGAATAGTGCAGGAGCTTGTCGCTCGGGAGCCGGCCATTACGCTGGACCCGACGCTTTTGTTGCGCCATGAGGACTGGAATGCCCTTGCCTCCGATCCGGTTGACAAAAAGCCCTACATCTTCGTGTATCAGATGGGCTTCTCCAACACGTTGATTCGTGCCGCGCGCAAGCTCAAGAAAAAGACCGGCCTCAAGCTGCATTACGTGCCCTTCCCCCTGGGTGTGCCCGTGGCCGGCAGGTACCACCTGCGGTTGGGGCCCAAGGAATGGCTCGCGCTCATACGTGACGCACGCTACATCGTGACGGATTCCTATCATGGGGTCGTCTTTGCGCTTTTGTTCGAGAAGAAGTTTGCCGTCGTGGCGGGCGGGCAGCATAAGAACAAGCGCGTAATAAGTCTGCTCACGCGGCTTGGGCTGCAGGACCGCATCATCGACGACGAGCTTATAGACATTGATGCGAACATAGACTACGAACACGTCAAAGAGCTGTTGGAAGCCGATCGACAAGACTCAATAGCGTGGCTCAAAAACAACGTGTAAGGATTGGCCATGGAATTCGATGCCGTGCTGTGTTGCGGGTGTGGTGCCTGCGCAAACGTGTGCCCGACCGATGCGATATCGTGGATAAAGAACGACGAGGGCTTTAGTGAGCCGCATATTGACCAGGGTGCCTGCGTCGATTGCGGTCTGTGCAGGAAGGTCTGTCCTTACGAGACTAGCCACGTGGGCGTGGATGCCTCCCCAAAGGTGTATGCGGCGCTGCATCGCGACCTGGACGTGGTCATGAACAGCTCGTCGGGCGGTGTCTTTACGGCGTTGTCGGACCATGTGCTCGACCAAGGCGGGGTCGTGTACGGCGTTGCCTTTGACGACGCGTACGAGGTGCGCTATGTGCGCGCATCCGATCGCACGGCACGAGACGCCTTTAGGGGGTCAAAATACGTGCAGTGCGATGGCGAGGACATGTTTTCGCAGGTTGAGAAGGACCTTGCCGACGGGCTGCTGGTCATGTTTACCGGCACTCCGTGCCAGGTCAGCGGCCTCAAACGGTACCTGCAGGTCAAGAAGGTTCCCATGGGACGGCTGCTGACGGTGGACAACATATGCCATGGCGTCGCCAGTCCTTTGGTGTGGGACGCCTATTTGGCCTATATCCGGTCAAACGTCCTGCGCGGTTCGCGCATCGAGCGCCTCTCTATGCGCAGCAAGCAGGTCTCGTGGCAAGAGCAGCAAATGGCATGCGTGACGGATGCAGGTGACGAGAGCGCGGCGCTCAACCACGGCGCCTCTTGGAACAAGCTGTACCAGACGACGTATGCCATCAGGCCGTCTTGCTCGCAGTGTCGCTACACGAGCTACGATCGCGTGAGCGATCTTACGCTTGCGGACTACTGGAACATAGAGAACGCCAAGCTAAACATCGACTATGCGCATGGCGTGAACCTCGTGCTCGTAAACACAAGGGCAGGGGAGGACCTGCTCGACTCGTGCGCCGACCTGCTGCAGACCGCCCAGAGCGACAAGGCCTCTTGTTGGCAAGTGCACCTGGAGAAGCCCCTTCCCCTCAGCGCAAAGCGCGATCGCTTTTGGCGCGATTTTGGGATGGACCCTCAGCAGGCCGTCAAAGCATACGGCAAAGGT
The DNA here is from genome assembly GCA_017652285.1 of Atopobiaceae bacterium. Taxonomy (GTDB): domain Bacteria; phylum Actinomycetota; class Coriobacteriia; order Coriobacteriales; family Atopobiaceae; genus RUG440. The sequence continues at coordinate 4,249 of JAGCBF010000183.1, forward strand.
TCGCGCCTCATAGATTTGGCGCGAAAGGTCACGCCGGTCCTGCGCAGGGTGGGCCTCTACTCCCTTGCCGTGCGGGTCTTTAGCGCCGTGAGAGGGACGAAGAAAGCATGATGGCATCCCAACAGGGCAGGGCGACAAAACAAGACTTCGTGTGGAACATGATAGGAAGCACCTGCTACTCCTTGTCATCCATCGTGTACCTCATGCTCGTCACCAGGATTTGCGGCGTGGTGCCGGGGGGCATCTTTGCCTTGGCGTTCGCGACGGCCCAGCTGCTGCTCACGTTCGGTCGCTATGGCATGCGCACGTACCAGGCGACGGACACAAAGCGCACGTATTCCTTTAGGGAATACGGCTTCACGCGTATCGGCACCTGCATCGGCATGGTCCTCCTCTCTCTGCCGTATTGTTTGGCAATGGGGTACGAGACGGAACGCGTGCTCATATTTGCCCTGGTGGCAGGCATGAAGATGATCGACGCGGTGGAGGACGTGTATCACGGGGAGCTGCAGCGCAGCGACCATGTTGCCGCTATGGGCAAGTGCCTGGCCGCTCGCAACGTGTTCTCGTGCCTCGTGTTTGGCGGGGTGATGATCGTCACCAAGAACCTGCTCGTGACGTGTCTGGTCACCGACGTGCTGTCGCTTGCGTTCTGCTTGGGCATAAACACGCTTGCCGTGCAAAGGATGTGCCCGCGGGACGCGCGCTTTGCCATGGATAACGTGCGCGAGCTGTTTGTGGTGTGCTTCCCCATCTTCATAAGCACGTTCTTGTCGCTGTTCTTGTACAACATCCCCAAGTACGCCATCGACTTCTATTTGACGGAGGACATCCAGACCTACTACAGCGTCCTGTTTATGCCGTCCTTCATCATCACCTTGTTTAGCGAGATCATCACTCGGCCCTTGCTCACGAGCATAGCCATTGCGTGGGACGAGGACCTTGCACGCTTTACGTCGATGACCAAAAGAATCTACCTGCTCATTCTTGCGGGAACGGTGTGCGTGGTGCTTGGTGGCCACTTTGTTGGCAGGTGGCTGCTGGAGCTTATCTATGGCGTCGACCTGAGCCCGTTCAAGCTCGAGTTCGTGATTCTTCTTGTTGGCGGTGGCTTGAGTGCTGCCGTCTACATTACCTACAACATCCTCATATCCATACGCGTCCAGCGATTCATCATTATGGGATACCTTGGGGTTGCGCTGCTTGCCGTGCCCCTAACGTACGTTGCCGTTGGTGGCTTTGGCATGATGGGGGCATCCTGTTCCTACCTCCTTACGTGCTTGGCGCTGGAGATTGTCTTTGCATCGGTGCTTCTGCTGCAGCTCCATAACAAAAGGTTGGATAATGTTGGGGGAAGCGCCAAGGGGCTCGAGGCAGAATAGGGGAGCTATGGATACCATCGCGGTGCTCTTGCCGTGCTACAACGAGGGAAAGACCATTGCCAAGGTCGTTGCCGACTTCCACGAAGCGCTGCCAGAGGCGGCCATCTACGTGTATGACAACAACTCGGTCGACGATACGTGTGAGCAGGCACGAGCCGGTTGGGAGGGCGTGATCGTTCGGCACGAGTACAAGCAGGGCAAGGGAAACGTCATACGGCGTATGTTTAGAGAGATCGACGCCCGCTGCTACGTCATGGCCGACGGTGACGACACCTACCCCGCAGAACACGCGCCGGACTTGGTCACGCAGGTTCTGGAGCGCCATGCCGACATGGCGGTGGGGGACCGGCTGTCCTCCACATACTTCGAGGAGAACAAGCGTCGTTTCCACAACGCGGGGAACACGTTGGTGCGCAGCATGGTCAATCGCATTTTTGATGCCGACTACAAGGACATCATGACGGGTTACCGCGCGTTTTCCTACAACTTCGTCAAGAGCTTTCCCGTCTTGACCCAAGGCTTCGAAATCGAGACGGAAATGAGCATCTTTGCGGCCGACCGAAACTTCCAAATAGAGAACGTCGTGGTGGGGTATCGCGACCGCCCGGAGGGGAGCGAATCCAAGCTCAACACCATACCCGACGGCATCAAGGTGGTCCTTACCATCGTGCGCCTGTTTAGGAATTACCGGCCGATGCTCTTCTTTGGGCTCTTGTCCCTGCTGCTCATGATCGCGTCGCTTGCGTTCTTCGTGCCGCTTTTGCTCAATTACTTCCAAACAGGACTTGTGGGCAAGATGCCGACGCTCGTGGTGAGCTGCTTTGTGTTTATCGCCGCGCTCATGTCCTTCTTTGCTGGCCTCATTTTGGAGACGATCAGACAAAAGAACCGATCCGATTTCGAGTTCCAGCTTCAGCAAACAGAGGCGAACCGCAAGGTGCTTGAGCGTGGAGAAGTTCATGGATATTAGTTTCATTGTCATTATCTATAACGTCGAAGAATACCTTGATGAATGCCTGCGGTCCGTTTGGGCTAATGCGTGTTCCATCGATGCCGAGGTGCTGCTCATCGACGACGGGTCGACGGACGGGAGTTCGGCGATAGCTCAAGCATTTGCGGATGCCCATAAGAACGTCGCGTATTACCACAAGGAGAACGGCGGCGCTTCGACGGCGCGAAACTATGGCGTGCGTCTTGCCAAAGGGGACTACCTTTACTTCGTAGACGGTGACGACGTTATGGTTAAGGGCACGGTTCGCACGATGCTGACCGCGGCGCGCTCCAGCGGCGCGCAGATCACGATATGTGATGCGGCGCGTTTGAACCCCAATGGAAAGGCCAGAGCCTCGTTGCTGCATACGCTCGCGCTCACCACCGTGCCGTCAAACCACACGAACATCCATGAGCATCCAGAGCTTTTGTACGACTGTCTTTCGTGGGACAAGCTGATCTGTCGCTCGTTTTATGAGCAGAGCGGAGTCACGTATCCCGAAGGATTTGCCATACAAGACTATCCAACCATAACCGAGCTGTATTTGCAGGCGGAGCGGGTGCGCATCGTACGGGCGGTCGGTTATTTGTGGCGTGTAAGAGAGGGAGACAACCTGTCCACGACGCAACGACAAATGGAGCGAAAGAACCTCACCGACCGCATCGAAATGATCCGTCGAGTCTTTGGGCTGCTGGATGCGTATGGGGCCGAGGACTCCATTCGCTTTGTTGCGGAGCACAAGCTGTTGGCGATGGATGTGGGCGTGTATTTGTCCAAGCTGTACCAGATGGACGCGGCGGACGCGTCGGGCTACGTTGAGCTGATGGCCGCATGCGTAGAGTCGCTCGTACGTCCCGAATCAGTGGACAACATGCCCCTAAAGATCAGGCAACGCACGCGTTATTTGCTCGATCGTGACGTAGAGGCGCTTATTCGCTTGGAGAACTATATCGCAGAAAGCTATGATGCGGCAATCGTACGCACCGTTGGCGATCGTCTGCTCATCGATGTGCCTCAGAGTCTCTTTACCATTGAGTCAAAAGACTTCCATGCGGACGCACGGCTTGCCATTCCGCGGAGTCGCGTTGAGGACATAACGTGCGAGGGGGGCCACATAACGCTAACGGGCTTCTTGTTCACACCTCGCATAGAGATTCAAGATCCCAGCGAGCAGGCGGTCTCGGCCTACCTCCTAAACGACCGAACGGGAAAGACGATACCCCTGGAATGCGCTTCCTGTGCGCGGTCGTCTCTGTCGAAGGCAAGGACCAGAGTCATTTCGCGTAAAGACTACGACGCGCACGAATACCATTACGAAGGTACTGGCTACCGACTGACCATCGATCTGGCACAAATCGATGCCGAGGATGGCCTAAGTGGCGATAACCAGATTTGCATTGGCTATAAAAACTGGATACAAGAAGGTGCTCGCATACTACGTGGCAACTCCGCAATCGCACGTGCGCAGACGAAGAAGCTGGCATACAACGGACGGTATGGCATAAAGGCCGTGTGGGACAAACGCGACACCTTTACCCTGCGCATTGAGGACCGGGGTGCCTTGGTGGCACCTGGCATTCGCGAGGCGGATCTTGAACCTGCGACCGTGGCCGTCGTGGTGCAAAGGAAGAGCGACGACAAGGGTCTTGAACGTTGCATACGGATGCTGCAGCGGCAGGACTACAAGAACATACAGATCGTTGTTGCGGGTGAGGTGGCGACACTTGCGCCGGACGACTCGCGTGTGGTGGATGCGCGTGCGCTTGGGCTCAATGACTATTCCTCAATGCTGCACTATGCGTATGCACGCATGGGCGCCGATTACGTCTTGCCGCTTTTGGACGATGTCACGGTCGACAACGACTACGTCAAGAGCATGGTAGACGCGCTTGACGTATACCATACACAGTTGGCCATATGCGCGCAGGAATCGAAGGTCAACGCTACTGCACAGAATAACGCGGAAGCCGGTCAGGTTGGGTGCCTAAGGATTGCGACTGACGAACTCGATTGTGGGCAGGAATGGGCGCGACGCTCATTGGGCGATGCCATCTATGCCTCGTCGGTG
>JAGCBF010000027.1 GCA_017652285.1 Atopobiaceae bacterium
ACCAAGATGAGTATGGTCATCAGCGCCGTCAGGCAGCAGCCGAACAAGATCCACGCCCGGTCGCACCACCAGTTCATATCCTTCTTCACAACATGCTCCTTTCTCGTTGATACGAGACATTTGTATCAGAATGCGAGATACGATACAATAGTCTCGGAACTTGTAGTACGAAACCGAGGGGAATGTCTCAGAGGGGAAGGCGGCATGCACCACGTACCGAACGACAAGCGGGCCCTGAGGTCGGCCGACCTGATCTGGGAGGGCCTGGAGGGGTGCCTGGAGGAGAAGGAGCTTGGGAGGGTCCGCATCGCCGACATCAGCGAGAGGTCCCACGTCAGCCGCGCGACCTTCTACCGGCTGTTCGACTCGGTCGAGGACGTGCTGGCCTACCGCTGCGACAGGGTGTTCGAGGCGGTCGCGTCCGAGGCGGGGTCCATCCCGTCGAGCGCGCAGCTCTTCCTGTTCTTCATCGAGCGGTGGCTCGAGGAGAGGGCCCTGCTGAGGGCCATCGCCGAGAACAACATGACCGGCCTGATCTACGACGCGCACATGAGGAACAAGGACCTGGTGAGAAGGGTGTACGTCAAGGACGTGAGGGTCACGGACGTGGAGGCTGACTACCTCGTCTCAATCCTGACCAGCATCCTCCCCGCCGCCATCAGGGTGTGGTACGAGCACGGGCAGCGCGAGTCGCCCGAGGAGGTCTACAGGATCGGCAGGAAGTGCGCTGGGCTTATAGCGATCGCGCTGAACGAATGACCCGCGAGGAGCCACTTCAGAGACCGACCCACGCATCTGAAGGCGGCGCCCAACCGTCTCGGAACCGCTATGCCGCCGTGATGTATCCCGGCGTGCTCGCCCGTCCGCGCCGTCGGCCCCGTCGTAGTCGCCGCGCTGGGCGGCCGCCTGGATCGCGTTTGCGACGGCGGTTGCGGAGTCGGCCGCGTCGCTTGCCGCCTCGGCCGCCTCGTTCGCCGCGTCTGCGGCCGCCGTGGTGATCTCGATCGCACCCTCGTAGCGCATGATGGTCTCGACGAACAGGGTGAAGCCGTCCTCGCTCTCGGTCCCGCCGATGATCACGGGCTCCACGCGGATCGTGAAGGCACGTGTGGAAATGCTCTTCCCGTCGTGCGTCACCATGAACTGCGCCTCGACGACGCCCTCGGCCCCCTGCATGGCGGCCGGGTAGTACACGACGTACTGCCCGAGCGACGCGTCGATCTCGTCCATGGGCTCGCAGCCGCGCGTGCCGGCCATCTTGTGCCGCCAGATGAAGTAGACCTCCGCGCCGGTCAGGTCAGCCGCAGCTCCGCCCTGCCTCACGTGTAGCTCCAGGCCGCGCCCCGAGGCGTCGGCCGGCGACACGACCAGGAAGTTCCCAAGCCGCTCGTCGGCCGAGTCCCATATCAGAGTGTGAATGCCGTACCCGTCGAGCATGAGAAACCCCCGCTCCGTCGTCCCGTCTCGGACGATGGTACGGGGACGTCACAACTCGGGCGCCAAGCCGCCCGCGGGTCACCCATCGATCCAGCCGTGCACGGCTATGTCCTCGGCGAGCGCCCCGATCTCCTCGGGCGTCTTGTCCACGCCCTCGAGCATCCAGCAGCGCACCAGGCTGTAGATTCCGTTGGCCAAAAACGCCCCCAGCAGCTTGGCGGTGTCCGCATCGCATCTGCGAGCGTAGGCGGGCATCCTCACCTGCCCGGACGAGAGCCGCGCCCCCATCATGCCGCGGACGACCTGGCTGTCGCCGCCGAAGTGCACGAGCACCGCACTCGCCTCGCGGGGATGGTCCCTAAGGTGCCGGCATATGGCTGCCACCTGGTCGCCCAGGGGAAGCGGTTCGGAGCCAACCTGAGCCGCTGCTGCCGCTCCCTCCGCGAGCCCTTCGGCTATGTCCTGCAGCACGTCGTCCGGGGTTCCGTAGTGCTTGTAGAACGTCGTGCGGTTGATGTCGGCCCGCGCGCAGAGCTCGGTCACGCTGATGTCTCCGAGCGCTTTCTCGTCCAGGAGCTCGAGCAGCGCGTCGCGCACCATCGCCCTGGTCATGCGCACCCTGCGGTTGACGACGGCGTTTGCGGCCATATTCCCCTCCGAAAGACAACGATTCCGCCCGTTCTGTCGACTTCGCGTCAGCACGAAGTCGTCTGTCTGTTGCGTTGTCGACATGTGTCGATTATGGTCGAATCAAGCGGGTAAGGCAAGTCCCCGCACCGAGGGAAGGACCGAAGGATGAAGAGTTTCGTAAACCATTGGGCGCCGGTGTCGCTGGCGCTGGGAGTCATTGTGGCGCTCGTCGCGGCGCTCGGGCCCTGGGGGCTCACCCAGCGGGTGCTGCTGGGGCTCATCGCGTGCCTGTTCCTGCACTTCTTCGAGGAGTTCTGGTGGCCGGGCGGGTTCCCCTACGTGGGCGTGAAGGTGATGCTCGGCAAGGACGAGAGCGACCCCGCGAAGTGGAACACCAACAACCTGGCGTCGCTGTTCGGCAACTGGGGCTTCCTGCTGCTCATCTACGTGGCGGCCCTGCTCCTGCCGCAGGTGCGCTTCCTCACGCTTTCGGCGGTGCTGTTCTCGTTCCTGGAGCTCTTCCAGCACCTCATCGTGTTCAACGTGCGGCTCAAGCGCTTCTACAACCCCGGTCTCGTCACTGCCGTGTTCGGCATGGTGCCCATCGCCATCTTCTACCTTCTGAACTCGCCGGACATGGCCCTGTATGCCTGGTACGACTATGTGATCGCGCTCGTGTGGGCGGTGGCCGTGTTCCTGTTCTGCTTCCGCTCGCCACTCTACTGGAGCCTGGGGAAGAAGGATGGTTTCCCCTTCACGCCGCGCGCCGCGTTCGGTCCAGAGTTGAAAGACGCCAACGTACGCGACGCAGCCTAGAAGTCC
>JAGCBF010000028.1 GCA_017652285.1 Atopobiaceae bacterium
CCGTCAGCCGTTCCCCGGCCCCGGTCTGGGCGTGCGCTGCCTTGGTGCCATTACCCGCGATCGCTTGGAGGCGCTGCGCGAGGCGGACGCCATCGTGCGCTACGAGATCGAGGCTGCCGGCTTGGACGTGTGGCAGTACTTTTGCGTGGTGCCCGACATGCGTGCCACGGGCGTGCGCGACGACAAGCGCGCCTACGAGTGGCCGGCCATCATTCGTTGCATAAACACCGTGGACGTCATGACCGCCACCGTGCCCGAGCTTGACTGGGCGCTGCTCAAGCGCATGACGGACCGCATCCTAGCCGAGGTTCCGGGCATCTGTCGCGTATGCTACGACCTTTCGCCCAAGCCTATCGGCACGGTGGAGTGGGAGTAGCGAATTGGCTCATTTACCTGCGTAAACGCGAGGTGCTCCGGACGTGGTTCCGGAGCGCCTTTTGGTGCTTCTTGGGGACTTGTGTGCCTGTAAGCCTAACGCGAGATGGAGTTGCTGGCAGCTTCCTTAAACTACGACACTTCCACCTCTTCGTCATTCCGAAAATATGTGTGAATACACATGAAGGCGGAATAACCTTATGAGCTTTGCTGTACAATATTCCGAGAAAACGTGTATTACCACAGAAACTCGGAATGGAGCTGCTATGGAGATCGCTAGGGACCGCTACCTGCAAAGGCTCGTGGAACGTCAGGGGAACGGACTCATCAAGGCTGTTACGGGCATTCGTCGTTGCGGCAAGTCGTATCTCCTCCTTAAGCTCTTCCACAGGCATCTGCTTGAGAGCGGCGTCGACGAAGGCCACATCGTAGAGGTTGCCCTTGACGACCGTGCGAACAAGGCCCTACGCGACCCTGACGCTCTGCTTTCGTATCTGAGGAACCGCATTGCCCAAGACGGACAACCAACGTACGTAATCCTTGACGAGGTGCAGATGGTAGATGAGTTCGAGGACGTGCTCAACAGCCTTCTGCACGTCGATGGTGCGGATGTCTACGTCTCGGGCTCCAACTCAGAGTTCCTCTCGTCTGACATCGTGTCCAAGTTCCGTGGCAGGAGCGACGAGGTTCGCGTAAGGCCGCTCTCGTTTGCGGAGTTCATGAGCGTCTACGATGGCCCTGCAGATGAGGGGTGGGACGAGTACGTTATGCATGGCGGTATGCCGCTTGCGCTCTCGTACCAGCGGGTGTCCAACAAGGAGGAGTACCTTAGGGGGCTGTTCCAGAGGGTGTACCTTACCGACATCGTGGAGCGCAACCATGTGGCGAACGTGGCGGAGCTGGATGAGCTGGTGGACGTGCTGGCCTCCGCGGTGGGCTCGCTCACGAACCCCAGTCGCCTTCAGAACACCTTTCGTAGCGTGAAGGGGAAGAGCCTCGACGACAAGACCATCTCCTCCTACATCGGGTATCTCGAGGATGCGTATCTCGTGACGGAGGCGCAGCGGTACGACATCAAGGGCCGGGCATACATAGGATCCCCCAAGAAGTACTACTTCGAGGACGTTGGGCTGCGCAACGCTCGGGTGGGCTTCCGCCAGGTCGAGGAGAACCACCTCATGGAGAACATCATCTATAACGAGCTTCTCTTGCGGGGTTACAACGTCGACGTCGGAGTGTTGGACAAGTACGGGAAGAGCCCAGAGGGGAAGACCGAGCGCCGCCGCCTGGAGGTCGACTTTGTGGCGACGCTCGGGTCGGCGCGCTACTACGTGCAGTCCGCCCTCAGCGTGGACGATCCCGCCAAACGAGAGCAGGAGACGCGGTCCCTGCTCGGAATTCCAGACTCGTTCCGAAAGATCGTGGTCGTGAAAGGCGCGATGAGACCGAGGCGCGACGAGGACGGCATCACCTACATGGGGATTCGTGACTTCCTGCTCGATGACGGGAGCCTTGATTCCTAGCTCTTCCATGAAGATGGCATGCGCCTTTTTGTCAAAGAATTCCGAATGCCAGTTTTACCAGCACAAATGCGGTCGGGTGACTTCATGACGCCGCCTGACTTGAAGTAAGCCGACGTCACGGGTGCATAATCGGTGCCCGTGACGTCGCTTTGACGTCCGCTGGGAGGATAGCCAGAGCTGCGGCGGGCAACGAGTATACGAGAGCGCATCCCAAACCATTCCGAGCTACCACGGCCACGGGAGTGATGCATCCCACTCTGGAAGATGATCTGCCGGTAGAGCGAGTTGATGACCACCGACACAGGCACCCCGATCCGTCGCAGTATCTCCTCCGCCTCGTTCTTGACGTCACACTCGACCCGCGCGCTCACAGTCGCATCCTTCATCTCTGCCTCCATTCATGTGCTAAGTCCATGTAAAACGATGTCTGGTGGCTTGCGATACAAATACCCAAGTCAGGTGACGAGAAACCGGAATTCTCCTGGGGGGCAAGTGGGTGGCGTCTCCTATCCAAGCTGATGTGGGGGAGGATACCATGCATCGTTTCGCCGATGGGACCTTGGCGGCAGCTCGCCCTGTGAAGGGTGCAGCGCAGCTCGTCTTTGGGAAGTCCACGCTTCACGGTTGCCTTGTAGCCCTTCTTTAAACCGCGACGGCTGGCGAATCTCCCTCATTGTCATGCGTCCAGATCGGCGAACAATTCGTCGACGCTCGTGTAGCCCTTGGCGTCCGTGTCTGCCGCGATGCGATCGGCCTCCCGCCTGTACTCGTCGGTGCACCTGTTTGCCATCTTCTTCTCC
>JAGCBF010000184.1 GCA_017652285.1 Atopobiaceae bacterium
CGGCCTGTTACGGTGTTATGGGCACTTTCAACCAGTAGGGAATAATTCGACATCGTTCGACAAAAACAGGGTTCCTCCACAACCCAATTGTCGAACGAAAAGCTTGAGTACAGGCTCGGGTACACACCCCGCAACAAATGGGTACTAACGATGGTAACCAACCTTCATGGCGGTGGGTGCGCGACGTGCGGAGGCCTAGGCCTGAGCAGAGAAAAGCCCGCTAAGCGCGCGGTATCCCAGACCCACTAGGCAAGCCGGGCCGAAAAACGACTATGAAAGCCTCCTTGGACGACTTTGGACGCGTTTGGACGACAATGAGCGGCGCCCATGTGGTTTGATTAGGGTGCGATGTTGGATTCTTGCCTCGCCCCCAAGCGATGCACCTGGATCCCAAGCTCAAGGAAGTCATAGACCATCTCTGTGAGCCTGGCGCGTGCGAGTTCCACCTGCAGTCAGGACCTTTGGCGTGCGGCACGTCAGTGATGGCGAACGAGTTTGTGGTCAACCTCACAGTCCGGTCCCTCAATCCCACAACGGTGGGTCTGGACATGGAGTCCTACAGTGTCTTTCTCGCGGCATCCAAGGCACTCGAGCCTAGGCCGAAGGCGTTGGTGGTCAAGAGCATCTGCGACTACGCTAACGCCGAGAAAGACGACCAATACCCGATGTTTGCCGCGTTCACCACCAGTCGTTTCGTGGAATATCTCCTTACTCAGGAGCTCGACTTCTGCGACTGAGGCCCGTCTGCCACCACGACACGTATGCTACAATCTCGATTGTTTATGCCAGATGTATTTGGGGCGTGGACGTTCGTACGCGTACCTTGTTTCTGTGGATTGGAGCACAAAAATGGCAGACGAGAAGCAGACCTTGGGCATCGACGACGTGGACGACGTCACGGGCGGTACGGTAGAGGTCTCGATCAACAAGACCAAGCTGCGCAAAATCGTAGTAGACGCCAAGCACGACGGCAAGACGCTCGATTGGGTCCTGCAATACTGCAACACCGAGGAAGAGCGCGAGTTCGTACGTTTCGTCTGGAACGGCCTCGCGTAACCGCGTTCGGCATCAAGTACGTTCGCAAGGGGGGCGGCAGGCTTGCTTGTCTGGCGCCCTCGATAGCATGTATGGAAGAGGCCACATGGCGGATGACAACGGCGGGCTGTTCAGGCAAAAGGCAATCGACAGGCTGTCCTCGCCGGACGAGCTCACGGATTACCTCAAGGTAACCAACCCGAGCGTATGGGTCGTCCTTGTCTCCGTCGTCGTACTGCTCGTGGGCCTCTTCGCTTGGGCTCTCGTCGGAACGCTACCGACGAGAGCGGATGCCTCGGTTGTCGTACGCAACGACACCGCAATGGTGCGCGTCGACGACCCGTACGCCATCGACGAGGGCATGAGCGTGACGGTATCGTCGCAGGACTATCCTATCGAGTCGGTCGTCACCGACGAGTATGGCAAGACGATTGGTCGCGCGGACATCGAGCTTCCCGACGGCACGTACGACGGCACGGTAGTCGTGGATGAGACCCGCGCCATAGACTTCCTACTTCAGAGCAGCTAGACCGCGGGCGACGGGCAATGAACGGGTTCCAAAGACATGCCGCAAAGGTCAAGGAGCCACGCAAAAAGGGCGTGGCGAAGGTACCCGTGGTGATGCAGCTCGAAGCGCTCGAGTGCGGTGCCGCGTCGCTCGCGATGGTGATGGCCTATTACGGCAAGTGGGTTCCCCTCGAGCAAGTGAGGGTCGACTGCGGCGTGTCACGCGACGGATCCAAGGCCAGCAACATCTGGATGGCCGCCGAGCACTATGGCTTCGACGTGGAAGCCTACAGGACATCACCGGAAGACCTGAGGGACGACGGGACATACCCCTGCATCATCCACTGGAACATGGAGCACTTTGTGGTGCTCGACGGCTTCCGCGGCACAAACGTCTATCTCAACGACCCGGCCAGGGGTGCAGTCAAGATACCCTGGGAGGAGTTCGACGAGTCGTTCACCGGCGTCGTGATTGTCCCGACCCCATCGGAGGACTTCGTGCCCAGCGGAAAGCGCCAGAGCCTGCTCGAGTTCGCAAAGAGAAACCTATCGGGCGCGGGGGCGGCCACCGCCTTCGTCATCATAGCCACGGTCATCGCCTACCTCTTTGGCATCGTCAACTCCGTCACGGCGCGAATCTTCCTCGACCGTCTCCTTACGGGCGTCAACCCCGACTGGCTCGGGCCCTTTACGGTGACCTTGATCGCGCTCGCCGTACTTCAACTCATCGCCGCATGGGTCCAGGCCATCTACTCACTGAGGATCAACGGCAAGATGGGGGTAGTGGGCAGCACCACCTACATGTGGAAGGTCATGCGCCTGCCCATGGAGTTCTTCTCGCAAAGGTTTGCCGGTGACATCCAGGCGAGGGCATCCATGAACGCCGCTGTGGCACAAACGCTGATCCAGACCTTCGCTCCCGCGGCGATCAACACAGCCATGGTGGTCTTCTATCTTGCGCTGATGCTCAACCAGAGCCTGCTGCTCACCACCGTGGGGATTGCGACCATCATCATCAATGCGGCGGTGTCGAGGCTTGTGTCAAACAGGCGCGTGAACATCGCGCGCGCTCAACTCCGGGACGAGGGCAAGTTCGACTCCCTCACCGTGGCGGGTATCGAAAAAATCGAGACCATCAAGGCGAGCGGCGCAGAGCTCGGATTCTTCCGCAAGTGGGCAGGCTATCAGGCATCGGTGAACGCGCAGAATGTACGAACCGCAAAACTCAACCAGTACCTCGGGGCACTGCCGGCCTTCCTCGCGTCCCTTGCAAACACCATCGTGCTCATCCTCGGCGTGCACTTGGCCATGGGAGGGTCCTTCACACTCGGCGTGGTGATGATGTTCCAGGGCTTCTTGCAGTCATTCATGTCGCCGGCGATGACCATGATCGGTGCTTCGCAGACCATCCAAGAGATGCGCACGCAGATGGAGTACCTCGACGACGTGATGGCATATCCCGACGATGTAGGACTCGAGGAAACGCCCACGCAGGAGGACGCGGACCTCGTCAAACTGCGCGGCGACGTAGAGCTCAGAAACGTCACCTTTGGCTACTCGCGCCTTGCGGCTCCGCTTATCGAGGACTTCTCGCTCAAGGTCAGGCATGGTGGCAGCGTTGCGCTCGTCGGGTCTTCGGGCTGCGGCAAGTCCACGCTCGCCGCGCTCGTATCTGGACTGTACCAGCCATGGAGCGGAGAGGTCCTCTTCGACGGGAAGCCACGAGCCGCCTACTCACACGGGGTTATAACGAGTTCGGTGTCGGTCGTGGACCAGGAAATCACGTTGTTTGACGACACGATTGAGAACAACATAAAGATGTTCGATTCCACAATCGAGGACTACGAGATGATCCTTGCCGCGCGCGACGCGGGCATCCACGAGGACATCCTGAAGATGCCCGGCGGCTATCAGCGCAAGTTGCAAAGCGGGGGCAAAGGTCTCTCGGGCGGCCAGCGACAGCGCATCGAAATCGCGCGCGTGTTGGCTGCAGACCCCACGGTCATAGTCCTCGACGAGGCCACAAGCGCACTTGATGCCCAGACCGAGGCCCATGTGATGCAGCATATCCGCAACCGTGGCATCACCTGCATCGTGGTGGCGCACCGGCTTTCCACCATACGCGACTGCGACGAGATTATCGTGCTTGACGCAGGCCATGTGGTAGAGCGTGGCACGCACGACGAACTCATGGCCACAGATGGCCTGTACGCAACGCTCGTCGCGTTCGAATGAGGAGGTGAGCGGCATGGGATTGGTCGAAAGCCAGATCAAGGAGCGCCAACTCGCCGACGAGCAGCGCATGAGCGACTCACTCCTCAAGGTCGCAAGCGTCGTCATCGGACAAGAATCCGCAGAGAAGGCCATCGACGACCACGTTGCCGCGAGCAACGCAATAGAGCGCATCATGCGGTACTATCGCTACAAGATGGTCGACGTACCCGAATCCCTTACCGACATCTATGAACAGCTCGACTACTGCCTGCGGCCCCATGGGGTGATGTATCGAGAGGTCAAACTGGACAAAGGCTGGTACAAGGACTCCATCGGGCCAATCCTCACGCACACCCGCGAAGGCAAGAGGCCGGTCGCGCTCATCCCCGGAAAGATCGCAGGATACTGGTACACCGATGCCGAGACAGGGCTGCCTGTGAGCGTGAACGCGCTCACTGCCGCACAATTCTCTGCGGACGCACTGTGCTTCTATCGGCCGCTACCGCAGAAAAAGCTGGGCATCACAGACCTGCTCGTCTACATGTGGCAGTGCATCACCCTCGGCGATGTGGCAGTCAAGGGCATGGCCGCCTTGGGCGTAGCGCTCGTGGGCACCCTGGTACCAAGGCTCGTCAGCATCCTCACCGGACCCGTGCTTGCAAGTGGTGAGGTGCGGGCGCTCGTCGGCATTGGCATATGCATCGTATGCACCGCCGTTTCTCAGCAGCTCATCAGTGGCACGGCGACGCTTCTCTCGTCGAGACTCGAAGCCAAGGCAAGCCTCGAGGTGGAGGCCTCCATCATGATGCGGCTCCTCTCACTGCCTGCGGACTTCTTCAAGGAGTACAGTCCGGGCGAGCTCAAGAGCAGGTTCTCGTCCGTGAACAGCCTCTGCACCCTGCTCCTGTCGCTCATAACGTCGGCAGGCATCTCTTCGCTCGCATCGCTTCTGTACGTGACCCAGATATTCGCCTTCGCACCGGCACTGGTAGTCCCCGCCTTGCTTGCCATACTGATCACGGTGACCTTCTCTGTGATTACAGCGCTGGTAGGAATCAACATCAGCAGGCGGCGCATGGAGGCGGACGCAAAGGAATCGGGCATCTCATATGCCGTCATCTCGGGCATCCGCAAGATTCGATTGGCCGGCGCAGAACGACGGATGTTCGCGCGGTGGCTCGACACCTATACCCAGAAGGCTGACCTCACCTACAACCCGCCCCTGCTCATCAAGGTGAGCAGCGTGATAAGCCTGGGGATAACGCTGGTCTCCAACATCGTGCTGTATTATCTGGCCGTCAGAAGCGGCGTCGACCAGTCTTCGTACTTCGCCTTTACCACCGCCTACGGCATGATCATGGGGACGTTTATGTCGCTCTCTGCCAAGCTGACACAGGCGGCGAGCATACGGCCCATGCTGCAAATGGCTGAGCCCTTCCTCCAAGCGGTTCCAGAGACATCCGGCGACAAGGAAGTGGTCACCGACATACACGGCGATGTGGGCTTCGAGCATGTGTCGTTCCGATATGGGCCGGACACGCCGTTCGTACTCAAGGACCTCACACTCAACATACGCGCGGGAGAATACACGGCCATCGTCGGGAGGTCCGGCTGTGGCAAGTCCACGATCATCCGACTGCTGCTCGGCTTCGAGAGACCGGACCAAGGGGCCGTGTACATCGACGGAAAGGACATCGCCAGACTGGACCTCCCCTCACTGAGGAGACGAATCGGCACGGTCATGCAGCACGACGGGCTGTTCCAAGGCAGCATCTATTACAACATCGCAATCACGGCACCCGAACTCACCGTTGCAGAAGCGTGGGAAGCCGCCGAGACTGCCGGCATTGCCGACGACATCCGGGCGCTCCCCATGGGCATGCACACCTTTATCTCCGAGGGACAGGGCGGAATATCTGGCGGTCAGAAACAGCGACTGATGATCGCGCGCGCCATAGCCCCCAAGCCCAGGCTGCTCATCTTCGACGAGGCGACCAGCGCCTTGGACAACCAGACCCAGCGACAGGTAACCGATGCGCTCGACGCCATGGGTTGCACGCGCATCGTGGTGGCGCATCGGCTATCGACCATCCGACATTGCGACAGGATACTGGTCCTCGATGACGGAAGAATCGCAGAGAGTGGCACGTACGACGAGCTCATAGCCAAGGACGGCCTGTTCGCAGAGCTCGTTAGGCGGCAGCGAGTGGACGCGTGACGGCCACTTCTTGCGCCTACTGCGGCGGAACGTGTACGGGGGGACGACCGCCCGTCACGCCATCCACTTCATCCTTCGCCAGCTTGCAACGCTCCTCCTGCTTGGGCTCGCTTGCCTCTCCTTGCAGAGCCTCCTGGACCTCCAGCTGCTTCTTATCATCCATCGTGCGACTCCTTTCGCTTAAACGCCGTGGCACCATTCTACGATGTTGGCACGCCACCCACAGAAACAATTGTCGTGGTGCCGTCCTCGGCCACCTCGTAGGCAACCTCCTGCGACGGATACTCGTTGCCCATAAGGTCGATGGCCACGAAGCGGAACTCGTACGAGCCGGGCGCGAGCGGGGTCTCCGACACCTTGGGTTGCTTGCCAACAACGATGTCCTCACGCAATTCTTCGCTTTCCAGCGAGACTGCAGACACGGTGCTCCCCGGCGCGAGGTCGGCCATGGAGCGGTCCGCGAGGCCGTTGAGGTCGTCAATGCCGCCCCACGTGCCCAGCAGCTCGTAGTGGCCGCCATCTTCTTCGTTCTCCACCCACGTCGTGCGCAGGTTCGTCCTCTTCCCGTCTACCTCAATGGGAGACGAGAACGTCTCGTATCCCAATCCGTATCCCACCACGTTGGCGTCGAGCACCATCCCGTCGAGCGTGATGGCCACCGCGAGTGCAGGGGTGTAGGTGAACGAGAGGTTGTCCCAGTCGTCTGCAATGTCCACGTTGGTATCGGTGTAGGTACCGTCGGTACGGCGGTTCTCCACATAGAGGTCAAAAAAGGCATCGGCGCAGGCGGGGTCCACCGTCATCGTGACGCCACCGTCCTTGTCCATCTTCACCTCGTCCAAGAACTTCAAGGGCACGGGGTCTTCGGCAAAGAATGACGCGAGAAGCTGTGCGTACTTTTCGAGCGGGGACACCTTGGCGTAGTTGGCAACCTCAGAAGCCGACGACGATATGGGATACCACATCGAGAGGCCGTTCGCACCAGTTGTCGCATCCCCGCACACGGAGAAGACCACAGCCTCTTCGATCGCTGCCGCAAGCCCCTCCTGCTGCTTCTGGTAGGACGGCTGCGACAGCATGCCCTTCGTGATCCCGATGAGGTCCGTGAGGTTGGTGTGACCCTCCTTGTGAGAAGCTCCTCCAAAGGACTCGGCGTTCCGCACGCCATAGGCGACCCTACGCACCACTTTGGTCCCGCCATACTCGGCACGCAGGGCATCGATGAGCTCGTCGAGGGCGTCTTCCACTGCCCTGACCTTGGAGAGGTCAATGACCGACAGCGTGGCCGTCGCGTCCTTCTTGTACTTGACGCTCTTTACCTTGTATCCCTCACAGATGGCGATGCCCGCTGCGCGCGCGTCCACGCCCAATCCGAGTGAATGAAGCAGCTCGACGTAGCTCCAGCCATGCCCAGCCTCCAACTCCTCGGATGCGACGAGCCAGGACGCGTCATCAGACATCGTGATGGCAGTCTCCAACGACCCCATGAGACACGCGTCGAAGCCCACCAAATCGTACGGCTTACCACCACGCGCGGCTACGCCCGCTGCGAATGCCTCGTCCAGTTCGGGGAGTTCGAGTGCATCGAAGCCGTTCTTCTCGTCAAAGCAGGCGCCCTTGAGTGGCCCCCCGCCATGGTCCCACAGCACAGCCATCGCATGCTCGGAAGGATACTCCTCGGCACAGAACGTGAGGAAGTCCGTGAGCGTGGACGCCTCCCCCATGTTCACGTCCCCGACGTCGCCCACGGCTTCCAACTCATGCCCATGCGCAACGAATCGCGTCCCATTCGCCACGTCGTCGGAGTGCCACCTCTTCGCACCGCCCGTCTGGATCACCAAGGTGATGTTCTTTGGCACGCCAGCCTCGCGAATCTCTTCGAGCGTCTTTGATGCCCAGCTCTGACGGCTCTCGAGGTTCGAGCCACAAAGATAGAGGCA
>JAGCBF010000185.1 GCA_017652285.1 Atopobiaceae bacterium
CGTACATGTCCTGGGCGCTCACCACGTCCACCCGACGCACGCCCATGGGCACGCCAAGCGCCGTGGGACCGCTCACCAGCACGACGTTGGCTCCACGCGACGCCGCCTCCTCCGCGATCGCATAGCCCATCTTGCCGCTCGACGCGTTGGCGACGTAGCGCACGGGGTCTATCGCCTCGTGCGTGGGACCCGCCGTCACCAGCACCGTCCTTCCCGCAAGCGATGCGGACTGCCTCGCCGACAAGAACGCGTCCAGAGCGGCCTGCGCGATGCTTTCCACGGGAGCGAGCTTTCCCTCGCCCACCTCGTCGCATGCCAGATGCCCCTTTACGGGGAGCACGAACCTTGCCCCGCGCGAGGCCAACGTCGCACGGTTTTCCTGCGTTGCCGCGGCCTGCCACATGCGCACGTTCATGGCCGGCGCCACCACCACCGGCGTCTGCGCACCAACGGCCAACAGCGTCGTGGACACGAGGTCGTCGGCGAGGCCCATGGCCATCTTTGCCATGACGTTTGCCGTGGCGGGCACCACCAGCACGACGTCTGCCCAGGCAGACAAATCTATGTGCGGAATCCTTGAATGGGGGTCGTCGTAGAGCGATGTCGCGACCTCACGGTGACAAAGGCCCTCCCACGTGGCCGCGCCCACGAACTTGAGGGCGTCGTCGGTCGCGGCAACACGAACCTCGCAACCGCTCTTTTGCAACAGACGCAACACCTCGACCGCTTTGTACGCGGCAATGCCCCCGCACACGCACAACAGCACGCGCGGGGCGTTCTTGTCTTCCGCCAAGGCGACCCTCCTAGTTGTTGAGCTCGAACATGCCGTCCGTCACCAGCAGACGGTGGCAATAGGGGCATTCCGTAATCGCGGCACCGCGCTTGATGTCGCCAAACGAGCTGGGCGGAATCGTAACGCGGCAGATGCTTGGCTGGTTGCCGCGAATGCTTTACACCGCAAGACCGCCAAAGCGCTTTCGTGCCGCCTCGTAGCGCTCCAGCGTCTGCGGGCTCAAGGACTCGATGACCTCCGCTCGCTCTGCCGTAAGCCGCGTCATGTCCTCCTCTATGTCCGCGGAATCGCTCTTGAGCGACTTTACCAGCGCGTCAATGTCGGCATTGAGCTGGTCGTACAGGGCACGGGCGTTCTTTTCGGCCGTATGGGCCTTGTTCGCGCGCTCCATAAGCTCCGTGTGCTTGTACTCGTACTTTTCGATGCGCTTGGCAAGCGACACGAGCTGCGACTCCAGATCCGCGAGCTCTCGATAGCTGGCCTCGCCCGAGGCGTACTTGTCCTGCACCTCAGCCACGATCTCTTTGAGGCGCGCATGACCCTTCTCGTTGTCCTCCAGATCCATGTCAGCGTCCTTGCGAATGCCCACGATCTTTGAGATGTTTGCCGCCAAGGCCTTGCGCTTTTCCAACACGCCCTGAAGCCTCTTGGCCTGAGGCATATGGGCCAGGGTTCGCCTGTCGCGCATGAGCGCGAGGTCAATGTCTTGAACCCGCAGCAAGGCTTCCGATTCTGTCATGGCTTCCTCCAAGCGTCCGCATCCCTCGGCACTATGTTACACGTTAACGACACGTTGCGGCTTCGGATACCGTACACTTTGAAGAAATATCTTGCCCACCGGCCCCAACCGGTCACGTCTAGCGCAGTCGACGCACCACAGATACGAGCGCGTCCGCGAAGCGCTCCAAGTCGCGACCGTCGACGCGCTCGTCAAACGACACGCGCAACGACCCCAGCGCCTGGTCGCGCGGAATGCCCATGGCCATGAGCACGTGGCTCGCGTCCAAAGAACCGCTCGCACACGCCGACGCCGCGCTGACCTCGAAGCCCGCCGCGTCGAGCTGTAGCACCAACGACTCGGAATCCACGCCCGGCACCATTACGCTCACCATGCCGGGCAGTCGATCCTCGCCCACGTCGCACGTCGTGGTGGGCACGATGCCGGACCCCTCGAAGCACACGCGCGCATACAGCGCACGCGCCAGCGCCGCGACCTCCTCGCGCGTGCGCTCGAGCCCCTCGCAGCACGCACGGGCCGCGGCAGCGAGCGCCAACGCCCCGCGAACGTCCTGCGTTCCCGGCCTGATGCCTCGCTCTTGTCCGCCGCCAAACGTCTGCGGACGCAACGGCACCCGGCCGCGTACCGCGAGCGCACCCGTCCCGACCGGCGCGCCGATCTTGTGCCCCACGATGCCCACCGCATCGCAGCCGCTCACATCCAGCGGCACCTTGCCAAACCCCTGCGCGGCATCCGTGTAGAACAGCGCGCCACACGCATGCGACGCGCGCGCCAGCTCGCCAATGGGCTGCAGCACGCCCGTCTCGTTGTTGGCCGCCATCACAGACACGAGCGCCACGTCACGACCAAGCATGCGCTCGAGCGCCTCGGGCTCTACCGCACCCTCGCGACTTGGCGCGACCAGCACGACCTCGAACCCCCGGTCGCGCAGGGTCGGCGCCATGTCCAGCCCGGAGTCGTGCTCGATCGCCGACAAGACCACTTTGGTGCGGCCGCGATCTCTGCCGCGCGCACCTTCGGCCAGGCCAAGTATGGCAAGGTTGTTGTTTTCCGTACCGCCAGAGGTGAACACGATGTCAGCCGGCCTAAACCGACCGCCCAGCAGCCGCGCAAGGTCCCGTCGCGCGCCGTCGAGCGCCCGCGCCGCCTCGCGTCCGGCCGTGTGCAGCGAGTTGGGGTTTGCCCCCGCATACGTCGACGCCTCGTACGCGCGCTCCGCCTCCATCGCCTCCACGCGAACCGGCGCAGACGCCGCGTAGTCCAAATACACGCGCTTTGTCGCCTCGGGAGCCACTCGCTCCATGGCGCTCACGCCCGGCTTCTTAGGTCGATGCCCCGCATGCCGCATGTCCTCATGTCCTCGACGGCCTGCGCGTGGTCCGGCGCGTCAAACACGGCGCTGCCGCCCACCAGCACGTTTGCGCCCGCGGCCACGACCTGCGAAGCGTTTTTGGGCGATATTCCGCCGTCGATCTCGATCATCGGTCGCACGGAGTGGCTGCGGCACAGCGTCGTGAGCTTGTTGAGCTGCGTGTACGTATGCTCTATGAAGCGCTGGCCCGAAAAGCCCGGGTTGACGGACATGACCAGCACCATGTCCAAATAGTCGATGATGGCATCGAGCGAGGACACGGCCGTGCCCGGGTTGATCGCGACCGACGCACGACGACCGCGCTTGTGGATCTCGTCCACCATGCGATGCGCGTGCTTGGCCGCCTCCAGATGAAACGTAAGGATGTCCGCGCCCGCATCCAGGTAGTCCTTAAAGACCTCGTCCGGATTGCTCACCATCATGTGCACGTCCACCGGCAGGTCCGTCCCCCGCTTGACCGTGCGCAAGATCCCCGGACCAAAGGAGATGTTGGGCACGAAGTCGCCATCCATGACGTCGTAGTGAATAAAGTCGGCGTTGCGCACGCTGTCGAGCTCCGCCCCCAGATTAAGAAAGTCTGCGGCAAGTATGGACGGCGAGACATACACGGTTTGGGCCATGGGGTTCCTCTCCTTGGTGCAATGACGCTTTATCTAAATCTTTTATAACACAACCGACAGACTCCATAAACTCCGCACGACGCGGCGCGAACATCCCTAGGCCTCATCGGCACGGGATGCTCGCTCCACGCCATAAAACTCCTCGTGGGGCGTGCGCTCCAGCAAGGCGTCGATCGCATTTGACAAGGGCAGGTCCTCAAAGAGCAGGTCGTGCACGGCCTTGGTGATGGGCGCCTGCACGCCATGGCGCTCGGCAAGCTCGAGGATGCTCTGGGCCGCCTCCGCACCTTCCACGATCATGCCCGTCCGCGCCTGGTAGTCCGCAAGCGACTCGCCTTCCACGAATGCCTCGCCAAAGGTGCGGTTGCGCGAGTGCCGCGACGTGCATGTGACGACCAGGTCGCCCATGCCCGCCAGGCCCATGCAGGTCAGCGGGTTGGCCCCGACCGCAACGGCAATTCGTCCGACCTCGGCCAGGCCGCGCGTCATGAGCACGGCCAAGGTGTTGTCGCCCGCGCCAAGCGCCACCGCAACGCCGCAGGCGATGGCAATGACGTTCTTCTCGGCGGCGCAGATCTCCACGCCACGGACGTCGTCGGTCACATACACCCTAAACGACGGGCAGACCAACAGGTCCTGGAAGAACTTGGCGACGTCTGGATCCTCCGCGGCGACCACCGCGGCCGATATGGTGCCCTGGCTGATCTCCTCCGCGTGGTTGGGACCGCTCAGCACCGCAACGCGGGCCTCGTTTCCCAGCTCCTGCGCCGCGACCGCCGCCATGAGGTCCCCGGTGCCGCGCTCGACGCCCTTGGTCAGCACCAACAGGGGCACGTCCTTGCCCAAAAACGGCGCCAGCTGCGCGCACGTCCCGCGCAAGAACGCCGACGGCACGACCAGCAGCACGGCATCCGAATCGCGCGCGGCCTCTTCGAGCGAAGTGGTGGCGCGCACGTTGGC
>JAGCBF010000186.1 GCA_017652285.1 Atopobiaceae bacterium
GCCACGAACTCCGGAACTGGGCCCGGGCTCGTCACATAGCCAGTGGCCAGAAGCAGCGCCCACACGGCATCGGGTGTCGTGGAGAGCTCGGAGAAGACCACCTGCTCGTCGATGACCTTCCGCATCTCGCCGCCGCGCATGAGCTCCTCGAAGTCGGCCTTGAGCTCTTCGTCGCCCCGACGCACGACCTCGCTCACGAGGCCATTGCCGCTCGTGTTCGCCCAGTACGCCCCGAACTCGCCGAACTGTAGGTACTGCGTGACCGACCACGGGGTGAAGATGTGCTCGTGCCCGTCGAACACGAATCCGTCGTACCAGTCTCGCACGACGTCCCGCTTGGCAGAGAGCCCGTACTCCTCCAGGGCGGCGTCCACCTCTGCCTGCGTGAACCCGAAGCAGGTTTGGTACAGCGGCGTCGAGGAGGTAACCACCACCAAGTTGTTGAGGTCGCTGAATATGGACTCGCGGGAGACGCACATCACGCCGGTGATGAGTCCTCGGCCGAGCGCGGGGTTCGTCTTGAAGGTGGAGTTCATCAAGTCGCGCATGAAGCCGGAAGCCTCGTCCCAGAAGCCACCCGTCCAGGCGCACTCCATCGGCGCGTCGTACTCGTCGAGCAGCACCACCGGTGCGACCCCGTAGAACCGATGCAGCAGTCCACAGAGCATGTTGGGGACGTTGGCGCAGGTGACCGCGTCCATATCGCGCGTCACGGAGTCGAGTCCCTCGCGATCGCGGACGCTCAACCCGTCCCACGCGTATAGGTACGCGTGCGCCTCGACCAACGAGACCATCAGCTCGTTGACGCGCGCCCGCATCGCCTCGAAGTCACCCTGCTTCACCCGCGCAAAGCTCAGGACCACCACCGGCACCGTGCCCTGCAGCGCCCTCATGGCGGCGTCCTCCCACACCTCCAGCCCTCCGAAGAGCTCCTCGCCGCGGCCGGCGAAGTCGGTGGAAAGGAAGCAACGAACGGTGTCGAGATTCAGCGTCTTGCCGAAGCGCCTCGGCCTACAGACGAGCGTGACGTCGTCCTGCGCGAGCCACCAGTCCCTTACGAACCTGGTCTTGTCTACGTAGAAGCTCCCGCACGCGCGGATTCCCTCGAACCCCTGTGCCCCTGTTTTTATGGTGCGAGCCATGCGCGGCCCCCTTCGTCTCCCGTCCCCACCAGTGTAGCACGCGTTGTCGGACGACCCCGATGGAGGGAGTCGCCCGAGCCAAGGTAACCATGAGCCATATATCGGGTCTCAGCACCTCAAAACGACACCGTGCCGTCGTACTCAACGGTTACAAAGTCGCAGAACCGCTCGTAATAGGCCTTCAGGCGCTCGATAACGCGAGCCTTGGCCTCGGCCCTGCTCACGCCGCCACGACGGCGGGCAAACCTCGACATGGGCCGCATGATGTCGTTGATGGCCGTACCGGACTCAGGGACACCACCCTCGGCAAACGACGAACGCAGCAGCGCCGTGGTCTCGTCCAACTTAAGGTTGAACTCGCGAACCATGACGCCAAGCTCGTCCAGCATCTGCCTGCGCAAGTACTCCCGCCACTTCTCGCGAGCGTCATCGCCGACGCTCATGCCCGCGATAAACGCCTCGATAAGGTCGCGCTTGTCGCGCAGCGCCAACGACGCCGAAATCGCGCGCTCGATGTTGCTGACGATCTCCTTGTCCTTGCAGTTGCCATCATGGTACTTCTGCACCAGACGTAGGATGTAATCGATGTTCACCTCGACCATCTTTACCAGCTCGACCTCAAAGCGCAAATCCTCAACGATGTCGGTGGCCTCAGCTTTTTGTTGTTCACGAATCTTGCGCCACGTCTCGATGTAGATGGACTGGTACTCCTTCAGCTCGCGATCGCTCATGGGGTCGTCATCGTCGAACTGGTCCCACGCCGTAAGGACGTTGCGCAGGCGAAGGATGGAGCCGAACGTGACCACGAGGTCGCGCTTCGCCTCGTCCGTGAGCAGAGCGTCCATGTCACCCAAAGGGAACGCAGCCCGCAGGTGCGCCACTCGCCTTAGATATTCGGCCAGGTACTCGCCATACGGCTTGAGCAGGACGATGCCACCGGCCTCACGGTCGCCATACATCGAAAGGGCCTTGTCGACCTCGTCCTCGAGGTTGCGGAAGCACACGACGTTACCAAACGTCTTCACGCTGTTGAGGATGCGGTTCGTGCGGGAAAACGCCTGGATGAGGCCGTGCATCTGCAGGTTCTTGTCAACCCACAGCGTGTTAAGGGTCGTGGCGTCGAAGCCCGTAAGGAACATGCCGACCACGATGAGCAGGTCAAGCTCACGCTCCTTCATGCGACGGCTCACGTCCTTGTAATAGCCCTCAAAGCCATCGCCATCCGTGGAAAACTTCGTGCCAAAGATGCCGTTGTACTCGTCGATGGCAGCGTCCAAAAAGTCGCGGCTCGACTGGTCGAGGTTCGAGGCGTCAAGCTCCTCGTCCACGATGATGCCGTCGATCTCCTCCTCGTTCGCAGACCACGAGTAGATAAGCGCCACGCGAAGCTTCTCGCCGCCACGAGCCTCTTGCAGGTCGCGTATGGCCTTGTAATACTTCTTGGCAGCGTCGATGGACTCGGCGGCAAGGATGGAGTTGAAGCCCATCACGCGCTTATCTTTTAGCACGTACGACGAGCGACGCTTGGTCTTTTGGTCAAAGTGGTCAAGCAGGTACGCCGCGTTTGCCGCAATGCGCGCCAGGTCCGTGCGCGCGCCTTCGCGGTCGATGTCGTAGACCTTCTCGTCACGAACGTCGCCGACCTCGACCGTGTTGCAGTATTCCACGCGAAACGGCAGCACGTTGCCGTCGTTGATCGCGTCCACGATGGTGTACTGGTGCAGCTGCCGACCGAACATCTGGGCCGTGGTAGGATGCATCGGGTCCGAGGCCTGGCGCGAGTTCTTCGCAAAGATGGGCGTGCCCGTGAACCCAAACATGTGGTACTTCTTGAACCGCTTGCCAATGAGCTTGCGCATGTCGCCAAACTGGGATCGATGGCACTCGTCAAAGATAATGACCACGTGCTTGTCATAAATGGCATGTTTGTCGTTGCGCCCACAGAAGATGGACAGCTTTTGTATGGTCGTGACGATAATCTTGGCGGAATCGTCGCCGAGCTGCCTGGTGAGCACCGCCGTCGACTTGTTGGAGTTCGCGGCGCCCGGGCAAAAGCGGTCGTACTCGCGCACCGTCTGGTAGTCCAGGTCCTTGCGGTCAACCACGAACAGGACCTTGTCGACGCCCTCGACGCCGCAGGCGAGCTGCGCGCACTTGAACGAGGTCAGCGTCTTGCCGGAACCCGTGGCGTGCCACACGTAACCGCCGGCGTCGTTCGTGCCAAGCATCTTTGGGTTCAGCTCCGACACCAGAACGCGGTTAAGCACGCGTTCCGTGGCGGCGATCTGATACGGCCTCATGACCAGCAGAAGGTTCTCGTCGGTGAGCACGCAGTACTTGGTCAGGATGTTCATCAGCGTGCGACGCTCCATGAACGTGCGCGCGAACTGTGAGAGGTCCACGATCACCTTGTTACGGGCGTCGGCCCAGTACGACGTGAACTCGTAGGAGTCGCTGGTCTTGCGCCTGGTCTGCCTGCGACCCGTGGGGCTGCTCACATGGCGAAAGCGCGTCGTGTTGGAATAGTACTTGGTCAGCGTACCGTTGGAGATAACGAAGAGCTGCACGTACTCAAACAGGCCGCAGCCAGACCAAAACGAGTCCCGCTGGTAGCGGTTGATCTGGTTGAACGCCTCCTTAAGGTCAACGCCGCGGCGCTTGAGCTCAATGTGGACCAGCGGCAGGCCGTTAACCAGCACCGTCACGTCATAGCGCGTGTCGTGCCTGCCCTTGGCGACGTACTGGTTGATGACCTGCAGGCGATTGTTGGTAACGCGTTCCTTGTCCAGGATCTTCACGTTCACGTGCGTACCGTCGTCGCGGACAAGCTCAAAGACGTGGTCCGTCTGGATGCGTCGGGCCTTCTCCACTATGGTCTCGCCCGGACGGACCAGATAGAGCTGGCAGAGTCGCTTCCATTCCTTGTCCGAGAAGGTCATGCGGTTCAGCACCTCGATCTGAGTGCGCAGGTTGTCGATAAGCGCAGCCTCGGAGTCGATGGTCAGGTACTCGTAGCCTTGGCTCTGCAGTATGCGGATAAGCCCGTCTTCAAGCTGGGCCTCGGTCTGATATGTCGTGGCACTCTGCTTGTCGGGCGTGAACTCGGACATGACCGTGTAGGAGTCTGAGTCCACCATAACGTGGTACTGCGTGCCCGCAGAGAGGTTAACCGTCATTGTGCCGAGCCCTCCTGTATCGCTGCAGCCTGCTGGTTGGCTTGTTTGGTATGGTGCGCTCGATAAGACCGGCGGCAAGCGCGGGATTGAGGTAGTTCTTCGTAAAACTGTTCCTGTCCTTTAGGCCAAGACTCGCCAACAACTCTTTTAGGCTCATCTCCTTATCGCCCAAGGCAGCCAGCAACGCCTTCGTTTGGCGTGTGACTTGCTGGGTGACTTGCTGGGTGACTTGCTGGGTGACTTGATCGGCCTCACGTCGCGGCCAATCTAAATGTAGATAACGGTTTTTAAGTTCGTGCTGCGTACCACAGATCTGATTTTGGAAAAAACGCTCCAAGTAGATCGTCGTAGGTGCAATGCTCCGCGTCACGTCCTCAAAGTTCGCGCGCACAAGCGCGTTGCGAAAGTACCATGAATGCCTCTTGAAGGGCTCGTTATCAACTTCGAAACCAAGCGACTTGAGGTACTTGATGACAAACACCGCCGTAGTGCGCGTGTTGCCCTCGCCAAAGGGGTGAATCTGCCATACGCCAGAGATGAAGCGCGCGATGTGATGGGCCACATCAATCGCAGATAGCCCCGCGTAATCAAATGCCCGTTCTTGTGCGAAGTCGTAGCGCAAGGTATCTTCAATGCTGTCGCACGAAGCGTAGTAAACCGTGTCACCTTTGAGTACCCATTCTTTTTTCGTTATGTTGTAAGACCGGTACCTGCCCGCGTGTGGAAGCAGCTGGTCAAAGAGGCGACGGTGTATCGTCTGCAGCTGCACGGGCGAAAAAGTGAAAGCTCGCTCTCCTAAGAGTTGCGCGATCCGACTGGAAACGACATCGCCCTCTCTGGTTCCCTCGTCCTCCAGATCGTGACGGTCCTCGCGGGTCTGGTAATAGTCCACAATACGACGCTGTGCTTCGTCAATAGTGATGTTACCTTCGATGTGCTCCTTTGCAGTGCTCAGTAGATAGTCCGAGACGGGCAACCCGTCCACCGCCTGCAGGCCAATGCCTGTTTGCCACGCATCCGCCCGCTCGGCAGCATCCGGCTCTGCCTCGCGAAGGTAACCCTCAAGGTCGAATTGCCAGGGATCCACGTTGTTCACTTGAGCACCCTCCACCAACCAGTCTTGTTCGAGCCAACGCGCTCTATGTAGTCGCTCTTGCGTAGGTGAGCTATGGCGTTTTGGATGCTGGTTTCACCAAGCGACAAGGCCTCCATAAGCTGTGGCCGGGTAACGTTTGGGTTATCACGAATATTGTCCAGGACATTGCTCTGGGTCTTATTACGTGGTGGATTTAGGTTGTAAGATTTATCCCTCACTTTATGGCCCGGTTTATCCCTCATTTTATCGGCCGCCTCGGCGTCCACGAACTCTTCGTCGATGCGATGGAAAGGAGTGGTAACCACGATTGCGTTATCCTGGAACTTATAGCACTCGCGTCCGTATGTCTCTTTGCGAGACTTCGAAAGGACAGAGATGTACTCGCCCAACGCTTGCGGCTCGAACAAGTTCTCCTTAAACTCGAACCGCGGCCGTTCGGTTGGATACGTGATAAGGTCGGCGACGGTCTGTTCTATGTCGCTCATTTGTCGGCCTTCCTTGTCAGCTCAGGAAACGCGAGCAGCTTGTCACGATAGTACGCGAACTGCTTGCGACGTGCGTCGCGCTCGGAACGGAGAGCGTTGGCCAATGATGAAATAGAGTTCAGTTTATCCGCAACGGCTTCTTGAACCTCAATGTTAGGTAAAGGAAACAGGCGCTTCTTCATCTGTGCCATTGATACATGCATCATGGTCGAGTTTGTCACAGAGGTAGATGACTCAATTGCCCTAGAGTCATAATCCAGAAAGTGAAGCAGATAATCCCTGTTCAACAGTGTTTTATCAAAGCTAAGCTTCCAGATATGGTAATGGAATATAGTTTTATCACCATGCCAGATGCGTGGGCCAAATGAAGCGGACCAGGCATAAAGCAAATCACCCTCATGGCAATATTTGTCTGCATCCAGCTCCAGATCTGAGAAGTACCACGAATCGTTTGAGAAAAAGTTACCAACACGTAGAACGCGGTATTTCCCTGCAGATAACAACTCATCCTTTTTATAGGCTCGACCGTTTATAAATCGCACGCATTCGCCCAACGGCACCATGCGGTCAACTAAGCCATCGAAAAGAGTCTCC
>JAGCBF010000187.1 GCA_017652285.1 Atopobiaceae bacterium
CCCTGCGCGACCAAGAAGTTGGCGCACTTGTCCGACCAAAACTTGATGTCACCAAAGCTAAAGTGATGCTCTTCGCCCTCAGGATTGCACCAGATCATGGCCGGACGGTCCGGCTCCACGTTTGCGATGTCGTCCACCACGTCGTATGCCCAGTTAAACGATTGGGGGTAATGGAGCGACAGATGGGCGACCTCGCCGTTGCGGTCTCGGCTCTCGGACAAATAGTTTTCGCTTAGATAACGCATTATTGTTTTCCTTTGCACATCAAAAAGAGATTATTGCGACAGCCATGAGGCATAAAAAACCGCAAGCAGCGGCAATGCATGTACATGCGCGCTGTTTGCGTTTGGTTTACGGCACCGCCCACAAGAAGGGGACGATGCCTACATAATCTCTTCTCTTTGTGGGTCAAACACTACGGCAAGAATCTGAGCATCCTCGCCACCGATGGCGATCATGCCATGTCCGCGACCAGAATCATAGAACAGCGTGTCGCCAGGACCGACCTCCTCGATCCGGTCGCCCTCAAAGCGAAAGCGCAGATGGCCCTTGAGCACGTAATCCATCTCTTGTCCCTCGTGATACGACAAGTGTATGGGCTCATGCTGGCTTTCGGGCTGATACGGCACCTCAACGAGGAAGGTCTCGCCCAAGCGGTTCTTAAAATGGGGCGCCTTGTGCAGGTAGTGGAAGTCCGTGTGGCGCTCCAACGGCAGGCCTTCGCCGTTGCGCACGATTTCGTAGCGACGCAAACGCGGGCTTTCGCCTGTAAGCAGCTCCACGACGTCCACGCCCAGCTTCTTGGCGCATTTGTACACGAAAGTAAAGGTAAGGTCCATGTCGCCGCTCTCGCGCGCAACATACTCCTGCGCCGAACGGCCCGTAGCCTCGGCCATTTCCTCTATGGTATAGTCGTTGTCCTCGCGCAGCGAACGAATGCGACTTGCGACGTCTCGTCTGTTGTCCACGTCAACGAACTCCATTACAGTACTTTCTCTCGGAATACGATGTAGCAACTATAGCACCAAAATATTACGTCCGTGTGTCGCGCGGTCAAAAAAGAGAAATGACTTGGCCTATTTATGCAAAAGCCCTCCACCATGAGGTGGAGGGCATCGCAAGACCCTGTGTTGCGTAGACGATTAGAGCTTGATCTCGATGTCTACGCCAGCGGGGAGGTCAAGACGCATGAGGCTGTCGACCGTGGAGCTGGTGGGGTCGAGAATGTCGATGAGGCGCTTGTGCGTGCGCATCTCGAACTGC
The DNA here is from genome assembly GCA_017652285.1 of Atopobiaceae bacterium. Lineage (GTDB taxonomy): Bacteria > Actinomycetota > Coriobacteriia > Coriobacteriales > Atopobiaceae > RUG440. The sequence continues at coordinate 1,264 of JAGCBF010000187.1, forward strand.
TCACGGGAGTCCTTGTCCTTGTGGGGCGAACGGATGACCGTGTACAGGTTGCGCTCGGTGGGCAGGGGGATGGGGCCGCTGACGCGCGCGCCGGTCTTTTGAGCCGTCTCTACGATGAGCTTTGCGGACTGGTCCACAACTTCATGATCGTAGCCCTTGAGGCGGATCCTGATCTTTTGACTTGCCACTGTTACCTCCATGTGTGCGGGGCGGGTGTGCCCCGCCTAGGCTACGGATATTACTTATGCGTTGCCGCCGTGCTTGGCAACGATCTCTTCGCGAACGGCCTTGGGCACCGGCTCGTACGAGTCGAACTGCATGGTATAGCTCGCGCGACCCTGCGTTTGCGAACGCAGGTCGGTGGCGTAACCAAACATTTCGCCCAGGGGCACCTTGGCCTTGATGACCTTGGTGTTGGTACGGTCCTCCATGCCCTCGATCTTGCCGCGGCGGGAGGAAAGGTTACCCATGACGTCGCCCATGTACTGCTCGGGAGTCTCGACCTCAACGGCCTCGACCGGCTCAAGCAGCACGGGGTCAGACATCTGCAGGGCCTTCTTGATGGCCATGGAACCGGCGACCTTAAAGGCGGCTTCGGAGGAGTCGACCTCGTGATAAGAGCCGTCGACCAGCGTCACCTTGATGTCCTGTACGGGGTAACCAGCGATGACGCCAGAGTTGAGCGCCTCCCGGATGCCCTTGTCGACGGACGGGATGTACTCCTTGGGCACGACGCCGCCCACGGTAGCATCCACGAACTCGTAGCCAGAACCAGCGGGCATCGGCTCCATGTCGATGACGGCGTCGCCGTACTGGCCACGGCCGCCCGACTGGCGGACGAACTTGCCCTGCACGTGCTGAACAGCCTTGCCCGCAGTCTCGCGATAAGCGACCTGAGGCTTGCCCACGTTGCACTCCACCTTGAACTCGCGACGCAGACGGTCGACGATGATCTCCAGGTGAAGCTCGCCCATGCCGGCGATGATGGTCTGGCCGGTCTCGTGGTCGGTGCGCACCTGGAAGGTCGGGTCCTCCTCGGCAAGCTTGCCCAGGCCAACGGACATCTTTTCCTGCTCGGCCTTGGTCTTGGGCTCCACGGCTACGTCGATGACGGGATCTGCGAAGTCGATGGACTCAAGGATGATGGGGTTCTTCTCGTCGCAGAGCGTGTCGCCCGTGGTTGTGTTCTTGAGGCCGACGCATGCGACGATGTCGCCCGCAAAGCAGTTGTCGCGGTCGACGCGCTCGTTGGCGTTCATCTCCAGGATGCGGCCCAGACGCTCGCGCTTGTCCTTGACGGAGTTGTACACGTAGCTACCGGACTCTGCCTGACCGGAGTACACGCGGAAGTAGGTGAGCTTGCCCACGTAGGGGTCGGTCATGATCTTGAAGGCGAGGGCGCTGAAGGGCTCCTTGGAATCAGCGTGACGCTCGGCCTCGTTGCCCTTGAGGTCCACGCCGTCGATGGACTTGACGTCGAGCGGGCTGGGCAGGTAGTCGACGACGGCGTCGAGCAGCTCCTGAATGCCCTTGTTCTTGTAGGCAGAACCCACGAACACGGGGTTGACCTCGCCCGCGAGGACGCCCTTGCGGATGGCCGCCTTGAGCATGTCCACGGGAATGTCTTCCTCCATGAGGGCAAGCTCCATGAGCTCGTCGTCGTAGTTGGAGGCGACGTCGAGCAGCTCCTCGCGCTTCTCCTGTGCGAGGTCGACGAACTCCTCGGGAATCTCGTCGAGCTTCTCGGGGTAGATCATGCCCTTGGAGTCCTCTTTGAAGTCCCACGCCTCCATGGCGACGAGGTCGACGAGACCCCAGAACTGGGACTCGGCGCCCATGGGAATCTGGGCGGCAACGGCGTTGGCGCCAAGACGGTCCCTCATGGTCTCGATGGCATGGAAGAAGTCCGCGCCAACACGGTCGTACTTGTTGATGAAGGCGATGCGGGGCACGCCATAGTTGCCGGCCTGACGCCACACCGTCTCGGACTGAGGCTGAACGCCCGCAACCGCGTCGAACACGGCCACGGCGCCGTCGAGAACGCGCAGGCAGCGCTCGACCTCGGCCGTAAAGTCAACGTGGCCCGGGGTGTCGATGATCTGGATCACGTAGTCGCCCCAGAAGCACGTGGTCGCGGCGGAGGTAATGGTTACGCCGCGCTCCTGCTCTTGGACCATCCAGTCCATGGTCGCCGCACCGTCATGGACCTCACCGATCTTGTGGGTCTTGCCGGTGTAGTAAAGAATGCGCTCCGTGGTGGTCGTCTTGCCCGCGTCGATGTGGGCCATGATGCCAATGTTGCGCAGGTTGCTGAGCTTATATTTAGCTTTAGCCATGAATCAAAACTCCTCTGTCCGGCCTCTAGAAGCGATAGTGCGAGAAGGCGCGGTTGGCCTCGGCCATCTTGAAGAGGTCCTCGCGACGCTTGACGGAAGCGCCGACCTTGTTGGAAGCGTCCAGAATCTCGTTCGCAAGACGCTGGGCCATGGTCTTCTCCTTGCGCGCACGCGAGAAGTTGACGATCCAGCGGATGGCAAGCGTGGTGGCACGACGGGAGTTGACCTCCATGGGCACCTGATAGGTTGCGCCACCAACACGCTTGGGCTTGACCTCAAGCTTGGGGCGAACGTTGTCCAGCGCGCGCTTGAAGACGGTCAGGGCGTCCTCGCCAGAACGCTCGGCGACGATGTCGAAGGCATCGTACACGATGCGCTCGGCGACGGACTTCTTCCCGTCCAGAAGCACCTTGTTGATGAGCTGTGTGACCTGACGGTTGTTATATTTTGCGTCCGGCATGACCTCACGACGGACTGCTGCTGCACGACGCGGCATACTGTTTCTCCTCTATATCTAAGACGTTACGGTAGCTGGTGCGAACCTTATGCCAACTCTGACTACTTGGGGCGCTTGGCACCGTAGCGAGAGCGAGCGCGCTTGCGGTTCTGCACGGCAGCGCAGTCGTACGCGCCGCGAATGATCTTGTAGCGCACGCCAGGAAGGTCGCGCACACGGCCGCCACGGATGAGCACGATGGAGTGCTCCTGCAGGTTGTGGCCCTCGCCGGGAATGTAGGCCGTAACCTCGATGCCGTTTACGAGGCGCACACGTGCAACCTTGCGCAATGCGGAGTTAGGCTTCTTGGGGGTGGTGGTGAACACGCGGGTGCACACGCCACGCTTCTGCGGGTTGTGCTGAAGAGCTGCGTTCTTGGACTTTGACGCAACGGACTTGCGGCCCTGACGGACCAACTGGTTGATGGTAGGCAAAGCGTTTCTCCTTCGTACCTATCTTGTTCGTGTATCGATAAAGGCAGCGCAGCACCACTACCTTGAATCAGCAATGTTGTAGGTTACCCTCCGTCATGCTGTATGTCAAAACGCCACGGTGCCGGGCGTTGCCATCCTTCACAACCATTCCACATGGAAGCGCCGCGGCAAAGGCGGCGCCTCGCCGTGCCCTATCCCTCGATCTTGACGAGTGGCGCAAAGCCGCGCATGAGCTTTTTTCGCGCGCCCGTACGGCTGAACTGCACGGTTATCATGTCGCCTTCGACCGCGATCACCAAGCCGGGACCGAAGGTCTTGTGCGACACATGGTCGCCCACGGCAAACACGTCGGCCGTCTTTTTGGGCTCCGGTCGACGTGGCGTCGTCTGACTTCCGCCCGTCGAACGCGTGCGCTGCCCAAACACTCTTCCGCCATACACCTCCGACCCGCGGCCGGACCCAAACGTGCCACGGCGATCGCCACGCTTTTCCCAGCCCACGCCGCTAAAGCCAGACGAGCCCACGCCGATGGCGTCCACGTGTTCCGCAGGTATCTCGCGCAAGAAGCGGCTGGGCGGGTACGCCTGCATGGACCCGTACATGCGCCGGTTGGCCGCATGCGTCAGATACAGGCTCTTCTCGGCGCGCGTGATGGCAACGTAGGCCAAGCGACGCTCCTCCTCCATGCGCCCCGGCTCGTCATGGCCATGCGAGTGCGGAAAGATGCCCTCCTCCATGCCCGCGACAAACACCACGGGGAACTCAAGGCCCTTGGCGGCATGGATGGTCATCATGGTGACCGCATGCGTCTGACCGGCCAGGGTATCCAGGTCGCTGCGCAAGGCGAGCCATTCCATGAGCGCGGGGAGCTTCTCTGCCGCGACGGTGGGAAGCGCCGGGTCGTCGGTTCCATCGCCCCGCATCGCCACGGAATTGGCAAGTGCCACGAACTCCTCGTCCTCCAACTCGTCGTCGAAGTCTTCCAGCTCCCCCGCCACACGCAGCTGGCGCAGGCTTTCCAACGTCGCGACCGCGTCGTCGTGCGTCTCGTCAAACTCAGCCGCCACGCCAAAGAATTCGCGGATGTTCTCTATGCGTCCGTCCGCCTCGTCGCTGCACTCGGCTTCCAGCGCGGCTATGAGCCCCGCCTCTTCCACGATGGCCTGCACGACGTCGGTGAGGTCGCCGGTAAAGTGCCGAGCGCGCTCGATCGAGCTCGTCCACTGCGCCAGCGAGTTGCGAGCCTTGCCCCCCAACAGGCCGGACTCCGCCACGCACGCCTGGGCCGCGCTAAAGAACGACAGTCCGTTGCTTGCCGCGTACGCGTCGATCTTGGCCACGCTCGTGGCACCAATGCCACGCCGCGGCACGTTGATGATGCGGTGTGCGCTCACGTCGTCGTCCGGATTCACCACGAGCTTGAGGTACGCCATGACGTCACGAATCTCCGCGCGATCGAAGAACCGCGTGCCACCTACGAGCTTGTACGGCACGCCCGCGCGAAGGAGCATGTCCTCAAGGATACGCGACTGTGCGTTGGTACGATAGAACACCGCCATGTCGTCGTAGCTGGTACCCGCGTCATGGAGCTTCTCGATCTGGGCACCGATCCATCTGCCTTCGTCGCGCTCGTCCGACGCCTGGAACACGTGCACCTTCTCGCCGTCGCCCGAAGCCGTAAACAGCCTCTTGGACGTTCGACGGGAGTTGTTCGCCACCACGGCGTTGGCCGCCTGCAGGATGTGCCCCGTGGAGCGATAGTTCTGCTCGAGCTTGACCACCGTCGCGTCGGGATAGTCCTTTTCGAACGCAAGGATGTTTTGGATGTCCGCACCACGCCAGCTGTAGATGGACTGGTCGTCGTCGCCAACGACCATAAGGTTGCGATACTTTTGCGCCAGCAGCTTGGTGATGGCATATTGGACGTGGTTGGTGTCCTGGTACTCGTCCACGCTGATCTGCCTAAAACGCTCCTGATACGCATCCAGCACGTCCGGATGCTTGGACAAGAGCTCGTACGCCTTGACCAACAGGTCGTCGAAGTCGAACGCGTTTGCGCGCGCAAGGCGTTGTTGCAGCTCCGAATACACGCGCGCGGCCGCCCGGTCGAGCGGTGCCGCGGCCTCGGAAAGCATCTCGTCCGGATACACGAGCGCGTTCTTCGCGGTCGAGATGCGCGACCGGATGGCCGGCAGGGGATAGTTCTTTTGGCTGATGTCGAGGTCAACCATTATTTGGCGCACCAGCCGCTTGGAGTCGTCGTCATCATAGATGGAAAAGTTCGGTCGATAGCCCAGCCGGTCTGCGTCGTCGCGCAGAATGCGCACGCACATGGCGTGGAACGTGCAGATCCACATGCCACGCGTGCTCGGCACAACCTGCGCGATGCGCTCGCGCATCTCTGCCGCCGCCTTGTTGGTAAAGGTAATGGCAAGCACCTGCCACGGACGAACGTCGCAATCGCCAACCAGATGAGCTATGCGCTGCGTGAGCACGCGCGTCTTGCCTGATCCGGCGCCTGCGAGTACCAGCAACGGCCCTTCCGTACAAAGCACGGCCTGCTGTTGCTGGGGGTTGAGGCCAGAAATGTCTATGGTCATGCGTTCCTCCAAAGCGGGGCAATCGAGTTTGGGTTTCGATTGTAACGCCAACCAACGACAAGATTGCGAACAACGCGATCGAATCGTCCGGCACGTGTGGATTATATCTTATAAGCATAGTAGGGCTTTGCGTGTTACGCGAGTCCCATTCCAAGCCTCAGCAGCGTGAAGAGCCTCTGCGCAGCGAGCGTGTAGTTGCGCTCCGACTGTGCAAACGCGTCATCAAGGGTGCATACGTCTATGACGCAAGGCACCAAGGCATCGACGCCACAGCCAAGCAGATCGCAGGCGTCTGAATCCATGCCTCCGACCACCGCTACGCAGGGAACTCCAGCCGCCTTGCATCGTGCAGCAATCCCACTGATCACTTTTCCATGGGCAGACTGAGCATCTGCATGCCCCTCGCCCGTAACACAGAGGTCGCAGCCCTGCAGCAACTGGTCAAAGTTCACCAGATCGAGCATTTGTTCGATGCCTGGCAGCATAGTTGCATGCAAGAAGGCGCTTGATGCCGCACCTAAGCCACCCGCGGCACCCATACCCGGCGCAGAGGCCTCAAACTCCAAGACCGTCGTTTCCAGGACGTGCGCATAGTTCTCCATGCCACGCTCCAGATCCTCCACGACATCGGGAGAGGCACCCTTTTGCGGCCCAAACACACGCGTGGCCCCACGCCTTCCCAACAGCGGGTTGTCTACGTCGCACATGACGAAGAACTCCGTCTGCGCAATGCGCGCATCGAGGCCGGACAGATCGATCGAGCGCACCCGCGCAAGATCAGCGCCCACGCCGTCGAGCACCACTCCGCCCTCGCCCAAGAACCGTACGCCCAGAGCTTGCATGCAGCCCATGCCACCATCGTTGGTCGCCGATCCCCCAATGGCGAGCGTAATGCTTTCCACACCCTGATCGAGCGCGTCGACAATGAGCTCTCCCGTACCCCACGTGCTCGTCTTGCGCGGATCTCGTTGCGAAGCGTCCAGCAGAGGAAGTCCTGAGGCGGCAGCCATCTCGATGATCGCTCGACCCCCAGGCAAAAGCCCATACTCGGCATTGACCTCGTCGCCCCTTGGACCCCTTACGCGCACAGCGCGCATGGAGCCACCCGTAGCCGCTACCACGGCATCGACCGTACCCTCACCACCATCCGCAACCGCAACTCCATGCGTCTCCGCATTGGGAAACACCTCCCGGGCCGACCGGGAGAGCAGCTCCATGGCACGAGCGGACGAAATCGTTCCCTTAAACGAATCGGATGCAAACAAGAATCTCATTTCGACGACCACCACCAGTTTTGAACGCCACAGGCCAATACCCAACCGCATGCCAACAGAATAGCCAAATAACCGGGCATGCCATGCGCCGCTTCGACCAAACATGGCGAGGGTGGCCAAGAAACTTGCCGAACGCCGCAACGCACAGACGCAATACCTGCTACCATGCCCGTAACTAACACTTTGACCGAGGGGCCACTATGATTAAGCTCGTTCTTTCCGACATGGACAACACGCTCGTTCCCTTTGGACAGGAGCGGGTCTCCCAACGCACAGTCGACGCCATCCACGCCTGCCAGGAACAGGGCGTAGACTTTGGCCCGACAACGGGTCGCGACCGTGCGGAGCTCGCAAGCTTCTTTGGGGGCGACCGGAGCTGCTACAACACGGCGGTATGCGTAAACGGCCAGAAGGTCTACTACCTCAGGTCCCTGGTCTTCGAACGCAGCCTGGACGACGAGCCGCTCAGGCGTGCCGCGCGCTACGTGCAGACCCTGCCGGGCTGTGCCTTTGTCACGTATCGTTCGGACGGCCTGGGCGACTGGGTTGGAATATCGCGCGAAGAGCTGGGGCCAATGTACGACCGCGCGTTTATGGCGGGCGGGATGCACCACGACGAGCTTCCATCCTACCCCGTGGCCAAGGCCGGCGTCATCTGCATGCGCGAGCAGAGCGAAATCGATCGCTTGCAAGCCGACCTCGAGGCAAGGTTTCCCGCGTTCGTCTTTCCAAACACGGTAGTCAACTGGATGGATGTATCCATTAAGGGGTGGACAAAGGTCGAGGGCGTAAAGGCGCTCGTCAAGACCCTTCGGCTCTCCCTTGACGAGGTCTGCGTGTTTGGAGATGCCGACAATGACCTAACGATGCTCTCGTACATTCCCAACTCGTGCGCGATGGCAAATGCCAACGACAACGCAAAGGCCGCCGCGCGCTGGCACGTGGGAGCCTCGGCCGATGACGGCGTGGCCATAGCGCTTGAGCAGATCGCCGAGGCGGCACGTCTGTGCAACGAGCAAGGGACTGAGGACATATTGCCAGCGTTCATGCGATAGGCATGTTCTTGGGACCTGCGAGCACACCTTGCGTGGCGCGGGTCGAATGGCGCAGAGGACGCCCCCGTCGCTCGCTTTGAGATGCCGCGAGCAACGGGGGCGTCGCACAGAGCGACGAGTCTCGACGGTCGGCAAAGCCAGGCCGAACGTCACGTCAGGGCTTGGAACCTACTTGCCAACGTATAGCTTAACAAAGTCTGCAAGCAAGGGAAGGCAGAGCTCCCGAGATCCCGACTCCTTAGCGCGCAATCAAAAAGTACGCGATCACCGCGATGCCCAGCACGATGCGGTACCAGCCAAACGGCTTGAAGTCGTGCCTCTTCACAAAGCTCATGAGGAAGCGGATGGCCAGCATCGAAACCACAAACGCCACCACGCAGCCCACGCCCAAGATGGCCAGCTCATTGGCGGCAAACGTGTTGCCCTTGAGGAAGTACTTGACCAGGCGCAGGCCGCCGGCACCGACCATGACGGGTATCGCCAGGTAAAACGTGAACTCCGCCGCAACGGCACGCGAGCAGCCCAGCAGCAAGCCGCCAATGATCGTGGAGCCCGAGCGAGAGGTGCCGGGCACCAGCGACAGCACCTGGAACATGCCGATTCCCAGTGCCGTGGGCCAGTCAAGATCGGCCACGGACTGAACACGCGCATCGCGGTCGGAACGCAGCGCCAGCTTGCCCCGCTTCCCCGTCTGCGCAGAATGCGCGCCGCTCACCCGCGACTCGCGCACGGTCTCTATGACGATAAACGCGATGCCGTACGCAATGAGGGCCGCCGCGATGACAAACGGGCTTCCCAAATGCTCCTCCATCCAATCGTCCAGCGGAATGCCGATAGCCGCAGCCGGCACGCACGCCACGATGATCTGCCCCCACAGACGCCACGTGCCCCTACGCTCGTCCTTGGACTTGCTCGGTGCAAACGGGTTGAGCTGATAAAAGAACAGCACGCACACCGCAAGGATGGCCCCAAGTTGGATGACCACCATAAACATGTCCCAAAAGTCCTTGCTCACATCCAGGCTCACAAACTTGTCGAGCAGCAGCATGTGACCCGTGCTCGAAATGGGCAGCCACTCGGTTATGCCCTCCACAAGCCCAAAAAGCGCCGCCTTCAGCAGTTCCAAATAGTCCACAGCATCTCCCAACGTTATAGATATGCCACTGAGCGTCTTCACGCCCTTGTACGGCCACACAGGGTTACAATACTACCGCACAGCAATTAAGGAGGTACGCATGAACGTCCCCGCGCCTAACTATCAATCTTTGGGTTACGACCGCATCTTTGTCGCCGTCGACGGCACGCCGCAGCAGGAGCTGGTTATCCAGCGCGCCATCATCATTGCGGCAAACAACAACGCCGAGCTCTACATCGGTCACGTCGTGGACTCCACTTCGCTGGAGACTGCGGGCTCGTACCCTCTCGAGCTGCTTGCCACGTTGGAGAAGAGCTTCCGCGAGGGCATTGCCCCGCAGATCGCCGAGGCCGAGCAAGAACCGCTCATCCGCAAGGTGGAGCTCGTGGTAAAGATCGGTCGCGTGCGCGAGACCCTGCGCGACGAGATGATCAACGTCATCAAGCCCGACCTCATCATCTGCGGCGCCTTGGGGCTCTCTAACTTTAGGTACGCCCTCATGGGTTCCACGTCCACGTTCCTTTCGCGCATACCACACTGCGACACGCTCGTCGTAAAGTAGGAGACGCGACTCTCTTAAAAGACCCTTAATCCACCTGCGGGTTTTATTCGCACGTTCGCCCGTTATACCGCGCGCGAGTCGTGAATAAACCGTGGCTTTGCTAGTTTTGTCGTACCATTGTTCGACATGCATCTGTTGTCGAACAGGGGAGACCTGCCTTGTTACCTCAAGGATTCGCCCAAAAACATGTAGCCGTCGCATGCTCCGTCGCACTCACGCTCGGCGGCACCTTTGCTTCGGGAGTCGCCCGAGCAGACACCTCCAGCGAAATCGCGCGCTTGCGCGCCGAGGCCCAGCTCATGGCTCAGACCATAGAGGAGACGACCGCGACCTACCAGCAGGCCGCCGCGGACGTCGATTACCTTGAGCAGCAAATCGCCGACAACGAGTTGCGCACGGCCGAGATCGAGGCCAAGCTGCCCGAGCAGCGCGCCCGTGCCGCCGCGTCCATCAAGGAACTCTATCTGTTCCAGCAATCTGCGCCCGGCTTGCTCGAGCTCATCTTGTCTTCCGAGGACTTCAACCAGTTCATCACCACGGTGCGCTACATTGACACGATCCACGATCGCAACACGGACCAAATCAAGCATCTCGCGAGCCTGTCCGCCGAGCTCGACAGCACGAAGCAGGAGCTTACCCTGCAGCGCGACGTCGCCCAGCAAAAGGAGCAGGAGGCGCTCGACGCGCTCGAGGAGGCGCGCGCCGTCCGCAAGGAGCTCCAGGAGCAGGCCGACGCCATCGCCGCCGCCGAGGCGGAGGAACGCGCAAGGGCCGTTGCCGTGGCCCAGGCAGCCATAAAGGCCTCGAATCCCAGCGCCGCCGCACAGCCCGCGGCCAGCGCGCCCGCCCAGCAGCCAGAGCAAAAGCCGACCGAGCAACAAGCCCCGCAGCCGGAACAACCGGAGCAACCGGAGCAGGAGAAGCCGCAAGAGAACACGCAGGAGCAACAGCAGGAGCAGCCCGCACCGGCACAGCCTGCGGCAGAGCCCGCCCAGCCGACCGCGACCTTTACCACCAACTCCGGCAACACCGCGCCCGTGGAGGTTCCCGCAGAAGACGTCACGAGCGTCTCGACCGAGCCCCTTACCACCAATACCACCAACAGCGAAGTCGACGAGTGGGCGGCCCGCATCGACGCCTACCTGGCAGGGTCCCCCTTGGCAGGCTATGGCGCGACCTTTGCCAAGGCAGCCGCCACCTATGGCGTCGACCCGCGCTTCTCGCCCGCCATTTCGTGCGTGGAGAGCAGCAAGGGCGCCATATGCTTCTTGCCGCACAACGCCTGGGGCTGGGGAAGCTCCAGCTGGGGCGATTGGGAATCCGCCATCTACGACCACGTCGCCGGACTCGCCGGCCTGTACGGCGGCACGCTGACGCTAGAGGGCGCGCAGATGTACTGCCCGCCGTCGTATCAGGAATGGTATTCCAGCGTGCTCGCCGAGATGAACAGCATCTAGCCGCGCCAACGCGGCGGGGGCTCTCGCCCTTGTCGCGCCATGCAGGTCAGCGCCATGGCAAGGCGCACGTCACGTTTGCTCACAAGCGCGCCCGGTCACTCCGCCGGGCGCTCGTATTTGGAGGAACCATGAGCACTTCGACCAATTCTTTTGTGGATCCACGCCCTGACCTCACGCCTGGGGCCGTCATCGCTGGATTCGAGGTGACCACGCTCATTCCCCTGCCGGAACTCTCTGGCATGGCGTACGTCATGCGGCATGCGGCAACAGGCGCCCGCGCCGTCTGGCTCGCCTGCGACGACGAGAACAAGTCGTTTGCCATCGCCTTCAAGACGCCCCCGGCAGACGACACCGGCGTCTTCCACATCCTGGAGCACTCCGTGCTGTGCGGCAGCGAACGCTTTCCCGTCAAGGAGCCGTTCGTCAACCTGCTCAAGACGTCCATGCAGACGTTTCTTAACGCGCTCACCTTTGCAGACAAGACCATGTACCCCGTCGCGTCCACCAACACGGCCGACCTCGAAAACCTCATGGACGTGTATCTGGACGCCGTGCTGCATCCCGCGATCTACACGCGCCCGCGCATCTTCGAGCAGGAGGGCTGGCACTACGAGCTGGCCGAGGACGGGAGCCTCGTCTACAACGGCGTCGTCTTCAACGAGATGAAGGGGGCGACGTCCGACCCCGACGACGTGCTCATGCTGGGCGTGGACCGCGCGCTCTTTCCCCAGTCCCCCTACTCCTACGAGTCGGGCGGCGACCCGCGCGCCATTCCCACGCTCACCTACGAGGAGTTCTTGGACAACCACCGTCGTCATTACAACTTGGCGAACAGCTACACCATCTTGTACGGCGACATGGACATCCAACGCGAGCTGGCGTTTATCGACGCAAGGTTCCAGTCGGCGGCGACGCGCGACGCCGGCGCACCCAACCCCCTGCCGCTCCAAGCGCCCATCAAGGCGCCGTTCGCGCAGGTGCGCATGGCGACCGCGCAAGAAAACGCCGCGGTGGCGCTCGCATATGTAATAGGTACCGCCGCGGACCGCGAGCGCGTGCTTGCCTGCGACGTCCTGCTCGACGCGTTGGCAGGCTCAAACGAGGCGCCGCTCAAGCGGACCGTGCTCGAACAAGGCCTTGCGGATGATTTCCAGGCATACCTCATGGATGGCGAGCTGCAGCCACGCATCGTGTTTTTGCTCAAGGGCGCCAAAGAGGGCGTCGCCGAGCAGTTCCGCACCCTGGTGGAGGACACCTGCGCCAGGCTTGCGCGCGAGGGCATCGGCCAGGAGCAGCTGGCCGCGTCACTGGCACAGGCGGAGTTCAACCTGCGCGAGCAGGACTTTGGGCCATATCCCACCGGCGTCGCCCTTTCCATGCAGGTCATGTCGAGTTGGCTCTACGACGACGAGCGCCCCGTGGACTACCTTTGCTACGAGGAGCCCCTCGCGCGCATGAAGGACGGCGTCGACAAGGGCTACTTCGAGACGCTCCTTGACGACGTGGTGTGCAACAGCCCCCATTGCGCCCACGTCGAGCTGCTGCCCGTGCAAGACGGCGCCGGCGCGGAGGAGGTCGCCGAGCTTGCGGCCAAGCGTGCCGCCTGTAGCGAGGACGACCTCGCGCGCATTGCGGACGAGGTCGCCGAGCTGCGCGCAGAGCAGGAGCGTCCGGACGCGCCAGAGGACCTGGCGACGCTTCCGCAGCTCAGGGTATCCGACATCGGGCCGTCTAAGGTCGAGAAGCCCCTGCTCAAGCCAGATGCGCCGCTGCCCTGCCTTGCCCACGAGCTGGACACGCGCCGCATCGACTACGTCTTCCACTACTTTAGCCTGAGCCACCTGTCGTTTGACGACCTGCCGTACGTGGGCGTGCTGACGGAGCTGCTGGGCAAGCTCTCGACCAGTCAGCACACCGCGCAGGAGCTAGACACGCTGGTGGAGCTCAACCTGGGCACGCTCGACTTCTTCCCCGAGACCTACCTGCGCGACGAAGACCCCCTGTTCGCCGACCCCTACCTGGTGGTCGGGGCAAGCGCGCTTTCCGAGAAGGTCGACCAGCTCGCCGTCGTCCCTCGCGAGGTGTGGGGCCAGACGCGCTACGACGACCAAGACCGCATCCTAGCCATTCTGCAGCAGCGGCGCATCTCTTTGGAGCAACGCTTCACCAACGCCGGGCACGCGTCCGCCATGGCACGCCTTACCTCCCACTACACCGCCGACGCACGGATTGCCGGCGCCATGGCCGGCGTCGACTACTATCGCTTCCTCAAGGACCTGCTCCGACACTGGGACGAGCGTAAGGACGCCTTGTGCGCCCGCCTTGAGCGCACGGCCCGACGCATCTTTGCGATCGAGAACGTCACCGTGAGCTTTACGGGATCTGCCCAGGACCGCGCGCGCTTTTGGCAGGTCGGCGAAACGCTGGGACTGCCCACAAGGCCGTCCGACGTCGACGAGCTGGCAGTGCCCGCCTGTACGCCACGCAACGAGGCCTTCGTCATTCCCTCCAACGTATGCTACGTCGCCCAAGGCAGCTCGCCTGTTCGTTGCGAGCACGAAAGCATCGGCCTTTGGACCGTAGCCCAGCGCGTGTTTTCGTACGACTACCTTTGGAACGAGGTCAGGGTCAAGGGCGGAGCCTATGGCACGGGCTTTCGTCGCACGACGCACGGCCTGCTCCAGTTTTGGTCATACCGCGACCCGGGCATCGACCCGACGCTCGAGCGCTTTGGCGCCACGGCCAAGTGGCTTGACAACTGGCAGGTTTCGGAGGAAGAGATGGACGGCTATGTGGTCTCGACCGTGGCGACGCACGACACGCCCAAAAAGGCCCGTGCGCTCGCACGACGTCAAGACATCCTGTACTTCTCGCACAAGCCGGATGGTTGGCGCGAGCAGATTCGCAACGAGGAGCTCGCCACCACGGCCCAGGACATCCGCGACTTGGCGCAGGCGCTCGCGACCGTGCCCCGCGACAACACCGTCGTGGTCTTTGGCCCCCGCGAGGCGATCGAGGCTTCCAACATCGCGTTCGACGAGGTCATCGACCTCTTTGCATAATCGTGCGGCACGAGGGACGAACAACGTCAAAAAGGAGACACCATGAAGACATACGACATCGCACAGCTGGCCAAGATGGTGGACCACACCAACCTCCACGCAAACGCGTCCAGCTTTGACATGCAGATGCTGTGCAACGAGGCCATGGTATGGAACTTCGCCACCGTGGCCATCAACCAGGTGCAGGTACCTACCTGCCGCGAGCTGCTCAAGGACGTCGACGTGCGCATCGACGCCGCCATTTCCTTCCCCCTGGGCCAAACCAGCGTCTTCTCCAAAATCCAGGAGGCACGCGACGCCATCGAGTACGGCGCGGACGAGATCGACTACGTGGTAAACCTCACCCAGGTCAAGGACGGCAACTGGGACTACGTAAAGGACGAGATGGAAAGCATCGTCGCCATTTGCAGCGAGGGCCGTGGGGGCGGCACGCGCGGAGCGGCGACGCCCGTCGTGAGCAAGGTGATCTTTGAGAACTGCTATCTTACCGACGACGAGAAGATCACGCTGTGCCACATCGCCAGCGAGGTAAAGCCCGACTTCATCAAGACCTCGACGGGCTTTGGCACGGGCGGGGCCACGCTAGACGACGTGCGCCTTATGCGCGAGCACACCGATCCCGCCGTAAAGATCAAGGCTGCGGGCGGCATTCGCACGGTAGAGGACTTCCTTGCATTCGTGGATGCCGGCGTGGATCGAATCGGCTGCTCTGCCAGCGTCCAGATCTTCGAGGAGCTTGCCCGCAGGATGTAGCGGACCAGCACAAGCCAGCGATCGAGGCGGAGGAGAGCAGCTCTCTTCCGCCTCGTTTTTTGTTGGCGAGGCTTGTCCTAGCGAAAGCTCAGCAAGTCGCGTGCCCTGCGCGGTCCTGCCGTAAGCGATCTTCCCAACTTATACGAGAAGGACCCCGCGATGCAGCCAAGCTCGTCGCGCAGGTCCTGCAGCTCCTCTTGCTCCCGCTGCGACTCGCGGGCGCAGTACTCGAGGTCGAGTCGCAATAAAGAGCGCTTGGTGGAGGCAAGGCCGACCTCGGTCTTAAACATGGTCAGGTAGTTAAACAGGACCTCTTCGGTGGTCAGGTCCGCGATCCCCCGCACCATGTCGTAGCGATACGCCATGTCAGACCTCTCGCGCTCGAAGTCGAGGATGTCCAGCTTGGCAAGCCCCTCGGCGCGCATGGTGTCCACGATGGCCAAGAAGCCCGCAAGCGAGCGCGCCATCCGCAAGTTTACGAACACGCCCTCGATGGCCCAGTTCACATACGAGTCGTGGTATAGGTCCCACGTACCCGCTCGCTCCAGCGATGCGCGCAGCTCCAAAAACGCCTCGTAGAAGTCCAGCGGGAACGAATCGCTCGTCTGCATGGCGCTTTGCGGGTTGTTGACCCGGTACTTGTGCAACGGCTTGTCCACCAGCGCGATGCGGTTTGCCTCCGCAAGCGCACGACAGGTAAACAGCAGGTCGGCAGTCCTGTGCACATGCTGCATGCGCAGCCCCCGCGCATGGACATACGATGCGCGGAACAGCTTGTTGTGGACCCAGTTTTGGAAGGAGTTGAGCAGCCGAGAGGGGTGCTCGCGCGGACAGAACCAGGTCTCTTGCGTCTGTGGGCGACAATACGACCACGTGCACACACGCTCCTCGCCGGTCTGTACATCGAGCAGCAGCGTCCGAAACACGGCGAGGTCCGCCTTGCAAGCCTCGCACGCCGCAATCGCCTCTTCGAGCAACGTGGGCTCCATGAGGTCGTCCGCATCCAAAAAGTAGAGCCAGTCGCCCGTGGCCGCGCAAAGGCCCGCGTCACGCGCAGGGCCTTCTCCCCCATTGGGCTGATCGATCACCCGTATGCGGTCGTCCTCGTGCGCCAGCTCGCGCAACACCTCGAGCGTCGCGTCTGTCGATCCATCGTTGACGCACACGACCTCTATGTCCTCGACCGTTTGCGCCTGTGCGCTGGCCACGGCTTCACGCACGAAGCGCTCGGCGTTATAGCAGGGGATGACGACCGATGCAACAGGCATGGCATTCTCCTTGGTCCCGTTTCGGATGCGCATTCAGTATATCGTATCTAGGCTGAAACCGTTTCGTGCGAACCGTGCGGTAAAGGCGGACGAGCCTTAGTCCCCAGTGTCATATTTGGTATACTTAACGGCAAACGTGACTCAACCGTAACCGTGTGGAGGTTTGCATATGAACGTGGACTACCGACTCTGCAACGTGCTGTTCTCTGATGGGACTCGATCAAAAGAATACCCGGACCTGTACGTAAAGTGCCAGATGGGCCCACATACGTCGCCGTCGGGTGCGGTCGAGCTCTCTCATCCGGGGCATGCCTCGTACGACTTTGCCACCTACTTCAATTCCTTTTCGTACGCAAAGTGGATGCGCTACACCGTCATCGACAACGTGCGGCTGCACATCACGGCGCGCGGCACGTTTGACGTCATCCTCACCGCATACGAGGACACGCAGGCACGTCCCCGCAGGGTCGCGCTGAGCACGCATTCCTTTAGCTTTGAGGACGCATGCGGCAACGTCGACCTCGAGTACCCCGAACATGACGCCGTGTTGGTCAGCTTTGAAATCGTCACGCAGACTCCCACCACCATCGAGGAGGCGTACTACTACACGACCCTGGACAAGAGCCTCGTCCGCCCCGTCGAGCTCGCCATCGCCATGACCACCATCGGCAAGGAATCCTACGTGTACGCAAACATCGACCAGCTCAAGCGGCAGGTCCTGGGGTGCGACGAGCCGGTGTCCGAACACCTGAGCATCCATGTGATCGACAATGGCCGCACGCTGGATGCCAGCGTTTTGGAAAACGACCGCGTGCACGTGCATCCCAATCCCAACGTGGGTGGATCAGGCGGCTTTACGCGCGGCATGATCGAGGCGTTGGAGCAGGATCCCGAGCCCACGCACGTACTGCTGATGGACGATGACGTCGAGGTTTCCTCCGAAAGCCTCAAGCGCACCTACAACCTGCTCGCGCTCATAAAGGAGAAGTACGTCGACGCCTTCGTCAGCGGCGCCATGCTCTCGCTCGAACGGCCGGACGAGTTTTACGAGGACATGGGCTACGTCACCAGCATGGGCGTGTATCGCCCCGCCAAGGAGCCTCGGGCAGACAACGATCGCTACCGCATCGACAACCTGGAAGACATCGTGCACCTCGAGGTCGTGGAGGACCACAACACCAATTGTTATGCGGCATGGTGGTACTGCTGCATTCCCCTTGCCGTCATCCGGGACAAGGGCCTGCCGCTGCCCGTGTTCATTCGTGGCGACGACGTGGAGTATGGCAACCGCGCTGCAAACCACATCATTACCATGAACGGCATCTGCATTTGGCACATGACGTTTGTCCTCAAGTTCCGGGCGGCCCTCGAGCGCTACCAAACCGTGCGCAACTGCCTCATCGCGCAGTCGACCACGGGCGTCTATCCCGAGGTCGACTTCCTTACCAGCCACTACGTGTCGTTCTCGACCGACCTCAAGACCTTTAACTACGACGCGGCCGAGCTGGGCATCATGGCGATCGAGGACTACCTCAAGGGGCCGGAATACCTCAAGCACGTCAATTCCAACGACCTGTTCAAGCTCGTGATGTCCAAAAACGAGGCGCTCGTCCCCATCAGCGAGATCGATGATCCGGCGGTACGCAACGCCGACTTCAACCCCGCCATCTTGTACCAGGCCCAAAACCGTTCGCTGCCCACCAGGCTGTTCGACTTCGTAACGTTCAACGGCCAGCGCGGCCCCGAAAGGCTCGCGCACGGCGGACTGGGAATCATCCCCTTTGACGGCTGGTTCTATCCCCCCAACGAGATCCGCGGCAAGGACACGCTGCTTGCCGTGACGAGCGACGGCAGGCAGGGCATCCTGCGCAGGAAGGACCGTGCGCGCTTCAAGGCGCTGCTCAAGCGCTACAACGACGTCATGAAGGAATACGAGGCGCGCAAGGACGAGGTGCGCCAGCAATGGGCCGACGCGCGCGACGAGCTCACCTCGCTTGAGTTTTGGAAGTGGTACCTGGCAGACCAGGCGAAATAACGAAGTCGTACCCAAACACGTGACGCGGCGGGACGCGTTCCCTGCCGCGTCGTCTATAGGAGCTGCTTGTGTTTCTTAACGACTTGTACCACGCACTTGATCCTGTGGCCTTTACCATTGGCCCGCTGAGCGTGCGGTGGTATGGCTTAGGGTATTTGTTGGGCTTCATCTTGGGCGGCGTGCTCATGGCCAAATACGCGCGCCGCTGGAAGCTCGACCTGTCCAGCGAGGACGTCGTCAACGTCCTGACGGGCATCTGCATTGGCGTGATCGTAGGGGCCCGTCTGGGATACGTGCTGTTTTATGGCGCGGGCTACTACCTGGAGAACCCCTTGGCCGTCTTTGCGGTCAACGAGGGTGGCATGAGCTTTCATGGGGGATTGGTTGGCGCCATAGTGGGCGGCTCCCTCGTCTGCAAGCACAACCACCTGTCCATTCCCACCATCTGCGACGTGGGGATGTGCTCGGCGCCCGTGGGCATCTTTTTGGTCAGGTGCGCCAACTTTGTCAACGGCGAGCTCTGGGGCAAGGAGACGGACCTTCCGTGGGGCGTCATGTTTGAGTCGGGCGGCCAGGTGTATCGGCACCCGTCCCAGCTCTACGAGGCGCTCCTTGAGGGCCTGGTGATGTTTGTGCTTCTCTGGGCACTCGCGCGCAAGGTACCGCCACGTCCGCAGGGAACCTTTACGGGCGTGTTCTTGCTTTGGTACGGCATCTGCCGCATCTTGGTCGAGTTCGTGCGCGTACCCGATTCGCAGCTTGGGTACTTGTTTGGAGGAGTAATCACCATGGGGCAGATCTTGTCGCTTCCCTTGGTATTGGGCGGTATCGCGCTTTTGGTATGGTCACGCAAGGCCGCACGGCCTCAGACCGCGCATACCCAAGACTAGCGCACCGCATGTGTTCGTTCACCCACACGGTAAGGAGGAAGGTATTCATGAAGTATTGGCAACGAGTAGGACTCTGGTCGGTGGCGCTCGCCCTGACGCTGTGCGCGCTGGTGCCGCGTGCGGCATACGCTGCCGGCGACATTAGGGTGGGCCTGTTCTATCAAAACGACAGCGACTGCACCAACAGCGTCTATATGAGCTATGACGGAAAGACCATGACCCGCGTGGCCACGACTTACGACACGCAGGGCCGCGACGGAGGCGGCGCCA
>JAGCBF010000188.1 GCA_017652285.1 Atopobiaceae bacterium
TGCTTCCGTCGGACATGCACGCAGACGAGGAGGTTTCTCTTTTCGTGAGGCTGGGAAACCTCCGAAGTTGCGCGCATTAGCGCGGCACCTACGCGGATTCGGACGTTTCGGCCCCCGATCGACCACCAAACCTCCGAAACTGCGTGCATGCTGGCGGTACGCACGCAAAAACGGAGGTTTCGGCTCGACAATCGTCCGGAAACCTCCGAAAGTGCGTGCTTCCGGCGGCAATGCACGCAAACGAGGAGGTTTCTAACCGCGCAACCTTCCGAAACATCCGAAAGTGCGTGCTTCCGGCAGCGATGCACGGTCCGGCAGCCACGTACGGTTCGGCGGCCACGCACGCAGACCAGTATCTTTCGGGCCGACAGCTGCGACTATCGACAACCGCGACCATGAGCGTCGGTGGGGAACATTTCGGACATAAACACCCGAGACCACACCGGGCAAGACAGGTCTACTCCAACACAAACTCGCGTCAAGTTGGGAATGAGAAGGCCCGCCAATGGGTATAGTAGACAAGGTGCGCGTCGCGCGCCCCGTCCGTTGACGGCCCACGGACATCGGAGGTATGCCATGCGCTGCCCCATCTGCAAACATGACAACGGCTATCTTGCAACACGCTGCGCCAACTGCGGCGCAACCCTTCCCGTCGACCCCGGCGCATACGCGCAGGGCACAAGCGACCCCAGCTACACCAGCCAAGCGACCATTCACTCGTCCCCAATGCCAAACTTGGAACCGACCCCCATCGACCCAGACGCCACCATGCCGCAAAGCAACGTGCAGCGGGGCGGCACCGTCGAGCGCCCGCAGGTGTCCGACACGGGGCTTCAGCCAACCATCAGCAACACAAAAACGAGCGGCATACGGCGCGCGCTTCAGTCTTTGCGCAGGTCCCTCCATACGTCTAGCGTCCGCACCGGCGCCTTTTTCGAACGAAACCAGCGCCTCGTCGGCCTTGGCATCGCCGTGCTGGTACTTGGCGTGCTCGCAGCCGCGTGGTTTGGCATCAACAGCACCCTGAGCGCCCCCGCATACACGACCATAGAGTCCGACGTTGCGGCGCTGCTGCCAACGTACGACTACGCAGGTGGAGCCTATGGTCCTGACCTGCAGCTTCCTTTGTCAAGCACGACCGTTACCGACCGCAGTGCAACCAAAACGCCGGAGGGCATGGAAGTCGCCCCCGGGGTCGGGCCTGCCGCGTATGGCGTGGAGGCCGAGCTGACCTACGACGACGGCAGAATCCGTGTGGTCCGCAACGTCGGCGCGACCTACGTGCGCGAGGGCGACGCCTGGAAGATGGCGGGCGAGCTCACCGAGCGCGGAACGTCCGTTACGGCACGCGCCGGCGTAGACGAGAACAAGGTCCTGGGCAGCATGGCCACCATCTTGGAGGCCGCAAGCTCGCAAAACGACGTGCTGCTTTCCGACCTGTACGCAGGCGGATCGTTCAGCGTCGTGGGCAACGTGTTCAAGGAGACGCCGCAGCACGACACCGCGACCGACGACGTCACCATTCGCTGCAGGCAGGACGGCATGTTCTACGCATACGAAGGCAACGTGATCGCGCACTTCGCCTTTGAGTCCGGTGCTTGGAAGCTGCGTTCCAGCGAGGCGGACGGCAAGAGCACCACCCGCATCTACGACCCGCTCGTCGGCACTTGGAGCGGAGGGTTTATCACAACCAGCACCCCTGTCGACGGCGCGGCTTGCTACGGCGCACAAGACAAGCCCTTGTCCGTGTTCATCGAGACCGTTGGGGACTCGATGGGCGGAACGAGCGTAAGGGGCACCATTACGACCCTGGCCCACTACCACGAGCGGCTCGTACGCGACGCGGCAGAAACCACGGGCGACACGCCGCTGGAAGGCATCGACTTTACCGGCACCATCGACGCCTCATACGACAAGGACACCGGCAGTGACCTCAACCTGCGTTGCACCACCGGCGGCAGTCCCGAAGGCTTGGTGGACTTCGTGCTCAGCTTTGGCACGGCCGACGACCCCTCCGCCGTAATCGCTCGCGTCACCAGCACGCACAACTACGAAGAGAAGATCCTGTTCTTCATTCCGCACCAGACGACCGCCACCTTTACCGACACCTACGCGCTCGCACGCGTCGCGTAATTGGCCGATTGGGGCTAGGCCCCTTTCGGCCATTCTCGGCCCACGCGGCCGACACGCCCCTCACATTCTGCACAAAGCCTACCGTTGACATGCGACAAGTATGCTATACTGCGAAAGCTTGACCGTGCCGGTAGCAGGCGTCCTGCCCTGTGCCGCACGTAGAAACCTGTCCTGGTCGGTAACCCGGACCTACAGAAGGAGTTATCCATGAAGCAAGGCATCCATCAACAGTACATGGAGTGCGAGGTTCGTTGCTCCTGCGGGAACACCTGGATCACGCACGCCACCGTTCCTACCATGAGGCTCGACCTCTGCGACAAGTGCCACCCGTTCTATACCGGCACCCAAAAGCTCGTCGACACCGGCGGACGCGTTCAGCGCTTTGCCGACAAGTTCGGTGGCGCCGCTGCCGCACAGCTCGCTCGCGCCGCTGCCGCCAAGGAAGCCCGCGCCAAGAAGGCCGCCGAGGCCGCCGCTGCCAAGAAGGCCGCTGCCGAGGCCAAGGCCGCCGCAAAGGCCAAGCGTGCTGCTGAGTTCGCCAAGAAGGCTGCTGCCGAGGCAGCCAAGAAGGTGGCCGAGGCCGCTGCCGAAGCTGCCGCTGCCGACACCGCGGCTCCCGAGGCTGCCGAGTAAGCCCGAGCAACAAAAACGCACGTCGAAGGCCCCCATCGCCTGCCAGCGGTGGGGGCCTTCGTCTTGCCAACGTCCTGGGGTCGCCCCCATCGCCTCGCTACACGTGCGACACGATCAGCTGCATATCACCAGCAAACGCCAAGTCGCCAGAGTCAACCGGCGCGATGAAATGCGTGCCCTTGGGCAGCTCAAACGTGGTGCCGCCAGCTGTAACCGAGCCTGAGCCCTCGACCACGCTCACATTGAGGAACGGCCACGGCTGCGCATAGGTCACCGGCGCGTCCGGCGCAACGACCACGCGGTCGACCGCATAGTTGGGCGTCTCCACCAAATGCGTCACGCCGTCCACCTCGGGAGCCGTAACGGTGCCGGACTCCGGTGCCTTAACGGAAAAGTCGACCACGTCGAGTGCCTGCGCAATGTGCAGCTCGCGCAGGCTGCCGTCCGGCTGACGACGGTCGAAGTCGTACACGCGATACGTCACGTCCGACGACTGCTGCGTCTCCAGCACCAGCGTGCCGCCCAAGATGGCGTGCACCGTGCCGGGATCGATCTGGAAGAAGTCTCCGCGCGCAATGGGCACCTTGTTAAGCAGGTCGTCCCAGCGGCCCTCGTCCACCATCTGCGCAAACTCGTCGCGATCCTGCGCACGCTGGCCCACCACGATGTCGCCGCCCTCCTTGGCGTCCAGGATGTACCAGCACTCGCGCTTGCCCAGCGAGCCGTTTTCGTGCTCGTAGGCGTAGTCGTCGTTGGGATGCACCTGTATCGACAAGTCATCCTGCGCGTCCAAAATCTTGATCAGCAGCGGGAACTGCTCGCCTTCCAGCCCCCCAAACAGCTCGCGATGGTCCGCCCACAGCTCAGACAGCGTGCACCCGTCCCACGCACCACCAACAATGTGGCAGTCGCCGTTGGGATGCGCGCTGATGGCCCAGCACTCGCCCACAAGCCCGTCAGGCAGCTCGTAGCCGTAGTCGGACTCAAGGCGACGTCCGCCCCACAGCTTCTCGTGAAACACCGGTTGTATAAAAATCAAATCGTTCATGTTCTTTCTCCTATCGACCATGCCATTCTAGCCTACACAAGCAGCGCGGCGCCAATGAGTCCCGCATCTGCTCCGCAAGCGGCAAGCGCGAAGTCCAGAGCGTCGGGATTCAGCACGTAGCGCGCCGCATGATCGTGCACGAGGTCTACGAATTGCGGGTTGTTGAGCGCCACCGACCCACCAAACACAAACCGGTTGGGATCGACCACAAAGCTCACGCACGCCACGGCGCGCGCCAGATTCTCGGCCGCGAGGTCAATAATCGCATGGGCCTCCGCATTGCCTGCCGCATCCAACGCAAACAACTCGCGCGCGTCCACGTCGCGACCAAACCGCTGCGTCGCCATGCGTGCCAGCGCCGTACCACTTGCGTGGTCCTCCAACGCGCCTGGGTTCATGCCCGGACGGCAGAACTTGTCGTCTGCCACCATCATGTTAAACACCTCGGCCGCGCACGAGTTGGCGCCGCCCACGATCTCGCCCTGGTACACGTATGCGCCGCCCACGCCCGTGGACACCGTAAAGTAAAACACGGACTCCAAGCCAGCCGCCGCGCCAACGCGCGCCTCCGCCAAACCCGCCACGTTGGCGTCGTTGTTTACCAGCACCTTGTGGCCAGACCTATCAGACAAATACGACACGATCTCAAAGTTTTCCCAGCCAGGCAGGTTGGGCGGGTTCAGAACCTTGCCCGCCGCAAAGTCCAGCGGTCCCGGGCAACCCACGCCAATGCCCGCATACGACAACCCCCACTCGTCCACAAACGCCATCAACCGGTCCAGATTCCGCTCCGGACCCAGCGCGTGGTCGTTGGCAACCGCCTCGCGTGCCAGCAGCTTGCCATCATCCGCAAAAGCCGCCACACGCAGCTGCGTGCCGCCAATGTCCATGCCAATTCTGTTCATCGTCCTTCTCCTCTCCGCGCCCGGCGCCTAACAACAGAGCAGCTGCCTCGTTGCGCCTGGCCCTTCTTTACACATGCAAAAGGGCGAGAGAGAACCATCGCCCCTCTCGCCCAACCAGCGTAGGCCCTATGCCTCGTCCGCGCCTTCCTCAAGCGCCTGCTGGGCCTGAACGCGCTCGTGCACCTTCATAAAGGGCAAGTAGATAATCACGCCCAGTACCACCAGCACCGCTTGCAGGATTACCGCGCGGAAGTCGCCCGCCGTGGCCAAGAAGCCGCTCATAAGCACCGGCGTGGTCCACGGAACCATTACGACACACGGGTTGATGAGCCCCATGGTAGTGGCAAAGTACGTAATGATCATAAACAGGTCCGGTATGAGCACAAACGGGATCATCAGCGGCAGGTTGTACACGATGGGGTAGCCGTAGATAACCGGCTCGTTAATGTTAAAGACGCCAGGGCCGGCCGCCAGCGAGGCGATGGTCTTGCTCGTCTTGTTCTTGGAGAACAAGAACGTGGCGATGAGTAGGCACAGCGTGCAGCCGGAGCCGCCGATCAGGCCAAAGGTGTTGACGATCTGCATGTTCATGTAGTGGTCGGGCTGGATGGCTGCAAAGCCGCCGGAGGCGTAGGCCGCCATGTTGTCGGTGATCAGAATGGTGAGCATGGGCTCAGCGAGCACGCCGCTGATGGCAGACTGGTGAATGCCCAAGCAAAAGAGCAGGTTGGCGAAGGTGTAGATGATCACGACGCCCCAAATGTTGGAGTTGAGGCTCTGAAGCGGCGCCTGCACGAACTGCTTGATCAGCGTGGCGAGGTCCGTGCCAAAGCCCACGAACAGCACGGCCGACAAAAGACCGAAGGTGGCGAGCGTCAGCAGCATGGGGATCATGATGTTAAAGGAACCGGCAACCGCAGGCGGTACGCCCTCGCCCAGGTTGATCTTGAGCTTCTCTACCCCCGAGAGCTTAATAAACAGCGTGGTCGCCAAAAGACCGATGATAATGGCGCCAAACAGGCCGCTCGTGCCCGTGTTGGCCGTAGAGAACACGCCACTGGCCATGCCCGTTACGTCGTTGACCACGACCTCCACACTCTGCGGCATGGTAACGAAGAAGGCGGATATGGCCACGACCACGCAGGCGATGTCGCGCTCGTAGCGCATGTTGTGAGCGTGGCAGTAGCCGACCACGCCCGCCAGCAAGATGGCGGATATGTTGAGCGTGCCCAGGGTCAGCGCGTTGCCCCAGTACTGCGCGTTTGCCAGGGCGTCATCCGCCAAGAACAGCGGAAACACCACGTTGTTGATCAATACCGCTATGCCGGCAAGAATGTAGAGCGGCATGATCGTGGCAAACGCGTCGCGCAGGCTGCGCAGGTGCACCTCCGATCCAATCCTTCCCGAAATCTCGGCAAACTTGTCAAGAAACGACGGCTGAGCTGTTGCTTCTTCAGACATGGGAATCCTTCCTTTCCCTCGTACGAATACCCGCGGCATCCTTCCTATTCCAGCCGACTCGCCGCCGCAACGAGCCGGCTGGTCGTACTCGTTTACTCGACCACGTGCGTGGTTGCCACGCGACGGATCCAGTCGGACGACTCCTTGGGCACACGCTGGTAGTTATGGGCCAAGTCGACCTCCACGAAGCCATAACGGTTCTTAAAGGCGTTGTTCCAGCTCCAGCAGTCTATAGCTCCCCAGTAATGGTATCCCCGACACTTGGCGCCTTCGTCTATAGCACGCGCGATCCAACGCAGATGGTCGCGTACAAACGGCACGCGGTACGAGGCGTCCCTAATGCGGCCCTTGTCATCGCGAGCGGAGCGGTCCTCCTCTATGCCAATGCCGTTTTCCGACACAAACCATTCCAGATCGGGATAGTCGCGCGTCATGGTGGTGGCAAAGTCGTAGATGCCCTTGGGGTAGATCTCCCAGCCGCGCGACTCGTTCATGACGGCGTCGGGCCACACGTACTCCTGCGCAAACACGGGGTTGCCAAACTCGTCCTCCGTGTGATCCGGAGCCTGCACGCGCGCGGGATGGTAGTAGTTAAAGCCCAGCCAATCCACGGTGCCCTGCGCAAGGATCTGTTCGTCTCCTGCGCGCACGGGAAGCATCACGCCGTGCTCCGCCAGCGTGTCGATGACGTCTTGCGGCAGGGAGCCCTTGGTCACCAGGTCGAGCCACCAGCGATTGTTGATGCCGTCCGTCATGCGCACGGCCTCCAGGTCCGCCTGGCTGGGATTCTCGCGCGTGTAGGGCGGGGTAAAGCAGTTGATAAGCCCAATGCGAGCGTCCGCGCGCACCGACCCGTCCTGCTGTGCCGCGCGAAACGCCGCCACGGCCAGGGCGTGTGCCAGCGAAATGTGATACTGCGTCGTACGCGCACGCGCAAAGTCGTGAACAAACGGGTACCACGCACCATGCTCGTAGCGGATCTCTGGCTCCACGATGGGCTCGTTAAAGGTAAACCAGTGCTCGATTTCTTGCCCA
>JAGCBF010000189.1 GCA_017652285.1 Atopobiaceae bacterium
CCTAAGTGTCTATGCTGCATTCGTCTGAATACCGCCATGCCACCCACCTCGCGAACTGGTTCCACAGGTCCATCTTGCGCTCGTCCACGAGCGACCCGGGGACGCACCAGAACCCGTCGGCGCCGTCCTTCCCGTACCTGCGGTCCATGGCCAGGTCGACCCTGGCCCTGACGTCGCGAACATCCCAGGACCTGCCGTAGGACAGGCCCATGGGGTCGGAGAACCTGAGCAGGTCGAGCTGCGCCAGGGTCTCCCAGAACCATTCGGACAGCAGGGAGCGCTCCGCGTCGAGGACGTACATCTCGTCCGCGCGCTTGAGCGTCCCTATCAGCATCTCCAGGACGGTGCAGGGGCCGAACCGCTTCGCGCCCCTCGAACCGCCTCCGTACTCGCTCCTGAGCATCACGCCGTCGACGGCACGGTTCCCGTCCAAGCGCATCGAGAACCTGAACTCCTCCCCGTCGAGGCATCGGAGCAGGGTGGTGTACTCGTCGGGACATTCCACGAGCCCGCAGAGCCACTTGAAATATCCCTGCTCCCACAATGTCTTCTCCTTGTAGCTGGCGCCTTCCTGGCGACTACCCATCCATTCCCTCCAGGTAGTCGCGGATCCACCCGTCTGCCCCCTCCTTCGGCAGGACCGACACCTCGTAGTCCTGGCTGTGGTGCGGGTTGCGGACGAACACGAGGGCCGGGTTCCCGTCCTTGTAGCGTTCCTTGAGGAACGCCATGACGTCCTCGCCGAGCATTATCGTCGGGTCGTCCACCATCTGCTCCTCCTCGGTGACCACCAGGTCGTAGTCGGGGTAGAAGTCCAGGTGGAGCTTGTCGTACTCCGGGTTCTCGTTGTCGAACTCCGAGTAGGTGATGACGTGAGGTGCGTCATCGTCGTACGCAGGGCCGACGCCCGTCTCCTCGAGCATGTGCTCCTCGTACGTGGACTTCGTGATGTAGTCCGTCTCGCCCTCCTGCAGGTCCTCCGAGAACGGCTGGTAGTTCCTGAGGGTCTTGGCGATTCGCACCTCCTCGAACGCATCGTCCTTCCCCTCGGGTTCGCACGGGGTGCCGGTGACCAGTTCCGGGTCCTCGGTTATCTCGTCGACTACCTCCCACCTGGTTGCGAGCAGGTACCCGATGCCTGCGCCTGCAGCCAAGCCCAGCGCGCTTCCGAGCGCGAAGCTCTTCCATTCCATGATGCCTCCTTAGAAAAAAAAATGGGGACAGCCCGCTACCAGAGCAGGCTGTCCGTCTCGGAATTCCAGGGCCGTTCCATCAGCTGCTGGATGCGGTCCCAGACGCTTCAATCTATCTCCCGGCTCAGGACGTTGTTGCGTCCAGGCAGGAACAGGGCGTCATGCGGCAGCTCGTCGGCAATCCACCCGTCGACGTTGAAGTTGAGGAGCACGCATGCCTCCATGCAGTTCATGAACATGCGCTTCTCGACCTTGTCGAACTCGTACAGGCCGAAATCGACGTGCTTGCCAGGGCTGAGCCTCAGGGACCATCCAACGTTGCGCCCCTCGTAGGTTTTCTTGAAGCCGAGGGCCTCGTAAACCTCGTTCAGGAACAGGTACCCACGGGCCTGCAGCAGGTTGTCGAGCTCGGCCTGCTTCTGGATGAGGAAGTTCTTGTTCATGAAGGCCGAAGTCGTCCAGTTGATGTTCGCCTCGTCGAATATCCTGCTGTATGGACTTATTCCCTTCAGCTCCCTCGGCTCCGCAGGCTCGGCCTCGCCTTCCACGGCCTCCTCCTCGGCAACCTCCTCGTAGCCGAGCGACTCGTCGCCGTTGCGACGGCGGTAGTCCTCGTACGCCTCGCTCAGGTCGCGGTACGCCTCGTCGAGCGCCTTGTACGCCACGACGGTCTTGGCCAGCCGGTCGTCGATGATGCCATGCCCGGCCAGAACGGCCGCCGCACCGGCAGCAGCCAACGCCACATCGGGCCCGTACGTCCTGATCGCCTCCTTGGCCACGGCCTTCCTCGACATCGACACCGCCTCGCGGTCGTCCAGGGCTATGTAGCGCTGCCGCTCGTCGTGCTCCCTGTCGACGAACCTGGTGAACTTCGGGGTCTTCACGACCGCATGCACCCCTGCGCCTGCCAGCATGACGACGCCACCGACGACCATCAGCGTCGGGCCTCGGTCGTACGCGAGCCTCCCGACCTTGGAGTTCATCACCTTCGACAGAATATCACTCATCTCTCTCCTTCCCGACCATCGGGCCGAACTTCTCGAGGAAGCCCTTGGTCCTCTGGTCTGCATTCTGCTGGGCCTCGCGTGCGATTCCCATCTTGCCACCGGCCTCGTAGGCCAGGTTCACCAGCTCGAGCAGCTCCGTCTGGAACTCATCTGGGAACTCCTCTGGGATTACGTTCTCTTCCACATCCTCTCCTCTCCTAGGCCACGACCCTGAGCGTCAGGAACGTCAGGACCAACGTCACGATTGCAAGCCCCATGATGCACCTCCTGGGCTGTCGAAAAAATTTGGGGGAAACCCAGAGGGCCGTGCTCCATGCAAGCAGCCCTCTGGTCTCCTCTTTCACTATGCCTTATGAAATATCCGCGTACCGTACATCAGCGAGTCTGCTACCTTGTCGACATCGCTGGCATAGCAGGCCAGCAGCTCGTGCGGCGTCATGGTGGATGCCCCCACGTTGCGCATCTCGTCGGCTATGCCTCGAAGCCTCTCGGCGAGTCTGACCGCTGACGCATCGCGCACCTCAAATTCCTCAAGCAACGCAATCAGCGTGTCAGCGTCGTACTCGTGCTTTTCGCCATCCACATCGATGACCACGCTCCTGATGCTCCCGAACGCCTTGTTGAACGATTCGCGCACACGGCGCTCGCTGCGCGTCATGCGGATATAGAGCTTGTCGGGCTTCGGCAGCTTGTCCGGATGCGATTCGAACACGCGGTATTCAAGCGTCTCGCTGAAGTCGGCGCAATCCTTAGCGCTAGTCATCAGAAAGCCTCCTTGTCATACGGGCAATGCGGCACCCAAAAATCGTCGGTGAAGACGCACGTGCCGCCTCTCCCGTCATCGACCCAGCCTTTGCAGATGGTGCAATCGCCCTTTGCTTCGGCGGGGGACATCTGCGCTGATGTCCTCGCCGCCATTGCGTGCCGAACAGCTTC
>JAGCBF010000190.1 GCA_017652285.1 Atopobiaceae bacterium
CAGCCCGCCCCGCGCCAGCCCGCCCCGCCCCGCGAGCCCCAAACGCCAAACGTGACAAAAGCGTAAGGCGGACGTAAGCCGAATCGATGGCACGCACGGGCGCTTCTTCCTAGCATGGGGTTGTCATGCGACGTGCTGGGAAGACAAGGAGATACGATCATGGACAAGAAGAAAGCCGCGGTTGCGGTTGCCGGGTCGCAAACGGCGCTGCTCGAGCTTTCGCATGTGGGCAAGGTCTACGGTGGAAGGGGCGTTGTTACCACAGCGCTCGACGACGTGTCGCTTGCCGTGCGCAAGGGGGAGTTCGTCGCCATCATGGGGCCGTCTGGCTCGGGCAAGTCCACGCTGCTCAACTGCGTGGCGACCATCGACGCCGTCACGTCGGGGTCCATCACGCTCGGCGGTCGCGACGTCACGCGGTTGCGGCGTGGCGAGTTGGCAAGGTTTCGTCGCGACGAGCTGGGGTTTATCTTCCAGGACTCCAACCTGCTGGACACCCTCACCGGGTTCGAGAACATCGCGCTGGCCCTCACGCTCAAGGGAGAACACCCCCACGCGATTGACCGATCCGTGACCGAACTTGCGCGAACGCTGGGAATCGAAGACGTTTTGCAGAAGTTTCCCCAGCAAATGTCTGGCGGGCAGCGTCAGCGCGTGGCGGCGGCCCGTGCCATCGTGGGCAAGCCGCAGCTCGTCTTGGCCGACGAACCCACGGGTGCGCTCGACTCAAAGAGCTCGGCGGTGCTCCTGGACGTGCTGGACGACATGAACGCGCGCATGGGAGCGACCATCCTCATGGTTACCCACGACGCCTTCGCCGCATCGTATTCCACGCGTACCGTGTTCGTGCGTGACGGCCGCCTGTTTAACGAGGTGGCGCGTGGCGACGTTCCTCGCACCGAGTACTACCAGCGCATCATGGAGGTCATGGCATTCCTGGGCGGTGATCTGCATGCTCGTTAAGTTGGCCATGCGCAACGTCCGCCGTGCCGGACGCGACTACGCGATCTACTTCATTACGGTGACCCTGGGCGTGGCCCTGTTCTACGCCTTCAACGCGGTGCGCAGCCAAGCGGTGCTGTTCGACGCGCTTTCCGCAGACAGCGTGCGCATGCTCGGTCTTCTCACCACGCTCATCGGCCTGTTCTCCGTGGTCGTGGCCTGCGTGCTGGGCTTTTTGGTGGTGTACGCCAACCGCTTCCTCATTCGCAGGCGCAGACGCGAGTTTGGCACGTATCTGCTGCTTGGCATGGATGCCGGTCGCGTGAGCTGCATGCTGTTGTGCGAGACGTTCCTGGTTGGCGCCGTGTCGCTCGTGGCGGGGCTTGCGCTTGGCGTCGCGGTGTCGCAGGGGCTCTCGTTTTTGACGGCGGCGCTCATGGGGACGACCATGACAAAATATCGCTTTATCGTATCGACGGACGCGCTTGTCCTTACAGCGGTGAGCTTCGCCGCGATCTTTGCGGTGTCGGCGCTCGTGGACGTGGTCTACATCCGACGCTGCAAGCTGGTTACGCTGCTTTGCGCGCGCGAGGCGAACGAGGCCGGAGTCGTGGTGCGTGTGCCCGTTCGCGTGGCGTGCTTTGCGGTCGCGGTCACGCTCCTGGGCCTGGCGTACTGGCAGCTTGGCATCAACGGCATGCGGCAGATCGACGTGCGCTTTTGGGTGGCGACGGCGCTCATGCTCGCGGGCACGTTCGCGTTCTTTTGGTCGGTCGCCGGTTTTGTCATATTCGTGCTGACAAACTCCCCGGGAGTCTACCTGAGGGGCATCCGCATGTTTACGGTGCGACAGATCGCCAGCAAGGTCAACACGGCGTTCGTGAGCATGGGCGTGGTATGCGTCATGCTGTTCCTCGCGCTTACCACGGCGTCGGTTGGCATGGGGCTTCTTGAGCTCTTTGCGGGAAACATCGAGCAGATCACGCGCTACGACGCAAGCGTGCTGGCGTATCCCGACTACTTTTCCAGCGACGACACGTGGCGGGAGACAAGCGCTCGCTACGACGGGAGCATTGCGGCGTGCCTTGCCGACCGAGCGAGTGCGTGGGACGAGGCCGTTCGTGCCAGCGGGCAGGTCGACTACTGGCTTCTCGACGTGCGCTACCAGGCGCTGCTTGACCAGGTGCCCGGCGTCGAGCGTCTGGCGAATCCCGACGCGCTTGGGGCGATGGGGACGAGCGAGGTGCAAGCCGTGAGCCAGAGCCAGTACAACGCCTGTTGCGCGCTGGTGGGCGAGCCGGGCATCGAGCTGGCGGACGACGAGTTTGCGGTGGACAACACCGTCGTCGGCTATGACGAGCTGGGCAGGGCGCTGGTCGACAAGGGCGTGCGGCTGGAGGTGACCGGGACGACGCTGGTCGGGTGCGGCACGCTGTTGCGCACGCCGCTCGCCACGACGGCCATCCCCGACGTTTCGTTGCTGCTCGTCGTGCCCGACAAGGTCGTGGAGGACCTGCGGCAGGCGGGGGGAAGCGCTGAACCGGCATACAGTTATCTTAACATCATGTATCGTGCGGACCGTGCCGAGGGCGATGCGGCGCTGGCCCGAGTGCTGCGAGAAGCCCTGCCGCCTGCGGGTGGCGTGACGCCCGACCCAACGGACGTGGACGGCCAGTACCAACGGTGCGCCTGGCCCGTGTCGAACGTGTACACGGCTCGTGCCATGGCGGACCAGGCGGGTGGCCTGCGCATGGTCATATCGTTTCTTGCGCTGTACATCGGCTTCGTTATGCTCGTGGCGACTGCGGCGGTGCTCGCCATCCAGCAGCTTTCCGAGGTTACGGACAGCCAGGGTCGGTACAGGCGCCTTAGGGACCTGGGATGCGACCAGCGGCAGATCTATGGCTCGCTGCGCACGCAGACGGTGGTGTACTTTTGTGCTCCGCTCGTGCTTGCCGCGTGCCACACGATCTGCGCGGTTGGTGTCGTGGGCGGCACGCTCTTTTCGGAACTTGGTGTCGACCCCACCGGCCTTATCGGCGTCGCTGCCGGTGCCATCGTGGGCGTCTACGCCGTGTACCTCGTCGCCACCTACGCGCTTTCCAAGAGCATCGTGTAAAGTGGAACAGGGGACGGGTTCGGTGTTCCACTTGGCCGATTGGTCCCTGGGGTGTTTTGGCCATGCCGCGCCACGCCCGCCCGCAGCCCGTCCGTCCCGTCCATCCGACACCCTCTAGGAGGCCCATCCATGGAACGCAAGCAGTTCGTCACACCCAGCGGAACGGTGCACTACTGGGTCGATTTCTCGGCAGGGTCCGATGCGCGCTGGCTCGTCTTCTTGCCGGGCCTCACGGCGGACCACACGCTGTTCGACGCACAGATGACGCACTTCTCGGGCAAGGCGCGGTGCCTCGTGTGGGATGCGCCGGCGCACGGAGAGTCCCGCCCGTATCCGCTGGACTTCTCCATGGACGACTACGCACGTACGCTGCACGACATCTTGGCGCAGGAGCATGTCGAGCGTCCCGTGCTCGTGGGACAGTCGCTCGGTGGCTATGTTTCGCAGGCGTTCCTCGACCTGTACCCCGGTCAGGTCGCGGGCTTCGTGTCCATAGACTCGGCGCCGCTCAAGCGCGTGTACTATCCAACCTGGGAGGTCAAGGCGCTGCGCCACACCAAGGGCATGTACCTGGCCATTCCTTGGCCGCTGCTCAAGCCATGGGGAGCATGGGGCGCCTCGACGACCGCGCAAGGCCGCAACAACATGCGCTCGTTTATGGACTCCTACACCAAGGGCGAGTACTGTGACTTGGCGGCGCACGGCTACAAGATGCTTGCCGACGCGATTGAGGCCGAGCGCCCGTACAAGATCGACTGCCCCGCGCTTCTGCTGTGCGGTGAGAAGGACCATGCGGGCGACGTGAAGCCCTTCAACCGCAAGTGGGCCGCCGGCGAAGGCATCCCCCTCGTGTGGGTTCCCGGCGCGGGACACAACTCCAACGTCGATGCGCCCGATTTCGTCAACGACCAGATCGAGCGCTTCGTTGCGGGTCTCGCCCGATAAGCGCGAGCCGAACCAAAAGGTGCACTCCTTGCACCAAAGGGGATACACCCTTTTGCCACGGAGCATCGCCACCCCCTCCGCATGCGCCAAAGAGGGCACCCTGCTTTCACGGGAAGTGCCCTCGACGATTGGCGCTTGTTACGTGCCTACTCGTGTGCCTACTTGCCGGCCACCTCGTCGACCACGGCCATGGCGTTGAGCGAGCGCGGGTAACCGATAAACGGCACGTTGTTGCTCACGACCTTAATGAGAAACGCGCGGTCGTTGCCGCATTGCACGTTGCCGGCGGTGTGAGCGCGCAGCTGGGCCTCGCAACCGCCTTGCGCGGCAATGTAGCAAAACGTGACCATCTCGCGCTCGGGAATGGTAAGGCCGCCGCGGGTGTACCAGTCGCCAAAGCAGTTCTTTACCAGCCATTGGTTGAACCACGGGTAGTCGGGGTTGCCCTTGTCCTTGAAGCCGGCCATCTGGGGGCCAAAGCACGCCATCTGCGCCTGCTGGCCGCCTTCGTAGCGGCTGTCTTCTGTGGGAAGCGTGGTTGCCTGCGCCTTGAGCGGCAGCTGGATTCCCGCTGCGACCAGCGCCTCGTTGGTCGCCTTAAGGAACGGATACACGCGACCGATGCCCAAGTACGCCGCGGCCTGATACACGATCTCCTTGATGGTCTCTGGCTCGACGCCCATGTTGAGCGCGGCGGGCAGCAGTGCCTTGAATTCGTCGATGCCCTGGCAGCCCAGCAGGGTGGCGAGCCAGCACATAAAGCGCGTGCGATCGGGCAGGTCCACATCCGTGACCACGTCGTCAAAGGCAAAGTTGGCGAACCGCTCAACGAACTCGGGGTCGGTCAACATGAGCTCGCTTGCGGCGCCAACCTTCATGCGGTCACGAAACGCCTGCGCCGCCGGGGTAAACTGCGGCTGATAAGGGCCCGCGTCATCGGCGTCGTCGTTTGCGCTGGTGCCCGCGTTGTCGACGGCCTGGACAATGACGTCTAAATCGCGAGCAAACTGGTCGGCGGCCTTCTCCATGTAGGTCTGCATGGACGCCGCGAAGTCGTTGATGCACGCCTCTGCCGCCGCGGCCTTTTGGCCAAACGAGCTGTCGGCGTCGTTTGCCTTGGCGTCAAGAGAGGCAACGACCTCCTCGCCCCTCTCTATTAGTGCCGCTAGATAGGAGGCAAAGCCCTCTACGCGCCGTTCGTGCTTGGTCTTGGTCTCGGCCTCGCGGTCGTCTTCTGTCGAGTCATCCGCGGCCGCCTGCTCCTGGTCCTGCTCCTTTGGCTCGTCCACTGCGGAGGTCTCCTCGTCAAGGGTCTCCTCGGCGTTCATGGTCTTGTCGGGATTGGTGTTGTCGGACATGGTTGGCTCCTCACTAATTGCCAATGGGTAATGTTGAGTATACGTCAAACCAGGTTCGGTGGACGTGGCCCTTGTCCACCGAGCCGCTATCGGGGCTTCTGTGATTGTTGCCGGAGCCGTACGCATGCCGGACACGTGCACTGTGCCATGGAATCGAGCGCCTTGAGGTTTTGCATGCGGTGCATGCGCGCCTCTTCGCGCGCATGCTGCTCTTCGGCGGCCTTGGCGCGCAGCGCGAGGTGCTGGGAGAGGGTCATGCGCTTTTTGCCGGTTCGTTGTGCCATGATGCGACCTTTGACGTCTGCTCGTGCCTGGCGCTAGCGTACCACAAATGGTCGGAGCGGCCGATAAAAGGCCCGATCACCTCCCACAGATTCAGTGCAAAGATATGGGCACGCCCTGCGTGGGCCCGTGCGAATGCATCAAGACATCAAGCGTCACGGTGTTGGGTGGCGAAGTGCCAACCTTTGCGTGGCGCAATTGCTCGTTGCGTGACAACGGCAGACAATACCTTTACGCTTGTACCATACGCAGTCGAAAGGAGAAGCCATGGGAGTCGGCGAGACAATTCAGAACGCACGCAGGAAGGCCGGGCTCACGCAGGAGCAACTGGCGGCCAAGGTGTACGTGACGCGCCAAGCGGTGAGCCGGTGGGAAAACGGAGACAGCGATCCGAGTATCGACATGCGAAAGCTGCTGGCTCGGGTGTTGGACATGCCGGTGACAGAGCTGTTCGACATCCCCGATGCCCCCGCATGCCAATGCTGCGGCACACCTTTCGACGTGCCCAACATGCCGTTTGGGACAAACGCGGACGGCTCGGAGAATCCCGACTATTGCGGGTGGTGCTATCAAAACGGCGAGTTCACCAGCGCCGGACTGGACGAGATCATAGAGCGCAACGTACCCTACCTCGTGCAGGCGACCGGCTATTCGGAGGAAGAGGCGGTCTCGTTTATGGGGGCGCTCCTGCCAACGCTCAAGCGGTGGAGGGGAGTGGAGAACCGAAACGTGGCGGCGAACCTTAAGAGGAGCGTCCTGTACGTGTGTCCTACCTGCGCCAACGTCGTTTGGTCGACGGGGGAGACGGTGGTGAGGTGTTGCGGCAACGTGCTTGACCCGCTTGTTGCAAAGCAAAACGAGGGGCTTTTGGACGCGGCCGTGGAGGTTCGGGACGGCATGCAGTGCGTGCGCGTGGCTCATCCTATGACCAAGCAGGACTTCCTACTGTTCATCGCTGCCGTCGGCGACGATCTTGTCCGCATCAAGCGGCTTTATCCCGAACAAGAGGCGTACGCAGAGTTCCCATTGCAGGGGCCATGCAAGGTGTATGCGTACGGTGACGCCTGCGGCTTGGTCGAGCTTTCATAATTAATTGTACAGAGCTGTGCCAGAACGACGTGGCCCCGGCGTTGCCAAGTGGCAAATCTTTGATGTGCAACGCTGGGGCCTTCGGATGACGGCGGACGTAGTGCGCTAGAATGATGTGCGTCAACGAAAGGATGCACATGGCTCTGCTTGAGGTAAAAAACGTCCGCAAAGTGTACAAGACCCGGCTGTCGGGTCCTGGTGTCGAGGCGTTGCGCGACGTCTCGTGTGCCGTGGAACAAGGCGAGTTCGTCGCCATCATGGG
>JAGCBF010000191.1 GCA_017652285.1 Atopobiaceae bacterium
AGCGCTGGCGGCTGATGAGCCACTCGCCCAGGCGGAACTGCACAGTCTTGCGGCCCACGCCGCGGTCACCCAGGTATTCGATGATGGCGTCCACGGCCTCGGAATGCTTGCCGCTCCTCATGCCGGTGAAGGGGCCGGACTGGATGAGGTAGCCCTCGGCGTCCATGGCGTGGTCCCAGTCCACGTCGGTGACGCGCATCCCGCGCTCGTCCTTGAGCTCCTCGTACAGCGGGTCGTCCTTCTGCGCGATGATGGGCGGGATCGGCAGGTCGTACTTGCGCGCGAACTCGAAGTCGCGCTGGTCGCCGGAGGGCACGCCCATGACGGCGCCGGTGCCGTAGTCGAACAGGATGTAGTCGGCGACCCAGATGGGGGCGGGCACGCCGGTGAGCGGGTTGATGACGTAACGGCCCGTGAACACGCCGTGCTTCTCGCGCTCGGAGCCCTGGCGGTCCACGCTGCTGACGTGCTCGACGGACTTCTTGAGGTCAAGGTAGGCCTGCTCGTACTCAGTCCCGGCAACGAGCTCCGCGGCGAGCGGGCTCTCGGGCGGCAGCAGGAAGAACGACACGCCGTAGAGCGTGTCCGGACGCGTGGTGAACACCGTGATCAGGCGGTCCGTGGCCGTCGTGCCGTCCTCGGCAGCCAGCGCGAAGTCGATCTCGGCGCCCTCGGAGCGGCCGATCCAGTTGCGCTGCTGCGCCTTGACGTTCTCCGGCCAGCCGGTGAGCTTGTCGAGGTCGTCCAGGAGCTCCTGCGCGTAGTCGGTGATGCGCAGGTACCACTGGCTGAGCTCGCGATTCTCGGGCACCGAGCTGCAGCGCCAGCACTTGCCGTCCACGACCTGCTCGTTCGCGAGCACCGTGTTGCAGCTGGGGCACCAGTTTACCGGCGAGGTCGCGCGGTACGCCAGGCCCTTCTCCCACATCTTGAGGAACGCCCACTGCCCCCACTTGTAGTAGTCGGGGTCGCACGTGCGTACCAGGCGGTCGTAGTCGTAGGAGAAGCCCATGCGCTTCATGGTCGCGACGGCCTGGTCCATGTTCTTGTAGGTCCACACGCCGGCCTGCGTGTTGTGCTTGATGGCCGCGTTTTCCGCCGGGAGGCCGAAGGCGTCGAAGCCCATGGGGTGCAGCACCTCGAAGCCGCGCATGCGGGCCTGGCGCGCCATGGCGTCGCCGATGGTGTAGTTGCGGGCGTGGCCCATGTGCAGGTCGCCGGAGGGGTACGGGAACATCTCCAGCACGTACTTCTTTGGACGGGCCGAATCGTCACGCGCCTTGAAGGTCTCCTCGCGCTCCCATACGGCCTGCCACTTTGGCTCTATGGCCTTTGCATCGTACACGGGAATACCGTCACGACGCTCCACGGTGTCTGTTGCCATGGTAACTCCTTTGTAGCAAAGAGATAAAGCAGTTCGAGAGTATACCACGACATGACACCGTATTGCGCAACGAAAGGGCAGGCTCTTCTCGCTGCGCCTTGACAAGATGACAAGATGAACGAAAGATGACCAAGGCGCCTTGGCGCCCGCCAGCTACACGACGATGGAGGAGCGAGAGGCGCGCTTTGACCCGCGGCGCTTCTTCATCTCGTACAGGCGCTCGTCCGCCTGGATCATGTAGTTGGTTATCTTGGCAAACGAGTCGTCGTCTATGTCCATTCGCACGCCGCCGTACGAGATCGAGATGTCGTAGGGATACGAATGCGTGGCGTTGAACGTCGCCATGCCGGCATCCACGGCCCTGCCGAGCGCCGTCATGGTGCTACCGGAATCCACCAGCGTAAAGGCGATGAACTCGTCTCCTCCTTGGCGACCTAGGACCGTGTCGGGGGGCATGCAGGCAGAAAGCACGCGCGTCGTCTGGCGGATCGCCTCGTCTCCGGCATCGTGGCCAAAGGTGTCGTTTATGTACTTGAGGCCGTCCAGGTCCAAATAGAACAACGCGCCGATCTCGCCCTTGTGGTTGTTCATGATCCGGCTGACCTTGCTCATGAAGCCGCGACGGTTGAGTATGCCGGTCAGCTCGTCGTAGTGCGACTGACGCTCGAGCATCATGTTGCTCTGGCTCAAGATCTCGTTCGACTCGCGCTCGTTGGCGATCATCTGCATGTGCTTGAGCGCCACGCCCAGGTTGAGAAACGCGATGAGCTGGCCATCGTCGTCCAACGTGCCGGCATCGATGACCGCCACGCCCATGAGTTCGTCGCCTGCCATGATGCCGCCCACCGTGTATACGGCGGCGCTTCCGTAGCGAGGGATCACTTTGCCCAAGACGTTTGGCAGGGCCACGGGCCCTTCATCATGCGCCACCTGCACGCTCTTGTCGGAAAGGTGACCGATGGGCAAGAGGGTGTCGGAAAGCGCGAACGAACGCGCGCCAATAAAGGGCACGGGCTCGGGCAGCAGGTACAAGTCCGCCTTTCTGACGCCTAGGTTGGCAAACTCGCCCAAAATCCGCTGGTAGGCATCCGTTGGGTCGCTGGTCGACGCGTGCAGGGCGTCGTCCGTTATGTGGAAGGCGGTCCATTCTCGCCTGCTCATGTCCACCTTGTTCTCCTGCATCTGCACGTTGAGCATGCGTCCTATGCCCAGCAGCAGGTTGGAGATCTGCGCGATGATCCAGCTTGACTCCTCGGGCGGAAGCACCTCGCCCAGCGCCTGCAGAAGCGCAATGGCACAGGACTGGAACCCCTCCAGCGAAAGCTGGTTGCGGTACTCCTGGTTAAAGAGCAGCGCGAGTTCCTGTGACGAAAGGAGCTGGTCGGTGTGGCTGCGCGACTTCTCGTGCCTGACAAAGCCCTCAAACACGTGGTTGAGAAAGACGGACATGGCGTTGGTGAACGATTCCGTCACGCGGCGACCGGCCATGACGAGCGTGCATTCCACAAGTATCTGCACGATGATGTCCGTACAGATGGGGCCGCTTTTGAGCATGGCCTTGAACTCGTCGACAAGGCCGCGCGAGTCCTCCCCGCATGATCCGCGCGCGATGAAGGTGCTCGACAGCACCGACTCCTCTTGCGGCTTGCCCTGGCAGATGCGTATGGCCTCGCGCGCGGCCATGCATCCCAGGTCATACCCGGTGATATGGACCGTGGAGAGGGGCGGGTCCATGTGCGACGACATCTCGTGGTCGTCGAAGCCCGTGACGGCGATGTCGGTGCCGACGACGAGCTTGCGCTTTCGCATGATGCGATATACCGAGTGCGCGATGAGGTCGCAGGCACAGGCTATGGCCTCGACGTCATGGTTGTCGTCTATGATGCGCTCGATGCTGTCGCCGCACTCGCCCGAGAAGTCCCCGCGTCCCAGCATGCTCGACGGCACGTCAAGTCCGTGCGCCTCCATCTCCTCGAAGAATATCTCCTCTCGCTCGCGCGCCCCGCTGCTCGACTTCGGCCCTGCAATCCACGCGATGCGCTTGAAGCCGCAATCCTCTATGAGGTGCCGCATGCATTCGTGCATGCCGGGCTTGTTGTCCTTGTGCACGCAGCGATATCCCGGGATGTCACGCTCGATGACGAGCGTCTTTTCTGGGTCGAGGATGCTCAGGAACTCGGCCAAGGTTGCCTGGTTGCTGGTGAGATAGCCCGATATGATGCCAGCCGGCACGATGATGGCGTCTAGGTCAAGACGCGCGGCGACCTCGAAGGCGACTCTAAAGTACGACGTGGTGTTGATTCTGGAATGAAACGGGATGAGGTCCGCGATGGCGATGAGGGTATGACCTGCCTCCTCCAACGTGTTCTGAATGCCCATACGAATTGAGTGCACGTAATCTATGGACTTGTTGCCCACCATGAGGCCTATGCGATATCGTTCCATGCTCGCCATCCGTTGTGTTGTCTCTCCGCCTCTTACCTTATCAAACAGAAGAACATTAAGGTCATACACTTCCGCCAAGAGGGATTATCTTTCGCCAGCGGTATTGCACGCTGCTCGAAGCGTGAGCCGCATGCTGCCGAAGTTTGCTCATAATGAATAAGAAAACGACCGTGGAATGGGACGATATCATGTTGCATGACGCCGACAATGGCAATATTGGGTGCATCTTGGACGTTGGGGACCTGTGGATCAGCGAGCGCGGCACCACGAATACGCTTCGCGTTCCTCTATCGATCGTCTCCCAGGCAAACGACCCGACCACCGCATCAGTCAACTTGTACGAGGACGGGGCCGTGTGGGAGGACGACGCATACGCCATGGGGTTCGACATTCGCACCAGCGCCCCGGTCCGACGCGCGACGCTGAGCGTGAACGATCACGGCGAGCTGTACATGACGTCGACGTTTAGGACCATTCCCGCCACGCGTGACCGCGGTCGCGAGATCAGATGCCGATTCGTGGTCGACGACACGCAGGCGAACGAGACCGCGCGGCATCCCTTTATCCTTACCTGCGGCTTTGCGCGCGTGCAGGCTCGGATAGAGTTCTTTGAGGGAGACGACGTCTTTTTGTACACGCCAGACATCGTGTCGCTCAACGAACCGCAGGCAGAGGGGGGCGTCGACGAGCGCAGCGAAGAGGAGAACGTGCGCGGGATGTATCGCTCGCTCATGGATGCGCAGGGCAACCAGGCGGCGGAATGGATGTTTGCCCGCGGGCCGGTCAGCCTGACCAACGGGCGCCTGTCGGTCGACGAGAACACGGATTGGGCGTACGCGCCCGTATCGCTTAGGCTCCAGATGGCAAGCGATGCCCTCGACCTGGTATTCGACGGACTCGAGGGAGCGGGCGGCGCGTTTCCCACGTCATGCGGCGACGAGCCCGGGCGGGTCGGACCGCACGATACGGACGAGAATCGCCTGACGCGAGCGCTTATCGCGTCCATGGATGACCAGATTCGGCAGACCCGCGAGGCGGTTCAGTCCATGTACGTGGAGACGGAGTGGCAACGCACCGCGCTTCGCAACCTCGTGGACGCGGAGGCCGCGCGACGGCGGCGCGCGCAATCGCTTCCCGCCTTGGAGCTGCTGGACGTGCACGCACGACGCGAACGCGAGCTTTTGCGCATATGCGACGACGTGACGGAGCGCATCGAGGAGATGCTCGGGCTTATGGATGACGAGGTCGAGGGGCTCGGCACCGTTATGCACGTTCCGTTTGCCGTGCCCCGTCGCGAGGGCGTGTTCGTGCGAGACGCGACCTACGCCCAGATCTTTGATGCCCTGCGCACCTGGTCCATCTGCGCGAACGAGCCGCCTGCCCGCATGGACTTGTCGTTGCACGCCATCAAGCCCGACAAGCTGTTTGAGTACAGTGCCCTGCATCGCATGTTGGATTGGCTGTGGCGCAACGGTTTTTTGGAGGACGAGACGTACGCCAAGCCCATCGACCGCTATGCCTACCGGCTCGCGAACTGGTACTACAAGTACGACAACGAGACACGGTGCGCGAACACCTATCATCTGGCGCGTGCGGACGACGACGGGAGCACTACGCTGGTGGACCTGTACTACCAGCCGGTGCTGTATGCCAGCAGGTTTGAGGAAAACGGCGTCGACGTGCATCGGGTGCCGCGACGCATACCGCGAAAGAACGAGGAAGACGCGGACTTTTGGACACCCGACTATCTGCTGGTCATACGGCAGGATGGCCAGCGCAAGACCTATTTGATCGATGCCAAGTATTGCGCACATGGCCTGCTCCATCGCAAGATGAACGACTGCGTGGACAAATACGTCGCACGTTCGGCCGTGGGGATCTGCGAGGCGGGTACCGGCATCGACGGCGTCGCGCTCTTGGCGGGCCGGCTCGACGCTCCCCCGCTCGACGCCTCCAACAACCTGCTGGGCGACGTGACGTACCTGCGCGTACTTGCGCCCTTTAACCAGCGTACCGACGAGGCGACGCTTGCGCGCTTCTTTGCCGCGTTGGGCGTTTCGTGAGCGTTTGGACGATTGTGCCCGCCGGAGCGGTCGTGTCGAGGCGGCGGTACCGGCTACCGGACCGTGACGTGCCCAAACGGCCCGAAAGTGGCCGAAAAGGGCCTAGCCCCAAGTGGCCGAAAGGGGCCTAGCCCCAATCGGCCAGCCCTAATCGGC
>JAGCBF010000192.1 GCA_017652285.1 Atopobiaceae bacterium
GAAACGGCCCAGAAGGGGCCGAGAAGGGCCTGGCCCCGATCGGCCATCTCCCCGCGGAAGGAGGAGGCCCCCGCCCCTGGGGAGGGGCGGGGGCCACGGTCGGTCAGCGAGGGGGCGGCAGGATCCAGGACCCTACTTCCTCGCGAACGCCTTGGCGTAGCTCTGCGTGGCGCCCCTGAAGCTCTTGGCGGGGGCCTTGGCGCCCTTGCGGACGAGCACGACCTGCACGGCCTCGCCGCGAAGCGACATGCCCGTCGTGCCGGCGCGCTCGCCGTTCCTGGCCCAGGCCATCCAGCCCAGGCCCTGGACGTGGACGCGGTAGTAGACGTCGTAGCCGTAAAGGTCACGGTGTCGTCGTAGGTGCCTGCAGGCTTGGTACTGTAGTCCTCCACGACGATGCCCATGGGTTGGATCGTGGCGTCCTCGCCCAGGGTCTCGAACTCCCAGGAGGTCTTCTCCTCCGCGCTGGCGTAGGTCGTGTTCGCGTCGCCGCTTTCCGCCAGCTTGTAACTCACCTTGTTCTCGCCGCTCACGAGCGCGAACTCGTCGTCGGAGCTGGCAGTCACGACGAGCTTCCTGCCATCCTCCAGCGAGCCGGACGCGCTTATGCCTGCAGTGGCGTTCCAGCCGCTTTGCGCCACCGCCACCGTCGCGGGAATCTCCAGCGTGTAGGTACTGGCGCCAGCATCTCCCGAGGCGGAATCCCCTCCGTCTCTGGCCAACGCCTCCCTCAGTCCTTGGGCGGGCATCAGCCCGACGACCATGATGAGTGCCACGATCACGCTAGATGCGCGCCGGTGCAACCTCCCCCCGAACGATTTTGTCCTTTCGTCCTCCTTTCTCGACGCGCAATGCGCCGATTCGCGACTACCAGCATGCGCCGACAATAAAAAACTGATTCCAAAATAGCAGAAGACCGCTTTCGGTCCGACCTAGTCCCTCTTGGCGTTTGACAGGCGCTGCAGACACAGCGACAGCTCTCCCATGAGCACGAGGCCGTCGTAGTCCGACACGGCCACGAGCGTGGGCACCATGTCGCTGGGAATCCGCTTACGCAGCTCGTCACGCAACTCGTCCATATCGGGCACGAGGTCACACCATACAAAAATCGCCTGCGGCGCCACCACGCAAATCGTCGCAGCCAGATAGCACGCCAGCAGCTCAAGCGTTCCGTCGTAGCGCCACGCCGCGTCTTCCAATTCCATGGAAAGCGAGAAGTCCCGCGCAAGATGCCTAAGATTGCCCGCAAAGCCTCCAAAGCCCGCACGCGGAAGCCCGCCGATGACCAGGCCCTCGTCGCAGGCCGAGACGCCGATGGTCTGCGCATGGAAGGCCACGTCATCCCAGTCGCGCTGGCTTACGTAGCAACCGGCAGCCGCGGCGGTGGCGTTGTTGTCCAC
Organism: Atopobiaceae bacterium; assembly: GCA_017652285.1. Classification (GTDB taxonomy): domain Bacteria; phylum Actinomycetota; class Coriobacteriia; order Coriobacteriales; family Atopobiaceae; genus RUG440. The sequence goes on from JAGCBF010000192.1 coordinate 1,401, forward strand.
GAACACCGGAACGCCCCACCGCTCCTCGAGCGTCTTTGCGAGCTCGACTCGCTCGTATCCGCGACCCAACCCCGTATGCACCACGCCCTCGTCCACCACGCCGGGAACCCCGATTCCCACCGCATCGAACTCTTCGGGCGGATAGCCCTTTACGTGCAGCGTCGCCGCAAGGTCGTCCAGGACGAGCGGATCGAAGACGGGACGCACCAGCATGCCCGAAATCGTCCGTTCCCCACGGTCAAGCACGCTGTAGCTCAGCGTGGACTCGTCCTCACGGTGCACGTAGCTCACAGCGAGCACGCGCTTTGACTTGTCGAAGTCGCGCGCCATCCTCAAGTCACTCGCGGCGGCGGTACGCTCGCCCGTAACGGCACTTATCACCAGATGGAGCGCGGCGTTGGCATCGTAGGCCCCAAAGATGGACGCGGGCAGCTCGATGACCAAGGTGTCGGGCAGGGCGGCCACCACGCTTGCGCGCAAATGCCCCACCTGCGGCGCAAGGAGCACGGCGACGAAGTTCGATCCGTTGCGCTTGGCTTCTTCGAGCGGCATGGCGCAAAAGTCGTAGCCTACGCCCAAGTCACGCGCCGTGTCGTTGAGCTTGTTGGCAAAAAACGTCGTCGTTATGCCGCATGAGCAGCACAAAAGCACGTGGCGCACGTCGGTATGCAGGGTCTTTTCGTACGCAAGGCGCATCTCGGCAAACAGGTTCTGCGCTCGGACAAGGTCCTCTAGCTCGAAGTGCAAAAAGAACAGGGCCTCGCCGCTCGGCCTCGCTTCCAGACGAAGCTCCACGACCGTAGCTTCTCCCATATCGTAAAAGTTCGCGCAGCCCTCCGCCGCATCACCATGTATGCGCAGGTGCTCGTCGTCGACCTTCTCTATCCGGAGCCCCTCGAGCTCTTGGGAGAGTATCCATTGGCGATATGATCGTGCAAGCTCGTTCATGCGCAATCTCCTTTGGTGGCAGGGCTCATCTGTTCCATCATACTACTTAGGTGTTGTCAACTGGCCCAAAGGGGCCTTGCGCAGGCGACCTGCACAACCGATTTGACAAGTGACGTATACTGGTACGGTACAGCAAACAAGGATCGCACGGGGAGGCACGCATGGCGGGATACGCATTTGCTCCAGACGAGAAGGTCATCCTGAGGGCACAGGAGGTAAGCGCGGGCAAGGCCGGACCCATGTCTTCGATGACCAGGTCCGAGCTCACCCTGACCAACCACAACATCGTGTACAAGCGCAAGGGCATGTTTGGCAAGGTCAAGGGCTACGACGTGTATCCGCTTTCCAGCATTCGCATCGTCGATGGGCAGCCACAATGCCGGCTCGACACGTCCGAGTTCATGACGTACAAGCTGGAGCTGTCGCTTACGGACGAGCTTGTTACCTTTACCTTCGAAAGCCTGGAGGCCAAGAAGGAGGTTCGTGCCTGGGTCAACCAGATCACCCAGTTGTTGGTCGGGCACGAGGCGGAAGAGGACAACCTGCGCGCGACCGGCGTTGAGGCCTTTGCCGAAAGCACCGCCGTGGCAGAGTCGTTTGGTAAGATCTTTGGGGCGTTCGACAACGCCTTCACGCGCGCAAAGTCCAAGACGGCACCCGTCATCGCCTGCCGCTGCCCGTCGTGCAACGCATCCGTAAAGGGCAAGGTCGGCACCACCATCACCTGTCCCTATTGCGAATCGAACGTCACCATCCAATAGCGCGCAACCGGTACGCCGGCTTGCCCGCGGACCCAAAGGCTGCCGCCAAAGAACGCGCCCCCACACGTTCGTCACGCATGGGGGCGCTTGTCGCGCATGCCTATGTGCCGGACTCGCTACGCCGCGTCCTGCAGCTGCTCGGCGTCTTCGACGGGAATCAAAAGCGATTGCATGTCTTCGTAGCGCCGCTGAATCTCGGCAAGGTTCTCGTCGAGCTTGGCCTTCTCTTCGTCGGTCAGGTACTCGGACTCGCCCACGCTTTCCCTTGCGCTTCCTGCCGAGACCTCCTGTATCGAGAACATGAGCGCCATGCCTTCCTTCTCTTCCTGCGTCTTTTGCTCGCGCTCGTCGAGCTGTTGTTTGGCGATCTGCGCGTCGCTTAAGGACTTGGGCGGATCGATGATGTAGAGTGACCACAAGATACCGCCAAACACGGCGATGACCACAAAGGCGATGTTGACGATCTCTGGGCGCAGGCGGGCGATCCAACGCTCCATGAGCGGGTACACGAACCAGGCGATGATGGAGGCGGCCACGCCAAAGGCGACGGCGTTTTGCAGGCACACCTGGCCCATGATGTTGCCAAAGTTCTCGCGATAGTCCCACAGCTGGTAGTCCGCGTTGATGAGCAGGCCCATGGAAAACTCGATGATCGAGCAGGTGAGGGCGTTGGCTAAAAAGCTCAGCACGTACGGGATGATCCTGTTGTCGAACTTCTTTTGCAGCCACTTGTAGAGCGGGTACAGGGCCACGGCAATGATGACCACGGCCATGCCCTCCATGGGGAACGGGTAGAGCCAGTCGCGCCACAGCATGGTGTTGGTGGGATCGTACTCGCCTTCCACCCAGCCCAGGATGATGAACTGGCACATGCCGGCCTCCATCCAGTGGCCGAACACAGAGAAGATGACAAAGTACATGATGAGGTTGCGATAGAACGGCCAGCCCTTGCGATTGATCTGGACCTCTTCGCGCTCGATGGTTCCCTCGTGCTTGGAGAAGTCGTTGACCATGACGTAATCCACGCGCTTGGAGAATAAGAAGTAGAACACGAGGATCAGGTAGAACACGGTGTTGCCCAAGAAGGTTCCCAACGAGAACGAGCCTCGCATAACGTCGACGATGATGTTATACACGATTCCGACGCCGCCCAGGGCGATCATATAGGGCTTGCCGATCTTGTATTGGTTGACGAAGAACCAAAAGCCCACGCCTTCGAGGATGATCATGACCCAGTCGAAGAGGGTGCCCGAGTCGTAGGTGATCGCGTCGCGCGACGTGAGCCACAGCACGAGCAACGTGCTAAAGATGTGCAGCAAGAAGCCCACCTGAATCACGCGCATGAAGCCCAGCTTGTTGGGGGCAGAGAAGCGAATCGCGTCGTAGGCCTGCCTTGCTGCCTTGCTCGCCGCCTTGTGGTCATCCTTGGCTTGCTTGCGGGCGTCGCGCACACGCGTGCGGGCGCGCCTGATGCCTTCCGCATCCGCATTTTGGCTTGCGATGACGCTCATGCGCATGGCATCGTCGGCCATCTCGTCGGCCTCCATCGCCACGCCGACGAGCCGTACGGCTTCCTCGGCATCCGCATGGGCCTTGCTGGTGATGGTCGCGCGATCTGCCCTGCCGGTGTTGAACGCGTTGTCGATCGCACGCTCCGCATTGGATAAGTCGCGCTTGGTCTGCGCTTGCTTGTCAGATGCTTTCATTGCCACCCTCCTTTGGTAACCCAACTGCCCATCAATACATCTTTATATCATAGCAGGCTCACAATGCAAAGCAGCGCGCGCCGACGACGTCCGTTGACGGCCGACAAGGACAAGTGCGATCAGCGCGCACGGTGGGGATAGAAAAGACCAAACACGGTACAGGTTGAGAAGTTTATGAGATGGATGTCGGTAAGATAGTACACGAGAATTGCGATCAGGAACCTTCGGTACACCGTCCAGGACGGCGTCATGAACTCCTTGTTGCCAAAGGCCAGTATGTCCAGATTCTCGACGAGCAGAATCAGGGCTGCAAGCAAGCCGATTGCCGAGTAGTACATGGTCGCACCCCTTATGCGGTCGCGGCACCAAATATGCGTTGCTCGAACTCCGCGACAGGCAGTGGGCACGAGAAGTAATAGCCCTGCACCAGGGTGCAGCCAGCTTCCTTGAGCAGCTGCAGCTGATGCAGAGTCTCCACGCCCTCGGCGATTACCGGCACGTCAAGGCAACGCGCGATGTCTACGATGAGCTGCACCAGCCGCAGGTCCTTCTCGCTGTGCTCTATGTTGCGAATGAAGGCCATGTCCATCTTTATGATGTCCACAGGCGTGGACGAGAGCATGTTGAGCGAGGAGTAGCCAGAGCCAAAGTCGTCCATCTCGATTTGGTAGCCCTTGTCGCGCAGCTGCTCGATGATCGTGATAAGCTGGTCGGCGTCCTCGGTGTAGGCGGATTCGGTGACCTCGAGCTTGAGGTCGGCGCTGGTCAGGTCGTGTGCCGACACGATTCCGTCGAGGGTGTCGAACAGACCGGGGTCGAACACGTCCACGCGCGACAGATTGACCGAGACGGGCAGGACCGTGCCGTAGCGGTCGCGCCATGCGGCGACCTGTCGGGCTGCCTTCTCCCACACGTACTTGTCAAGCGCACTTATTTGGCCGCTGTGCTCGAACAGCGGGATGAAGTCGACGGGCGGTATGAGGCCCAGCGCAGGGTGGCGCCAACGCACCAGCGCCTCTGCGCTAAAGAGCTTTGGCCGCTCGGACCGTATATCGTATTTGGGCTGGTAGAACACCTCGAACTCACCATGCTCCAGCGCGCTGCCAAGGTCGTTGAGCAGCCGTTGGTCGCGCTCCTCGCGCCGCTCCATGGCTGCGTCGTATATGACCGCGCCGGCCGCATAGTTACCGCGCGAGGAGTTGCAGGCCGTGCGTGCCCGATCAAACTGCAGTACGGGCTCCATGCCTTCTCGCCAAGGCTGAACGCCCATGCGCAGGTGGATGGCGGCGTTGTGGAACTTGTCGTTCATACGGCCTTGCAGGCGCACAAACTGAGCCTGCCAATCGTCGCGATGGTCACAGAAGATGTCGAAGCGATCCGACTCAAACCGGCTTGCGATGCCATCGGTCGTGTCAAGGAAGCCCAGTATCTCGGCGCCCATCTGACGCAGCACTTGGTCGCCAAACTCCCTGCCGTGCAACGCGTTTACAGAATGGAAGCGGTCGATGTTCATGACCACGGCATCCATGGGTCGCTCGGGTTGCTCGCGATGGATGCGGTTGGCATAGACGAGGAAGAAGTTCCAGTTGTACAGGTCGGTGAGCAGGTCACGCTCCGCCTCCGATATGATCTGGTTGCCTTCTGCCAGCTTGGCCTCCGACTTCATGTTTCGGAGCAGCAGGGTAAGGATCACGACGGCGATTACGGCCGCGACGGCTATGAAGGCCGCGAGGTTGTCCATAAGAAACTCGCCAAACGACACGTGCGTGTCCCGTAGGCCGTAGTTGGTGAGCGCCGAGTTTATGGCTGTGTCGGGGACGCAGCGGGTGACCTTGTTGAGAATCGAATACACGCAGTCGTCTGCGCGGCGCGTGGCAAACGAGAGGCTCATGGCGTTGCCCGTGGCCAGGGTGACCATCCCATTTTTGTTGCACAGGTTGTCTATGCGATTGATGCGATAGGAGCTCACCAGCGTGCAGTCCGCCTTGCCGTTGCCCACGGCCGCAAAGCTCTGTTCGTTGCTGTCGTAGTAGGCAACGTGCCAGTTGGGGAAGTAGTCCTTGATAAACGACTCGTGGCTTGGGTGTCCCGACAAGACGGCCACCGTCATCGTGCGATCCGGCGAGATGCCCTGGTGATCTGCCTCGCGCACGGCGGCGTACATGTCGGTGCGCACGAAGGGGTCGGTAACGATGATGCCGATCTGCTCTCCGTCGTAGGCGCTGAGGCCAATGGGAAACACGCAGTCCACCTCGTCGTTTGCCAAGGCCTCCAAGGCCTCTTGGGTCGTCTGGAAGGCCGTGGTCTGAAAGTGGAGCTCGCCGTTCTTCTCGGCGTCCTTTGCGAGGTCAAGGAAGTCGGCAAGGGCACCGCTCAGGTCGCCCGTTTCGTCGTCTTGGTCGCAATACGGAAGAAAGTTGTCGCGGTAGCCCACGCGAATAGTCTTGTGCTCGGCAAGCCATTCCTGCTCCTCATCGGTAAGGAAGCGGTTTACCGAGCTTGCGCGATTAAAGCGCTCGGCCAACTGCAGGTTGTAGTCACGGTTGTCCTCCAGGTTGCGGCTCATGGCGAGGTCGAGCTCGCGCTTGAGGTCGGCACGGTTCTTGTTGATGCCAAAGAACGACTCTGCGTATCCGATCTTGCACACCGGAACCACGTCGGCAGAGGTGCCGTAGGTGTCCAACGTCACCAGCATGTCGATTTCGCCGTTGGCGAGCATCTCCAAAAGCTCGGGCGTCTTTTGGGTAAGCTCCACCACCTCGGGGTGCACGTCGTGCTTTTGGGCCCAGCTCAAAAAGAGCTGCTCCTGGATGCTGTTTTTGTTGACGCCAAGACGCTTGCCGTTAAAGGTGGAGAAGTCGTCCGGCTTGATCTCGTCGTTGTCGGGGCTGATGAAGACGTGGTAGCCCTCCGAACCCATGGCCTCGGCAGAGTAGAGGATCTGCTTGGCGCGCTCGTCGGTATAGGATACGTCGCTTAGGAGGTCGATCTCGCCCGCGGCCAGCTTTTCGTAAAGCTCGGACCAGCTGCCCTCTACATACTCGTAGGTCCAACCAGTGTACGTGGCGATGCGCTGCTGATATTCGTACCCGTAGCCGGAGCGCCTGCCAAACTGGTCCGTGCTGTGGAAGGCCGACTCGTACCAGCCCACGCGCACGACCTTGTTGTCGCCGCTTTGCGCGTATGCAAACGAGGGAGAAGCAAAAAGCCATGTCAAAACACATATGCATGCCAACCACATAAGCTTTTTTGTACGCACGATGTCCAACGTACCCATACCATGCTCCCTCGCAGGGTGTTTTGGCGTTCATCGTTACGGGTGTCAATCTTCCGTGCACCAGAGAACACCAATTTATTATCACAGGCAGACAGGTATAAGCATAACATTTTTTAAGAGACGCTACGGATTTTTTCGTTGAACAGTCGTTATTGCAAGGTGTGCGTTCTCATGCATTCCTGTTATCGTACTAGAAGTCGAGGCGCACGGGAATGCCTTGCGACGCCATGTACTCCTTGACTTGGCGAATCGAGAAGACCCCAAAGTGGAAGACGCTCGCGGCGAGCACGGCGTCGGCCTCGCCTTCCAGGATGCCCTCCGCAAAGTGCTCGAGCGTGCCCACCCCGCCAGAGGCAATGACGGGAATCGAGACGGCGCGCGCCACCTTGCGGGTAAGCGCCAGGTCGAAGCCCTCCTTGGTGCCGTCACGGTCCATGCTGGTCAGCAGAATCTCTCCCGCCCCGCGTCGCGCGGCCTCCTCTGCCCACGCCACTGCGTCGATGCCCGTGGCGATGCGCCCGCCCGCAAGGTAGACCTCCCACTCGTCGGCCTTGCCCTTGCGCTTGGCAGCGATTGCGCAGATCACGGCCTGGCTGCCAAACGCGGCGGCCGCCTGGGTCAGGAGCTCCGGATGATTTACCTCCGCCGAGTTGACGGAGACCTTGTCCGCGCCGGCGGCGACCATCTGCCTCATACCCGCAACGTCGCGGAATCCCCCGCCCACGGCGTAGGGAATGCGCAGCTCGGCACTCGCGTGCGAAGCCAGCTCCACGGTCGTGCGTCGGTCGTCGGAGGTCGCGGTGATGTCCAGGAACACGACCTCGTCGGCACCTTCGGCATCGTAGGCGCGCGCAAGTTCCACGGGATCGCCCGCATCGACCAAATCGACGAAGTTGACGCCCTTGACCACGCGGCCGTCTTTGACATCCAGGCACGGAATGACACGTTTTGTGAGCATAAGAAGCCTTTCCTTACGTTGGCACACGGCTTTATTCAAGCACCGCGATGCCGGACTCGTCGTCTTGTTCCTCGGCGGCCGACTCGCCTTCGGCCGCATCATCCTCCGACAGCGTCACGGTCGTTTGCGAGTCGTCCTGCGCTGCCTCCACCGGCGCATCGCTAACGACAAGCACAAAGCGCTTGATTTCGCGGTTGCCGTTCTTGTCGCACGCCACGGCGTTGAGGTCATAGCGCCCCACCACGTTGGTGTCGTAGCTGCCCGTTATGGTAAACCACCCGTCGCCATTCTCGCTTGGCTCGGCATCGACGGCCTGCAGCGCGCCGTCAACCACGTCGCTTGCGGTCGCCACGTTGTCAAACGCGTTGTATGCTGCTCCACGCCCCACCGTAACGGTGGTGCCGACGAGTTCGATGACGGGCCTCTTGGTGTCGCGCACGGTGAACTCAACGCTTTCGTTCTTCGTGCTCTTGCCTTTGCTCAAGGTAAAGACGATGGTCTTCTTTCCCACGGTGGAGAGGTCGAGCCTCTCGTCCGCAGACACCTTGACGGAAGCGTCCGAGCAGGTCACCTGCTGGGTCGCGTCGAGCTTGTCCTTCGCGTACTCAAACGTCTCCTTCTTCGCCTTGAGCGTCACGCCTGCCAGGGGATCGTCCACGCTCACGGTAAGGGTCTTCGTCGCCTTGTTGCCATGCTGGTCGCATGCCGTGACGGTGACCTCCTGCGTGCCGGCGCGCTTGGTGTTGACCTTGGGAGACACGACGTACCATCCCTCGTCATAGAGCTTTTGCGCGCCGACCTTCTTGCTCGAGGCCTTGGGCTCTGCCGCTATTTGAGAAAGGTTGCCGTCCACGGGATCCTTCACCGACGCAATGAAGTCGCCTGCTTCGAAGGCCTCGCCCAGCGACACGCTCACGGTCTTCTCCTTGAGCTTGATCACGGGAGGTTTGGTGTCCAGCACGACCAGCTCGACCTGCGCTTCCTTGGTAAAGGGGCCCTCGGCGAGCTGTAGCGCCATAACATGCCTGCCCACCTCGCTTGCCGGCGTCACGTCCTTTGACGAGAGCTTGACGAACCTAGACGAGCACGTCACGACGTCGTTGACGTCGATGGGATCTTTCGAGTACTCCAAGTTGCCCACGGCAGATACGTTCGCCAGCTGCAGGTCGATAAGGGAGCCGACCGTGGTGCCGCCCCGCCATGGGGTAAGGGCAAACCCGCCAAGCACCAGCGCGTCGGCTATGACGATGCGCACGATCTTTTCCATGACGCCGCCGCCGCTGATCCCGTACAGCTGCTTGAAGGGAGGAAGCCCACGCAACAGCTGTGCCGGGCAGACGAGCAGCGCGCCGACCAGCACGATGACGCCTCCCAGGCTCGGCATAAGCACGATGGCGCCGAGCACGAACGCGATCGTCAGGACCCACATGGCCACGGTCACGACCTTGGGTGACGTCCCTTCCGGCTGGTTGGGAAGCTGTTCCGTTTGCACCGAGCGCGTGTCTTCGTTCGCCATGATCGCACGTACCTTTCTTTTATTGGGGCGCGCGACGCGCCTTTACGTAAGATGGTCCTGCGGGGTCGACGCGGGGTTGCCTCCCATCCCGTCTCGCTACCGAGCGCGAGCGGCGGTCAGGGCGTCTTCCAGCGTAAACGCGCCCTCGTACAGCGCGCGACCCGTAATCGCACCTTCTATAATACCGTTACCGAGCGAGGCAAGCGCATGAAGGTCGTCGAGCGTGGCAATCCCGCCCGATGCGACGACGGGAAACCCCGCGACGTGGGCGATGTGCTGGTATGCTGCCGCATCGATGCCGGTCTGCATGCCGTCGCGCGCGATGTCGGTAAAGACCAGATGACGATATCCCAGCTGCGACAGGCGCGACACGAGCTCGTCGGCAGACACGCCCTCGCCCTCTCGCCAGCCGTTGACGCGGACCTGTCCGTCGCGTGCCGCGACGTCTGCCACCACGAGCTCGCCAAAGTCCGCCGCCGCGCGCTCCGCGAACACGGGATCGCGTACGAGGGCCGTGCCGATGGCGATGCGCTTTGCCCCGGCATCGGCCAGACGCTCGACCGCCGCGAGGTCGCGTACTCCCCCGCCCGTGTCGACCGAGATGCCTTCCACCTGGCAGATGGCGCGAATGGCCGCCGCGTTCGCCGCGCGCGCGTCCTCGTCCTCCTCGAAGGTGGCGGAAAGGTCGACGACGTGGATCCACGAAGCCCCCCGTGCGGCAAAGTCGCGGGCGACCGCCACCGGATCGCTGGAATACACGTCCATGTGCTTGCGCTCGCCACGACGCAGGCGCACCACGTTGCCGGCGATAAGGTCTATGGCAGGAAACAAGATCATGGCTTTCTCCCTATTCGTACGCATCGTGCCTTTTTTGGCCGATTGGGGCTAGGCCCCTTTCGGCCAAA
>JAGCBF010000193.1 GCA_017652285.1 Atopobiaceae bacterium
GCCGCGCACGGGTCCCGACCTGCTATTCTGTTAACTAAATGGCGTTGGGCTAGGCCCCTTTCGGCCACTTTTTGGCGGAATCCATCCAGCGCGGGAGTTCCAAACTCACCACGCGCGCGCACGTGGCCGCGCGCTCGAGCGAAAGAATGGCGCTGGCCACAAAGACGTGCTGGCCAGGGTCGGAGGATGGCGTGAGCACCAGCGCGTGGTCTGCGTGGCTCTTGTCTGCCAGGCACAGTGGTACCAACAGACGTAGCTGGTTGGTAAGGGGGTCATACGCCGGCGTCCCTAGCCGATAATCTCTGCGTACGCGACGTAGCGCCGTCTGAGCAGCCGTTTCGAGCCGTGGTCCATAGGTGTCGATCAGCTCCCGCCGTACGTAGACGTCCGCCTCCGAAGATATGGTTACGTCGGCAAGAGACGTCAGGTACTGCGCGGGTTCTGGCGTGGGCATGTTCGCGTTGTCTTTGCCGGCCGTGCAGAAGTCGGTGAACTGCCAAGCGATGTCGCCCTCGCGTGCCTCAAAGCGCATGAGAATGCTCTGCGCGCGTGTGGTGAGCAGGCCCGTGTCGAAGGCGAGCCGCGATTCGTTGTCGTATGTGACCAGCTTTTGTTCGAGCCGTACGCGGTGGAACGTGATCGACAGGTACTCCTGCAGCTCGTCGTCTGCCGGGCCAAAGGCTGGGGCACGAAGCTGGTCGAGCTTTGCCACCAGCTCGTCCCAAGGACCCAGCACGGCAAACTGCGCGAGCTCGCGAGCGGCGTCGATGCCGGCGACGGGTAGGCCTTCCAACGCAACGTTGAGCTCGCCCTCCACGTTGGTGATGGACCAGCGCTTGCCGGATGCCGCTGCCGCGCCGCGCCTCATGGACACGCGCACGGGCTCGCCGCTTGAGTTGCGCACATACCTAAGGGGAAACGTCACGATGCCGTCCTTCTGTTCGAATGACGAGGTCGACCGCGCGATTCGCCAATCTTCGTCCAACAGCTCCATGGGGTCCACGTCAAGCGGCAGTACCTGATACAGCGCGCTGAGCTGCTCGTTTGCAATCTGAACCTGCTCCGCAAAGCTGCGCGGGTGCTCTTGCTGAGAAGTGCTGGCGACAGGCGCGGCCGGCGCAGCTGGCGCGGGTGCTGGCGTGGGTTTGACGACAGACGCGGGTTCGGGTTCCGGTTTTGTCGGCGGCTCTGGCTCGGGCTCTGGCGCGGGCTCTGGCTCGGGCGCGGGTGCTGGCGCGACTGGTTCCGGTTCTGGCGCCGCTTCCGGTTCCGGTGCCGCTTTCGGTTCGGTTGCCTTCGGTTCGGGCACGAGCGCGGGTTCTGTCACGGGCGCCGCTTCCGGCTCCGACTCGGTCGCTTTTGTGGTATGCGCCGCTTCCGGCTCGGTTTTCTCTTGCTGTTCTGGCGTCGGCGCCACCTCTGACGTGGGCTTCTCTGCGGTCATCGGCTCCTGCACGGCGGTCGTCGGCTCAGCCACCTCCGACACTGCTGCCTCCGGCACGGCGGCCTCCGGTACCGCTGCTTCCGGCACGGCCGTTTCCACCACCTGCTCCAGCACCACCGTCTCCGGCGTGCTCGACTCCACCACCTGCTTCGGTTCGGCCGCCTCCGCCGCTTGCTCCGGCACCGGCTTTGGCCGATTCTTCGGACGTGGCCTCACGGGCTGGATTTCGCTGCGATTCCGCTTGCGCTTCCACGTCTTGGCGCCCTTGTCCGCAGGCCGCTTGATCGCGTCTTCTTTGTCTGCGCGGGCAAGCGCCTCGTCCCAAGCGGGCTGAGCCACCACGGTTGCGTACACGCGACCCTTTTTGAACACCGTAAGGCGCACGAAGTCCGGCAGCTGCTCCAGCAGCTCGCGCGTGTTGGCGCAACCCAAGTCACAAGGCAGCACGTCGTCTGCGACCAGCACCTCTTCCATGCGCGCAAGCGGAGTCTGACGCCCAACGCCGACCTCGCGCACGAAGAGCCTGTACAAGTACACCTGATGTCCCACGGATATGCTCGCCATAAGAATTCCTTTCTTCTGGTTATTAGTATATCCAGCAAGACTGACACGACCCGCCCTGCGCACCCGAGGCAACATAAAGGGGACAATTGCTACTTATGCCCCTACCGACCTTCATGGCCGTAGGTGCCGTTGTTGCGGCATGCCATGGTTCGCGCATATGGCTGGTCGGGCCGCTTGGGGCAAATGGCCGATTGGGCAATCGCCCCGATTGGCCGTTTGGGGCTAGGCCCCTTTTGGCCACTAATCGGGGTCCTCACGGCGTGGCGAACGAGTCTGTCGGCCGAAAAGCCGCCCCGATGGCGACTGTCCTCCTGACTCAGGGGTACAGGCACCCTTGAGTCAGGAGGACAGGTACCCTGGCTCACTCCGTTGGCGCCAAGTCCCCGCGTCAAAAAGCTCCATAGGTTTCTGTTCGAAAAAGCTGGGTAGCTTTCTGACGCGCGAGCCCGTGAGCTGGGGTTTTGTCGGGGACGGCTCAAAACCTACCCAGCTTTTGAATCAGAAAGCTCCCCAGCTTTTGAGCACGCGCGCCCCTCCGAGGCTCGAGGCTGACCGGTGAGTCAGGGGGACAGGTACCCTGACTCAAGACTCGAAAGGCAAAGACCCTCACGCTCGATTGGGATCGTTGGCCGAAAGGGGCCTAGC
>JAGCBF010000194.1 GCA_017652285.1 Atopobiaceae bacterium
CGTGCGAACGTCTCGCGGTTGAGAACGCCAAGCTGCGGGAGCTTGTGAGGGACATGCACCGCGCTATCTGCTGCTTGGTCGTGCTTGGCGATGACTATGCGGGGGAGCACGAGGACGAGTTGTGCGAGTTGGATGACCGCATGAGCGAGTTGGGGGTGGAGGTATGAAGGAGTACCGAGTCTGCTGCAAGGAACACGGAATCGAGCATACCGCCGCAGTCAACTTCCGCGACTGGGGCGGCAGGCAGAACTGGCAGGGCAACGCGACCGACGAAGAGCGTGAGCAGGCGGCGCTCGAATGGCTTGACGAGCACCGGAGATTCAGCCGCATCTTCTACGGAATCAAGGAGTGCGACATGTGGCTAGAGGTGCGCGAGGTGAGCGCATGGCAGGAGGCGTACGCAGACGGGGGAACGGTAGCCGAAACTTACATTCATCCAGCAGAAGATGAGCCAATCTGCCCAATGCCGAAGGCGAGCGTCATTTTCGAGGGCCAGAAACTTACATTCGATGACGAGGACAGCGCGAAGTTCGCGGAGATTGTTGAGCGACACTTTCGCAAGCTGGCTGGGTTGGAGGACACATGACCGCGACTGACGAACTGCGACGGCTGTTGGACGAGCGCGGGGTGAAGTGGCGCTGGGACAACGGCACGGCCACATGGTACGTGGATGGCGTGATGTACAACGCATGGGGATACGATAACGAGCGACTGACAATGAGCGTATGCCACCTCACCCCCGAGCAGGCCGTCGAGGCCACGCTGGGGAGGGGGACGTGCCACGACGTCTTTGAGGTAGATGCCATGTCAGAGGACGAGCGCATCGGTGAGTACGTCTGCTCGGAATGCGGCGAGACATTTAACGACGGGCATGGCGAGTCCCCGCACTACTGCCCGAACTGCGGAAGGAGAATCGAGCAATGAGGACCATCGAAGTGACCGTGACCTACATCGACGAGCTGCTGGGCACGGCATCCGCCGACCCCGAGATTCACGCGCGCTTCATCGCCAGCAAGGCGCCCGACGCGCCGAGCCGCGCGGACGAGGTGGCCGCGATCGGGGCGGAGGCCGTCGAGGAGCGAGCCATGACCGTGTTCCCGCGCACCGAGGACGGCCAGCCGTTCACGTGGGACTACCAGTGGAAGGGCTTCTTCAAGGACAGCTGCGGCATGCTGCGCCGCGCCGACGGCACCAAGTCCAAGGGGCTCAAGGCGTACAAGAAGGAGATAGACGGCCTGCTGTTCGTCTCGCCGCGCCGCATCCCGCTGGTGCTGCCCGACGGCGCCGAGGTCGGCAGCTGCCAGCGCCCGCTGCGCGCGTCGACCCCGCAGGGAGAGCGCGTGGCGCTGGCAAACTCGGAGACCGTGCCCGCGGGCACCACGCAGACGTTCCAGGTCCACATGCTGCGCGACGACCTCGAGCCGCTGGTCATGGAGTGGCTGGCCTACGGCAGGCTCCACGGCAAGGGGCAGTGGCGCAACTCGGGCAAGGGGCGCTTCACCCACGTCGCCCACCGCGTGGGCTAGCGACGGCACCGCCAAGCACCGCGATGGCTTCGCTTAGTCTTGCGGAGCGGTGGCATGGGAGGGCACAGTGCAGCGAGGTAGCGGCAGAGCGCTGCGATACACAGCAGCGGCAATGTCACGCAAAGCCAAGTACCGGCCTGCTCCGTTCTGGCAGTGGAGCGCAGTGCTTCGTCGCGGTTTAGCAATGCGCTGCGCCGTGCTGGCAACGCAGCGCGGATCGTCGCATCGGCGAAGTCACGCACGGCCATGCTGGGGCAAAGCAAAGCGTGGCTGTGGTTTGGCACAGGAATGTCCGGCGTCGGATTGGCACCGTGCCGTTGCGGGTTTGCAAAGCGTCGCAGTGGCATCGCGGGGCGCTGCGTGGCCGGGGCTAAGCTAGGTTCAGCATCGCAAGGCAGGGGCTTTGTCGAGTTGCGTCACGCAGGGGTCTTGTGTTGTGAGGTTCGGTACGGTACTGGCGAGGCATCGCGCGGCGCTGTGTTGGCAAAGCAAGGGGCGGCGGTGGTGGAGCAGTGCATCGTGTTGCCTGGGTACCGTCACGCAAGGCACAGCCACGGCAAGGTGTCGTAGGGTGGCGGCTGTGGTAGAATGGGCAGGTTAAAGGGGGTGTTGATGCCGTCAGAAACGCGCGCGCTGCTGGAGTCGGCGCGAATCGCGGCGGACGACTACGCCGCGTGCGAGCGCCAGCTCATAGCGCTGCGCCTGCGCGCTGAGTCGCTGGGCGCCGGCATGGTCGGCTCGACGGGCTCCACCCACGCCCACGACTCGCTGGAGCGCCGCGTCATCGCGCTCGCCGACAGGCAGCGCGACATCGAGGGCCGCATGGCACGCGACGAGGCGGTCATGGACATGGCCTGCGACATGCTGTACGGAAGGGACGGGCGCGACGGTCTGGCCGCGCTCGTCCCGACGTTCTGGGCGGACGCGCTGTGGTGGCACTACCTGCAGGGCGAGACGTGGCTCGAGGTCGGCAGGATGCTGGGCTACTCGCCGGCGCACCTCAAGAAGTGCGCCACCGCGGCCATCGAGGTCGGCGACGCGTACGGCGTCGTGGCCACCACGATGGGCGAGGGACTGGCCGAGGATGATACGCAATGATACGCCACCCTACGCATCCAACGTGGTATAGGTAACATGAGCGCCGCCAGCGCGACATCACATATCCCTTCACAGCCACGGGGCCGCGAGAGCGGCCTCGTCGCGTTTCGGCGGCAGAAGACCGGCGGGGCGGGCATCGGGCTGGCCCCGAGACGAGGGGGATGGTGGGTCGGCGTGCGAGGCAACGGATGACCGGCATGATCGCGGACGTGATGGGAGGCGGTGCCCAGTGAAAGGCGCCATGACTTGCATCGTGGTTGCCCTGTCGATACTCGTCGGCAAGGCGTTCGGCACGGCCTATGGCGTCGCTGCGTTCTTCGCCATGGTCGGGCTGATGTCGATGGCCGACGCCCACGCCGATGGCCGCTAGCGACCCCTGGTCCACCCGGCACGGGCGCAAGGTGCGCGCCAGGTGCTGGAAGAGGGACCTGGCCACCCACGCTCCGTGCTGCATCTGCCATGGCGAGCGCGGACCCATCGACTACTCGGTCGCGCCGTCGTCGACGCCGCTGTCGTGGGAGCCGGAGCACATCAGGCCGCGCAGCAGGTGGCCCGAGCTGGTCTACGACATGGCCAACATCGGGGCATCCCACCGCGTCTGCAACCGCGAGAAGGGTGCCAGGGCCGGCATGACGCAGCTCGGAAGCCGTTCGCGCGACTGGTGATTCGCTTCTCGTTCGCGGGGGACGGCCGAAAAAAACAGCTGA
>JAGCBF010000195.1 GCA_017652285.1 Atopobiaceae bacterium
CACCAATGGTGGCGGCGTGTATGCTGTGGGCGACTGCACAATGAGCGGAGTCCAGCTTTCAAAGTGCACGGCGGCTGGCAACGGTGGCGGACTGTACGGCGCGGGAAACGTAACGCTTAAGGACGGCACGCAGTTTAGCGGCTGTGGCACGACGTCCACGACCGGCAGAGGCGCGGCCCTCTACCTTGCCACAACAGGCAAGTCCGCCAATTTCTATGGCGGCGACAAGGACGGCGTCAACGGCGTAAAGATTACCGGCTGTAGCGTCGCGGCGCCACAAGGCGGTGCGGTCGATTGCGCAAATGGCGCGAAGCTCAACTTTGAGGGCAACGTCCACATCCTCAACAATCGTCTTGCGGGATCGACCGACCAGCACAACGTCGTTCTTGCGCACGACAACCAAACGACGATTCACACGACCGCAAAAGGCCTTGGCGAAGATGCGTCCATTGGCGTGTACGTTACCGACGAGCGCATGGAAAAGCGAGGCAACAAGGAAAAGGACTTTGGTACCTACGGCAGCAACAGCAACCTTGACGCCTTTATGAACGACAGGCTCCCCTTGGTTGGCGGCGAGGACGCAAACAAGGCGATCGCGTGGTCCACGGCCTACACGCTTGTGCTCGATCCAAACGGTGGCGATGGCACGGCGATCTCCGTAAAGCTCACCACCCTTAAGGAATACACGTTGAGTGCTCCGTTTACCAAGGACGGGTATCACTTTACCGGGTGGAATACCCGAAAGGACGGAACAGGTGACAGCTTCTCGTCCTCCGACGTCGTAAACAAGCTGACGGATGAGGACGGCGCCACCGTTACGCTCTATGCCCAATGGGACGACTACACCGCCTGCGGCATCTTCTTCCATCCCAACGGTGGCACCGAGGTACCGTCGCGCGAGGTAAAGCCTGGCACAGAGCTTGGCCTGCTGCCGTCCAGCATGAGGGAGCACTACACCTTTGTTCGCTGGATGCTCATGAATGACGGCGTGGAGCAGTCGTACTCGCAAACCATGCCCGTACAAACCGACCTGCACTTCTACGCCCTGTGGCAAAAGAAGGTCGCCATCACCTTTGACGCGCAAGGCGGCATCGTGGGCGAGGAAGTGCGAGAGATGGCGCCCGGCAAGATCGGCACCCTCCCCAAAACGGAGCAGCCGGCGGCAAGCAAGCGCGACTACACGTTCGTGCGCTGGTATGCGCTGGACAAGGACGGCGAGCGCTACACGGTAACGGCCGACACGGAGTTTACGGCAAACGCCACCGTCTATGCAGAATGGAGCGTCATTGCCCGGCATCTTCGCTACAACACGAACGGTGGTTACCCAGGGTACGACCCCAGCACAAACACGCACTGGGTCGACAGCGATCCCATAACCGATTTGGATACGATCAAGTCGTATGCCGTGCAAAACCTTCCGCAGGTCACGAACCATGGGTACGAGCTGGACGGTTGGTACGTCGGCAGCACAAGGATTTCCAACGGCAGCGAACTTGTCGATGGGGTCACGCTCGACCTAAGGACTCAAAACGTCGCGACGGCGCATTGGAACAAGCTCGAATGGGTCACGGTTACGTTTATCAGCGATGGAGGAAGTGACTGCAACGCCATTTCTGTGTATAAGGGCGACAAGGCAGACCATTATCCCGAGCCCACCAAGAGCGGCCATGCCTTTGTGGGCTGGTATCTTCTTGACGAGGCGGGACTCTTTGCCAAGGACGAGGATGGCCAGGACATAGAGGTAAACGTCCTTACGACCCTAACCGACAACATAACCGTAAAGGCTAAGTGGGAAAGCTACGCCACCGTCACGTTTGACAGCGACGGCGGTTCTGCGTGCGAGTCGGTTTCTGTTAAAAAGGGTACCAGGGTCAAAAGCTATCCAACGCCCACCAAAGACGGCTACGTCTTTGCAGGTTGGTACACGAGCGAAGGCGCCGAGGTAAACGACCAAACGACCATTACCGAGGACGTTACCGTACAGGCAAGGTGGAACGAGCTGGTCACGGTGACCTTTAACTGGACCGACTACAAGGATGCCGACGGCAACCCAGTCGTTACGACCGATACCGTGGAGAAGGGCAAGTCCTTGTCCATGATCCCGGGCACGTATCGCGAGGGATACGTGCTTGATGGCTGGTATCCCGACGCTGACTATACGGGCGAGGCGCTGAGCGCCTCCACTGCCATTACCGACAACGTAACGTACTACGCCAAGTGGCGTCCTTCCATGATCGAGAAGGACGAGCCGGTAAAGTATGAGTTCGACGCCAAATGGACCGATGCGTCAACAAGCGAGCTTACCAACCTTAACGATTGCCTTACTTGGTATGTGGCCGGCTCGGCCTCAAAGACCGTCGAGGCGCATGCCTACGTTGGCTTTGCGCTCAAAGAGACGGGGGGCAAGGTCTTCTCGCCGGGTTCCATAAAGATCCGGGTGCCCAAATATGTGTTTATGGACTGGAACGGCAACAACATACGGGGGACCAACGACATCGTCGCCTACATTCCCAAGGCGCCGGCCACGAGCAAGACCTTACGGTGGAACTACATAGACGAAGGCGACTATTACGTAATCCAAAACACCGAGACGACCGAAAACGTAACGTTTGACCTAAAGATCACGTATACCGCCAACATCAAGGACGTAAAGGCGGCGCGCATCAGCAACGAAACCGGTCAGCATTTGGATGCCCAGGGCAACGTGCTGGAAAACGACGACTACGCTCCAAAGAGCAGCGCCTATACCGTTACGGTCGCGTCGGACGACGCCAGCTTTACCGAGACCAGGGACCTATGCACGGCGGCCTATAAGACCTATGTGCAAACGTCCTATACCGCAGACTTCTCCAGAGGATCGTCCGCGGTAAGAAGGTATTGGGATAGCGCGTGGGGAACGAAGCCGGACGACGCGGACGACTACTACTACGTAGTCTGGACCCACGGCGGTTTTGCCATCCATGCGAATGGCGACATACAGGGGAGCACCTCGGGGCAGTTTGAGACCACCTCCAAGGAGTGGCTGGAAGACGCCTATGAGGTCGTGTATACGGATGCTGCCAACAACTACGTCGTTACCAGGCACCCGTATTCCGAGCTCGTCAACAACCGCAAGACGCTGTACAAAAAGGAAGTGGTCAAGGGCAGCTGGACGTCGTCGGGACTGGAAGAGACCGGCAACGGGACAATACCCTGCGAGGTCGACTTTAGGGTCTACGAGCCCTACCGGCCTACGCCCACGTCCGAATCGGTCACGGGTCTCAGCGCCTCCAAGAGCTACGGTACCTGGTGGGGCTATAGGGGCTTCAGGACGGGTCAGGACTCCTTGCTCGACGACGAGCCCCTTACCACGTCGTTTAGCCTTTCCATGTACGGGCCAGGCGCAGACAACCTTGTGCAAAAGGGCGACTCGAGCCTGTATTACGCCAACGACTACACCATGATCGTGCGTGACGGCGCGCCAGGCGATGTTACCTACTACTCGTCGCGTGCCAACCGACGCGTAAGGCTTGGCGACAACGACTACAACGTCACACGGCTGAGCATTTCTCTGTCTAACTCCGACGGCTACAAGGACGAGTCGGGCTGGCACAGTCTTGCCAACACGGCCTATTCCTCGTGGAAGCCCGTGGAGGTATGGCTGAGAAGGGCGGGGGAAGTCGAGTACTACAAGTATACGGACGTGTACATAACCAACAACTCGGCCAAGACGGTCGTCCTGCCGTCGGACACGGTTGGGTTCGAGGTTCGTCACAGCACCTTTTATTGGCGCACGCATCTTAGCGTTTCTCCCACCATACGGATCAACGCCACGACGCACGTAAAGAACCTGGTCCAGCCGGACTATCTTGCAAAGGTAACGACCCAGTTTTACAACAAGGCCACGTTTAGGGCGGTTGCCAACGCCGACAACACCACGCTGTTGACCATGACCAGGGAAGACTACTTCAACTGCGGAAAGAGCAAGACGGGTCTAAGGGTGAGCAAGTCGGTGGGCACGGCCACCTACGACAACGCCAACAGCATCCAAACGGTTCCGGTAACGGTCACGGGCTACCATTACAACGACTCGGGTAGAAAAAAGCCCATCCATGCCGGCGTGTTCTACGAGCTCCTTCCCCTCGATACCACCGTGGACGAGTCCAGCGTTTACGTGGAAGCCGGCACCACGCTCCTCAACCGCAGCATGGTAAACGTGGAATACGTCACCGACTGGCTGGGATCGGGCCAGACGATGATGATCACCAGCATTGGCATGCCGGAATCCATAAAGTCCCCCAGCGTGTCGCTGCATTACACCCTTACCAACAGCTACGAAAACATCATCGCGCGTGGCACGAGCCTGTATTCGCCCTCTGCGTTTGCAAACACGAGCACGACCAAAGAGGTCTACGAGATTCTTCCCAAGGTCAAGCGGATCAACGAAATCGTCAACGGACAAAAGGTCTTTGGCGAGCAGGAGCAACAATACGGGGAATACGTTGCCTATGCCTCGGCCAACATTAAGTTCAAAGGCATCAACGTCTCTTCCTCGGGTTTTTTCAAGGCGGTCAATACGCTCAACGAGTACGCGGAGGATGCCGAGATCATTGCGCAGACGCCCTACACCTACCGGCTGATTTACGGCCAATCCGACTTTGCCCGAAGCGATGGCATCGTGCTGTACGACCTTATCGACCGTGGTACGGTTACGGCCACGACCTCCAAGTTCTATGGGGTTACGTCGGCATGGCAAGGCACCTTTGAGGACATCCGCATTCCGGAGGTCACCTCAGAAGGCGCCACCTGCAAGCCGGTCGTGTACTACTCGACAACGGATGCCCAAGAGATAAAGGACCTGCCCAGGGACCTAAACGACACGTCGGTGTGGAGCACGACCAGACCGTCCGGCACCGTTACGGCAATCGCCATCGACTGCTCCAAAGACGTCAACGGCAACGACTTCGTGCTGGCTGGCAGCGACAACATCGTTGTGTACCTTACGATGATGTCGCCTGCGGACGAGTCGCTAAACGGCAAGACGGCCGTCAACACGGCAGAGTCGTCGTCGAGGATCAGCTCCGTCGGAGGGGTCGTCGAGCACCGCAACTTGGAATACCAAACGACCGTTACGATGAAGCCCGTGGATCCCGTGGTCACCCTGACGTCGACGCCAGCATCGGGGACCGCCGACGAGCCAAAGCTCCTGGCCTATAAGGACACGCTGACGTACGACATTTCTGTAACCAACCCCGACGAGGTGTTTGACTACCGCAACATTCGTCTTGAGGACGTGCTGCCCGAAGGCGTCACGCCCGAAAAAGGCAACATTTTTGTCTACGTGGGCGACGACCCGTCCACAGGCGTAAAGATTGCCGCTTCCACGCGTGCATCGCTTCTTTTGGAGGGCGACCTGAGCAGTCGCCTTGCCTTTACCATAGGTGAGCTGCTGCCAAAGGAAACGCTGCACATCGTCATTCCGTGCATCGTGGATACCAAGGAAGGAAAGATCGACAACGAGGCGACCCTTACCCAGGTTAGCGGCCTTGACAAGGACTTGCATACCGAGGCGACGCACCACGAGGTAAAGCAATACGACGTGCTGTTTGGAAAGAAGAAGCTCGGCGTGGAGCCCGAGGAGTTCTTGGGAGGCGCGCACCTTGAGCTCTTGGATGCGAGCGGTGGCGTGGTGGACAGCTGGAGGTCGTCCGACGCGGCAGGTGACGAGCATCACGCCGTGCGGATCGGGGCAGGAGAATACACGCTGCAAGAAATGGATGCTCCCCGGGATTACGCCATTGCGGACTCCGTCATGTTCACGCTTGATAGGGATGGCGTGGTTACCATTCGAAAGCAAGAGGACCCGCTGCCGGATCGCGTCGTAAACATGTACGACAAGTACATTGCCGTTGACGCGGTCATCCAAAACCACGTGTCTGGCGAAGACGCGGATCCCAATAAGGAGTTTGTCTATTCGGTTGCCCTCACGGGCCTTAAGCCCAACGAGACGTACGCCGCCGGCTCAAAGACCATAACCGCAGACCGGCTTGGCAACGCAACGCTCGAACTTGCGCTTAAGGGCGACGAGCGCGTTACGCTCTCCAAGCTTCCTACGGGCGCGGAGGTCGTCGTGACTCAGGCCGGCACCGAGTACGCCACGTCGTACACGGCAACGGTCACAAAGGACGACAAGGAAACGCTTCTGCACAGCGGCGAGACCAGCATTAACCGCCAAGATCTTGTAACGCAGGGCACGAAGGTGGATGTTGACCAGGGGACCTTGCACATCGACTTCCAAAACGTGAGAAATGCCAACACGGTTCCGGTGCGCTTTGTTGTGCTTGACGCACAAGACGACACGCCTGTGGTCGGCTCGTCCCTTAGGATCGCCGGGCCGGAGCCAGCCGAAGGCGAGGAGCAGTTTAGGAGCGAGTGGGTGAGCGATAAGGAACACAAGCGGGTGGACTTGCCGCAGGGCACCTCGTACACGCTTACGCAGCTCGCGGCTCCCGAGGGCTACCTTTCTGCAGATGGTGAGCTCACGATCGTGGTGGATAACGACGGCACTGTTTCGTGCAGCGACCCAGAGGCGATTACGCAAGACCAGCACGGATACGTCGTGACCCTCAAAAACGTGAGGCAGGCGCATGTTTGCGTGCAAAACATGAACCTGGCAACAAACTTCTTCCTTGCCGGCGCCAAGCTCGAGCTCCTAAAAGGCGACGACCTTTACACGGCAAAGCGCGTGGAGGCTTGGACGTCTTCCGGCGAAGTCGGTAAAGACCTCTATTTGGAGGCCGGCGCGCACTACTTCGTACGAAAGACAAGCTCGCCAGAAGGCTGTGTCTCCGTGAAGCCGACCGTCGTAAACGTGGTGGTCGACGCCAACAGAACGGTAACGGTCGACCCGACGTCGTCCTATGACGCCGAGGACGAAACCATTACGTTGTGGGATCGCTACGTGGAGACCCTTGCGATTACCAACAAGGTAACGGGCGCAGACCTCAATGAGGAATTCCCCTATGTGGTCTCTGGCCTTACGGCTGGCGACACGTACTCATATGTGCTAACGGACGACGAGGGCAAGACCGTTGAGGGGACGCTTACGGTCAACGAGGACGGACAGGTCGCGTTTGGTCTAAGGCCCAACGCCACGATCGTCATACGCGACCTTCCCCACGACATCCAGATTACGGAAGCAAAGCCGGAGGGGCATTACTACAACACGGAATGGGTCCAGGACGAAACCGAGGTGCTCGAGGCAGAGGACACGCAACAGAGCTCGACGGTGTCCACAACCCTTACCGGCCGCAACGCAATTGTCGTAACAAACAAGGAATGCGTCGCGCGCGTGCGAAACAGGACCGCAGAACGCGAGTGGTCCGATTGGACGTATTTCGAATACCTTGCGACCGACACCAACGATGGCGCATTCGATTACGCAAACGGCCTTACGGGAGACGTGGAGGTCGAGACGCTGTGGGAGACCCACGAGCGGTACAACATGAGCCAGGGATTCGAGTTTACCAACAGCGACATCACGAGCCTTGCCATCCGAAGCACGGACGACCTTGCCAAGGCGGGAAAGCACACGACCATCGTGGGAGCCTCTTCGAGCTCGCTGCTCACCTTCAACACGCGAAACCCCGTTAAGGTAGACGACTTGGAGTTTGACGGCAACCAGCACGCCCAGACCTCCGACGGTGGTGCCATAAGCCTGGTCAGCGGCTCGTTGACGCTTACCAACACGGACATCCACGACTTCGAGACGCAAGGCCGAGGCGGTGCCGTGTATGTGGGTGATGGCGCAGAGCTCACGATCAATGAGGGGACCTCGCTTACGGGCTGCAGTGCCACAAGCGGTGGCGCGATATATGCCGCGCACGAGGACGGACATGCGGGGGCGCTTGTCATAAACGGGGGAACAATAACGGGCAACACGACCTTGCAGGAGGGCCACGGAGCCGTAGAGGCTGCGTCCATGCAGTTCGACGGCACGGTTAAGGTGATTGACAACATCAACAGTGCAATAGATGGTGCGGCTAACGTGTTGTTGGACAAGAACTCCAACGAGGTTATTCGCACGCTGCGACTCGAGGAAGACTCTCAAATTGGCGTGTATGTGAGCGACGATCAGGACATCGCACACGGCGGCTCCGGCGACCCCTTTGGCACCTATACCGTCGACCAAAACCTTGGCGTGTTTACCAACGACAAAAACGGCTTGTACGCCGAGGCGGCTGACGACCCGAGTGCTCGGCGCATAATCTGGCATGCCAACGAATCGAATCTCCCGATCACCAACCCCGTGACCGGAGAACATGCGGACCTCACGCGACCCTTCAACATCACCCTTACGTCAGCGACGCTTGCGGGCCAAACGATTCTGCTGGAGGGCAGCGACCAACCTGTGGTGTTCGACGACAATGGCGTGGCGACCCTGAGCCTTGTTCATGGTGGGCAGGCGACGCTCCTTGGCTTGCCCGATGGCACGAGCATGTCTGTGGTGGCGCAGGAGAACGTGGACTACGCAACATCCTACGTCGTCACCCAAGGCGATGCCACAAGCGACGACGCGCGCAACCTTACGCTCAAGTCGGGCACGGACACGCAGGTGGATATCACTCACGCGTTTAGCGGCGTGCCCGCAACGGGTCTTGTCCAAAACGTGGTTGCTTGGAGCTGCCTGGTGCTGGTGTCTGCGCTTGGCATGGCGGCCTCCTGGGCATACCGACGCCGTCGGCCCTAAGGGGCAAACGGGGAATGGCAACAGGGACACAACCCCTGTTGCCATTCCCGCCGCGCCCTTATCAAAAGAGGGAAACTCCTTTTGACACACTTACCGTTACTCCGTTGAATAAAACACTGGTTGTGGTGTAATCTTAAACGTACGCACTACAAACGCACCAATTGATTCCGGAGGACAGATGGAAGTCATTCGTGTTGAGGGTGGCCATTCGGTCACGGGAGCCGTAACGGTAGAAGGCGCAAAAAACTCCGCGCTCAAGCTCATGGCAGCGACCATTCTTGCCCCTGGCGTAACGACACTTCAAAACGTTCCCAACATCTCTGACGTGCACATCATGGGCAAGGTCCTTAAGGAGCTCGGCGCAACGGTCGAGGTCGTGGACGAGCACACGCTGCGCATAGACACCAGCAAGGTGGACAGTTGGGAGACTCCTTACAGCTTGGTGGCGCAAATGCGCGCCTCCACGGCCGTGCTTGGTCCCTTGCTGGCGCGCTTTGGCAAGGCGATCGTCGCCATGCCAGGCGGCTGCAACATCGGAGCTCGCAAAATCGACATGCACATACTCGGTCTCGAGGCCCTCGGGGTAGAGTTTGACGTCGATCATGGCGACATCCACGCCAGTGCGCCTCATGGGCTCACGGG
Organism: Atopobiaceae bacterium; assembly: GCA_017652285.1. Classification (GTDB taxonomy): domain Bacteria; phylum Actinomycetota; class Coriobacteriia; order Coriobacteriales; family Atopobiaceae; genus RUG440. Next base: position 9,371 of record JAGCBF010000195.1, read on the forward strand.
CGCAACGGTGACGCTGGACTTCGCCAGCGTGGGCGCCACGGAGAACCTTATCATGGCATCGGTGCACGCGCGTGGGGTCACGGTCATCGACAACGCGGCGCGCGAGCCCGAAATCGTGGACCTGGCAAACATGCTCAACGAAATGGGCGCCAACATCCAAGGGGCGGGATCGCCGGTCATCGAAATCCATGGTGTGGGCGAGCTGCATCCCGTGACGCATGCCGTGGTCGGCGATCGCATCGAGGCAGGCACCTTCGTCGCCATAGGCGGGCTCGTGGGAGAGCCCATAAGCGTGCGTGGCTTCGACCCGCAGCATCTGGGGCTGGTACTGCGCAAGTATGAGCAGATGGGCATCACCATAGAGCGTGGCGACCGCGAGGTGACGGTCAGCCGTTCGCGTCCCCTGACGCCCGTAGACATCCAGACGCTGCCGTTTCCCGGGTTTCCCACCGACATGCAGGCGCAGACGATGTGTCTGCTCGCCGTCGCCCAAGGCGCGTGCGTCATTACAGAAAACGTGTTCGAGAACCGCTTTATGTTTGCGAGCGAGTTGCAGCGCATGGGCTCAGACATCGTGATTCAAGGACATCATGCGGTGGTGCACGGGGTGCCCAGCCTTTCTGGCGCAGAGGTGCGCTCGCCGGATCTGCGCGGTGGCGCAGCCTTGGTCATGGCGGGCCTTGTCGCCGACGGCGTGACCACGGTGTCCGACATATACCATATCGATCGAGGCTACGAGCGCTTCGTCGACAAACTTCGGTCTTTGGGGGCGCGCGTGGCGCGCGTGACCATATCCGATGTAAACCTGGAGGTGTAGGGCAGGCAAACGTATGGTCCTGCGTGTCGTCTGGGGGGACGGCAGCGCAGAAGGGGGAGGGGAACGGTACAAATGGCACGCGTCGATCTACCTCAGGGCCATGGGCTCTCCATGGCCAGCGAGGACTATCTGGAGTCGATATATCGCCTTAGCCAAGAGGCCCAGGACGGCACCACGCTGGGCGTTCGCTCGGTCGATGTGGCAGAGCAGCTTGGCGTATCCAAGGCGAGCGTGAGCAAGGCGCTTTCCACGCTCAAGGATGCGGGCATGGTAGAGCAGATGCGCTATGGCCGCGTCTCGCTGACGGACGAGGGAAAGGAATATGCGCAGCGTGTATGGGCGGCGCATAGGGTGCTTCGCGCGTTTCTCATAGGCGAGCTGGGCGTAGAGGCAGACGTTGCGGATGAGGAGGCTTGCCTTATCGAGCACTACATCTCCGACGATACCATGGCCCGTTGGTGCGACTACCTCGAGCGGCAAGGAATCGCCGTCGAATAGGCTCAGGCGGCGTAGGGACGCGTCGTGCCGCCTTGCCGTCCCCCCGACGTAACGTGCCGTTTGCAGCCCCCGCCGTTTGAAGCAAAAGAATGGTGGGTATCATTTCATGGCCCATTAGCATGCTCTGCATGCACATCATATCTTGGAAGGAATAGAGCCATGAAGTCGATCATTCCCGCCGCAGGTCTTGGAACCCGCTTTTTGCCCGCAACCAAATGCAGTCCCAAGGAGCTTCTGCCAGTGCTGGACAAACCGGTCATCCAGTATGTGGTGGAGGAGGCGCTCGAGCCAGAGGGCGTAACCGGCGTCGTCATCGTCAATTCGCACGAGAAGCCCCAGATCGAGCAGTACTTCGCGGAAGACCCGGAGTTCGAGGACATGCTGCGCTCTCGTGGCAAGGAGGAGCTTGCCAACAAGGTGCACGAAGCCAGCGCGCTGCCCGTGTCGTTCGTGTATCAGGACGACCCCAAGGGCCTGGGCCATGCCGTGTACTGCGCCGCGAGCGAAATGGACGGCGATCCCTTCTTCGTGCTGCTGGGCGACTACTTTGTTCCCGATCGCCAAATGTGCGTCAACATGGCCAAGGTCTCTGCCGCGCATAACGACGCGTCCGTCATTGCCGTGGCGCCCGTGCCGGCGGATCAGGTCAGCCGTTACGGCATCATCGCCGGCGAATGCGTGGAATCGTTGCCCGGCACAAATGCACAGGGCGAGGAAGAAGGCGCCGTTTGGAAGGTAACGGGCTTGGTAGAGAAGCCCTCTCCCGAAGAGGCCCCGTCCCACCTGTTCATCGTGGGACGCTATCTGCTGTCGCCGCGCATCATGGACCTTCTGGCGACTCAGGGGACTGGCGCAGGTGGCGAAATCCAGCTCACTGACGCCATGGAGCGCCTGCTGGAAGAAGAGGAAATGTATGCGCTGGTGGTCGACCCCGACCAAGGCTGCGACACGGGGACCCCGGCGGCATGGGCGGCGACCAACGCGCGCATGGCGCTCGCAAACGAGGACCAGGCCGGCGCCTTTAAGGAGGCGCTTGGCAAAGGCGTCAGCGTGGGCTAACGCATGAGCATCATTCGCTTCGACAACAAGGGATGGCGAGCGCGCTTTGACGAGGGGTTCGACGAGCAAAACCTCAGTCGCATTGCCGACGCCTTTGCCTACATATGGGCAGACGCCCATCCAGGGGCTACCGTAATCGTTGGATACGACACGCGCTACAACGGGCGTGTCTATGCGGCGGCCGTGGCGGGCGTCATTGCCAGCTATGGGCTGCGCGTCTTGGTTTCCAGCTCGGCGTGCCCAACGCCGGCGCTGGGTTGGGCGATCGCCCAAGATCCGCAGGCAGTCGGTGGGGTCATGCTAACGGCGTCGAGCGCCTCGTGCGAATTCGGGGGCATATCCGCGCGCGGTGCGGACGGTGGCCCCGTGTCGGACGACTTCTACGACGCGGCGGCGCGCATCGTGGCGTCGTCGCCCGTCAGCAGTCGCGGGGCTTTTTCCTACGCAGACATCGCGGACCCGTACGTGCTGCACCTAAGGGACATGGTAGACGCCTCCGCAATAGGGGCCGCCTCGCTCGACGTCGTGGTGGACCCCATGTATGGGTCGGGACGAGGCTACCTTGCCTCGGTGCTTCGCTCGCTTGGCTGTCGCGTGCACGAGATTCACAACGAGCCGAATCCTGACTTTAGCGGCCTGCACCCCACGCCTTCCGAGCCCTGGATCGACAAATGCGAACAGGCGGTAACGATATTCGGGGCCGATATGGGCTTGGTGTTGGACGGCGACGGGGATCGGTTTGGCGTCATAGACAAAAACGGCCACTTCGTAACCCCCCACAAGTCCATTCCGCTCATCATGGAGCATCTGGTAAATAACAGGGACGAATGGGGTCGAGTCGTCGTGACGCATTCGTGCTCTGCATATGTGCGACGCCAAGCAGAGCGCCTGGGCTGTGAGCTCACGGCCGTGCCAACGGGATTCACCCGCATCTACAGCGAGTTCGTAGAAAAGGACGTGCTGCTGGGAGCGGAGGAATACGGCGGCATCGCAATACCAAGCCATCTGCCCGAAAGAGACGGCCTGTTGTCATCGCTTCTGCTCGTGGAATACGTGGCTAAAACGGGACGTCCCTTGGACGAATTGGTAAAAGACCTGCAAGCGAGCATCGGGCATCTGTATTACATACAAAGAAACATCAAGCTCGACGTCGCGTCGATACAGTCGTTCAGAAACATCCTGCCCGGCCTTAACATACCCGAGGTCTGTGGGATGAGGCCCGTGGCGGTCGGTCATTCCGATGGCCTGATCCTAAGATTTGCCAACGACTCGTGGGTGCAGCTGAGGCCGTCGCGCACAGAGGCATATGTGCGCGCCTGCGCGGAGGCGCCCGATTTGGGGCTCGCAAACAAGTTGGCCGACGAAACATGTAAGGAGGCTCTAAAGTTCCTTCCCCTATAACAAGCCGCTGACCTGCGGTTTTGTGCGAATCTCGAATTCCATGAGTCTGCAATTGTGCAGATATCGTGGAGAGCGGGATTTTGGGCGCGCGCGACCCTCGGGGAGCGTATAGTTATTCCTCGCGCGGCGGTGGCCGCGCGGCGAACCTTGAAAACCGGATACTGCGATCGATGAGATCGACGAAGACAGACTAGCGAGAGATTGTTTCGACCCGGACGAGAGTCCGGGAGTCGATTCCTAAAGTTTACAGAACTTCTAATTTCTTGTGAATCCGAGAGGGAATCAGCGGATCACCGGCCAGGCGGACCGAAGTCCGGCGGAGGAGAAGAGGGCACCGGCCCAGGGCCGGGGCCAGCACACTTTTTTGAACGGAGAGTTCGATCCTGGCTCAGGATGACCTCTGGCGGCGTGCCTAACACATGCAAGACGAGCGGAGTAAGACACCGGATGAAGATTTTATCGGATTCC
>JAGCBF010000196.1 GCA_017652285.1 Atopobiaceae bacterium
CGTGTACCACACGTTGACTGGATCCGATACGGGTAAGCAGTACCGCCTGGGCAAACGCGTGGCGCTGCGTCTGATTGAGGCAGATAGGCGCACGCGCACCCTTAAGTTCAGGTTGGTGAGGTGATGGTTAAACAGGTTCTCATGTGGATGGCGCTCCTTGCGTTGGCCCTGGTCACCGCTGTGACAGCTGTTGTTGTGATCAAGCCCGACTTCGCGCAGCCCGTCCTGGAGCTGTTCGGCTTGCAGGCAGTCGAGTTCGAGCAGGCCGATGGGGCCGAGGACTTCGCGGACTCCGGCGACGTGATTCCCACCGAAGAGGAAGAGGCCGCCGAACAGGAAGAATGGCTGCGGCAGCATCGCACGCCCCTCATCGCCCGCATCGGCGACGTCGAATTCCGAAGCCCAATTGCACCGGCGGATCTGACGGGCGTGCTGTTCCATCAGGCCTCCTATGATTATGCGCTCGTGTTCTCGACCGAGCTTCCCGAGGCCGATCCCGAGAAGGCGCTGGAGAAGCGCAGCACGCGGATCAACCATGACCAGCAAGAAGGGGAGTGGCTCGACGCGGAGGCCTTGCACATCTGGCGGACCACCGACACGACGCCCATGGACACTTCCATCGACGTTGGCGCTACCGCCGGCACCGTCGTGCGCTCGCCGGTGACGGGGACGGTCGTGTTGGTCGTAGACTACATGCTCTACGACCAAGTTCCCGATATCCGGATACATATCCAGCCCGACGGGGCGCCGGACATGGATTGCGTGCTCATACACACGCAGGACCCGCTCGTGAAAGCGGGGGACCGCGTCGAAGCGGGCGTGACCGAGATCAGCCACGTGCGCGATATCCAGAAGGACCTGATTGACGTCCAGCTTTCTTTCTATACTCCCGAAGGAGTCGGAGGAAATCACACGCACGTGCAAGCAAACGATGCCAACGCGAAGGGCTATCGGAAAGAAAGGCTTCCCGGAGCGTACAAAGTGGAGGACTAGACCGGCGCCCGGGTTTCTCTGGCCGTCCGGGAACCTCTCCACTCCGGCGCGGGCTAACCTCTCGTCGTCCAGGCGCAGCAGCTGCGGAACTCGCCGCTTTCAGCGGCTCAGACAGTCCTCGCTACCGCTGCGCCTTTCCTCCTCGCAGCCCGCGAAGTCGTGTCGAGGTTTCCCGGGCGGCTTGCCCGTTGGGAGTCTGTTATGATAAGAGCTGGTTTTCTGGAAGGATTATTGCGTGGCAACGTATCTTGCATACTATCAGTCACCGGCCGCAGCCGATGTGCGCGGTTCGGGTGTGTTCGAGTTCGAAAGCGATGCGCGGGCGAACTCGAAGGATAACTTGCGTGATGCGCGCATGAAGATGCTGGAAACGTTCGGCAAGGATGCGGCGTCTTGGACCATCGGCAAGGTCGAGCGCAAGACCGCGTCGAGCGAGCCGCTCGACGGCCAGCTGACCTTGGACTTCCGCCCGGAAAAGAAGCGCCGTCGCAAGCGCACGAAGGAGTACTGGTGATAGCTGAGTTCAACACCAAAAAGCGGGAGCGCAAGTCCATCGCGAAGAACCGCCGCGCTTACCACGAGTACGAGATTCTGGAGACCTACGAGGCCGGCATCGAGCTCTCGGGCACCGAGGTGCGCTCGTTGCGCGAGAACAACTGCCAGCTCACCGACTGTTTCGCGCTGATCCGTGGAGGCGAGGTGTGGCTGCACAACGTGCACATTGCGCCGTACAGCAACGGCAATATCGCCAATGTGGACCCCGACCGCAAACGCAAGCTGCTGCTGCATCGCCGCGAGATTCGCATGCTGGAGCAGAAGACGCGCGAGAAGGGCCTGACGCTCGTGCCGGTTTCCATGTATTTCAAAGAGAACTCGCTCGTCAAGGTGGAGCTCGCCCTCGCGCGGGGCAAGAAGACCTACGACAAGCGCCAGTCAATTGCCAAGCGCGACGCGCAGCGCGAGATCGATCGCGCCATGAAGGACCGTTATAAGTAAAGGACCATAAAATGGGGTTGTCCCCATTTATGACGGCAGCGGAATGGAGCAGGATTATGGCCGAGGAATTCGAGACCGTCGAGTTGGAGTATTCCGAAGACGACATCTTGTACTACATCATGGACGAGGACGACAACGAGATCGGGTTCGCCTTGGAGGAGGACGGCCAGGAGGTCGAGTACTTCTACGAGGGCTACGAGGCCGAAGACTACGAGTTCGTCGAGGAAATCGTCGAGGTAGTCAAAGAGCCCGCGCAAAAGCCCGCTCCTGCCAAAACGGAGCCGCGCAAAGCCGAGGACCTTGGCTATTTGCAGAAGGTCGCCGCGATTGCGGGGCATTCTGGCAACAAGGCGCGCAAGAAGGCCGAAGCGGGCCTCGAAAAGGTGCGCGGCACGGCGGAAGTGGGCGTCGACAAGGTGCGCTCGAAGGCCGAAGAGGGCGTCGACAAGGCGACCGAGGTGGTCGAGTCCGGCGGGCAGAAGCTCAAGGAGAAGACCGGCGACGTAGACTTGGGCATCACGCGCGAGGGCGTTGCCGAGACCACCGCCGACCTGAACGCGATTGCCAGGGAAGGTGCCGAGACCGCCAAGGAGCTGAAGGCGGCTTACGACGACATCATGGACTCGTTCGGCTTCCTCGTGCCCAAGAAGGTGCGTCGCAGGCTCCCGTAACGGTCTTGTGACCGATTGGCGTTTTCGAAAAACCGCGTATATACTACAGTTCGCGCGAAACGCTCGTTTCGCATGCACATTGACAAGGTGGAGCCGGGTGCGCCATGCAAGTGGCGGCACATTCCCCTTGAACTTACGGGGGCGACTGGTTTCGACATGGTGGGTCTGAGGTGAGGAGCAGGTCGTGGTCTCCTTTCCACGTTAAACAGGGGTACTGTCAAATTAATTGGCAAAAAGAATCTTTCTGGGCAGTATGCCCTCGCCGCATAACATAAGTCGGCGCGTCAATCCCAGGTGCTTTCCCGCCCTGGGTGCGATGTCATCTTAGGGAAATGCTCGCGCGCACGTTGTCGGAATGGCGCGCGCTAAGATTGAACCGGCTCGGGACGGCAACGCGCGTCGCTGTGCCCAGCTGGCCTTAAAGCAGAACAGCGAATAAGCTTGTAGAGCCTGAGCAGGGAACCAGTATTGACCGGAGTTCGATTCTCCGCGCCTCCACCACTCA
>JAGCBF010000197.1 GCA_017652285.1 Atopobiaceae bacterium
AAGCGAGATGGGGAGACGTTCATGTATTGCAAAGAATGTGGGGCGCGACTGGTAGACGGAGCGCACTATTGTCAGGACTGTGGTGCGCCTGTGGACACGACGGCCGTTGGCGGGCCACCCGTGCCTTGGGCGGAAGCATCGGACGAACGACCGGATGCCGAAGCCGAAGGGTCGCTTGCGACGACCAAACGTGCGCGACGGGGCTCCGTCACGTGCTCCTTGGCGTTGCTCGGCATCCTGCTCAGCGTCGTGGGCGAGGTGTTCTTCTCGGTACTGGCAATGTTCACTGGCAGCGACGTATATCTGTTTGGCTTGCTGGGAAGTTCCGTCGTCGCCGGCGCAAGCGTCTGCGCGCTGGGTGGCGCGAGCCTGTTGGACGTGCGCAAATCGTCTATGGGATGGGCGTTGCGTGCGGGATGGTGGGTGTTGGCCGTATCCGTGGGGGTGACGGTCTTCGATCTTGTGGGCTCTGTGGCAAACGGGGTCAGGTTCGAACAAGACTGGCTGATAAAAGCCTGGTATGCGCTCGCGCTCTGTGCCTGCATCGGTTTTTCCGAAGAGGCGATGTTTAGGGGCCTGCTTTTGGGAGGGCTGCTCGACGTCATGGGCAAGGACCGCCGCGGCGTCATACGGGCCGTCCTTCTTTCTTCCGTGCTGTTTGGCGCGGCTCACATAGAGTGGTGGGACATCAACTACGCGGATCCCCTGCAGCTTGCGCAGGCGGTTCTCAAAATACTCCAAACCGGCATGATGGGCTTTTTCCTTGCGGCGCTTACCGTGCGGACCAAAAGCATCATCGGGCCTGCGGTCGTGCATGGCCTTGCGGACTTCGTCATCTTCTTCTATTCGTATTGCCTCTTGGGCGAAAGCCTGGACGTCTCCTCCGTAAGCAGCGGCTCGGAGGGTGTCGAAACCACCGTGCTCTACCTCGTGATGATCGTCCTGTACATTCCCATGGTGGTACAGGCCGCAAGGATGCTCAAGGACGTTCCCGCGCCCGACTACGGGGCGCTTCATAAGCAGTGACGTCCGAGTCAAAGAATGCTTTTGACGTGCGGTGCGGGGCAGGGAAGAGGTCTTCCATTGCCCCGCACCGCGTCTAATATCTCGTCTTATATCTTGGTCGCGAAGTTGAGGTACTCGATAAGCGACAGGTCGTGGTATGCCTGCGCGTAGGGACTGTCCGCATCGGGGGCATACCATTGTCGGTCGGCGCCTTGGTAGTCCGCAGCCGAAAGCGAGGGAATGCTCGTGCGAATGTTGAGAAGCGCGGCCTGAAACGTGTTGACGGGCGCTCCGATAAGGTCGAGGGTGTTCGCCGCCAGCATGTCGACGCTCGTCTCGTCGGGGGTTCCGACTTGCTCGCGTCCCGCAACGTCATAGTTGGCCCAAATGACGTAGTTCGAGGTAAAGGCGCGACGGGCATGCGCGTCTTCGGGCTCGTTGGGATACCAGTAGTCGTTGTACGGTACCGAGAGGCTGGGCTGATGGTCGCCAAAGAACACCAGCACCACGGGACGATTGAGCTCGCGGAGGTTTGCGACAAACTCCTTTAGGTCGTCGTCCGATTTGTTGATGCACGCAAGGTACTCGTTAAGGCGCTCGGGCGTCTCTACTCCCTCGTAGTCCGTAGGAACATAGTGGGTCTGGTATTCGGCGGGGATGTTGTTTTGGTCGTAGGATCCGTGGTTTGCCATGGTCACGTCAAAGAAGAACTGGGGACCGTCGTTTTCCTTTAGCATGCGCAGCATGCAGTCATAGGTCTCTTTGTCGCTTACCCCGCTGTGGAAGACCTCGCAGTGCGGCTCGTTGGGCGTCTGACGGTCGACGGACATGTCGGGCACCCCGCCAAAGTCGTCAATCGACAAGAACTGGTCGAAGCCCATCTGCGGATAGATCTTGTCACGCTTCCAGTTGCTGGGGTAGTTGGGATGGATCGCGCAGGTGTCGTAACCCCACTGCTTGAACTGCGCCGCAAGGGCGTCGACCCCAGAGAGGTCATAGATGGAATAGGGGTACTTGCCCACGCCGATGAACCCCAGGGAATTGTTGGTCAGGAACTCGAATTCCGTGTTGCAGGTTCCGGCGCCATGCACGGTGACGTTGAGCGTGCCCTGTGCGAGGGCATCGCCAAAGCCCGTCTTGAAGAACTGGGGACCCTCGTAGCCGGCGTGCATGCCATCGTACACAGACAGGTCGGCAAACGACTCGTTCATTACCACGATTACCGAGGGCTTGGTCTCTTCGAACTGGGCCGCGGCGGCCAGATGGTTTTGGTCGTCTTTTTGGGAGTCGGCATAGGCCTTGGCATATGACTCGGTAAGCCTTTGCGCCTCCTCGTCGGTATAGCCGCCGGGCTTGCGAATGGGCATGTCTTGCAACACGGCGATAAACGAGGGAAAGAACCCCTGCATCTGATAATAGTCGATGGAATACCAGTACTTCATCTGTACGCCGAGCAGGCCCATGTAGCTGGGCACGAGCACCAAGAACGCAAGAAGGGCAAAGCTGAGCGCCGATCCTCCCACGTTCTTTGCCACGACGCGGGCACGTGACTGGCTCGCCTGCCTGCGTGGCGGACGAACCAACGACAAGGCGCAGAGGGCCAACGCAAGGTAGGTGATGCCTGCCACGGTCTGCTCGTTAAACGAAAAGACGTATTCGTTGCCCACGGCCGCGGCGGTGTCGAGTACCAGCAAGTCCGTTGGCAAGATCGCCGCGTTCTTGAAGCGCTTGACAAAGTGCTGCGCGATGCCCGCGAAGAACAAGAGCGCCACGCCAGGCGCGCAAAAGGCCGCATGGCGCTGGCCGAGCAGATAGAGCCCAAGCAGCAAAAGCCCCGCCAGCAGCATCTCCAGCCAAAAGTAGATGGGCCCGCCAAACGGCATGCGGCTGTTAAAGGGCACCTCTGTTGCCAACATCGACAAGACGCCGATGGCAGCGACAAGCACGATGCGGAGTTTGCGCTGAACGTTCGCGGGCTTCGTGTCGTACCAAGCCCAGATGTCGTCGCGCTTGAGCGAAAGCGCTCCGCAGTAGGCGATGACTGCGGAGCTGCAGATCATGTTGACGAGGGGGATGGAGTCTTCCAGCAGGCCAGCCATCCCCCAGCCAAAGACGAATAGAAGAATCAAAGCAAAAGGCACCGCCCAGGCCCAGGAGGCGGCAGAAATACGATTGTTGGAGCCCGCTCGCATATGGGCGTATCGAGATGCCAAGACGCCCAAGACGACGCATGCGACAAGCGGGAAGATGGCTAGTAGACGACTCATGGGTTTCTTGCGCTATCTCCCGGGAATCATGCGGGCACGGAACACGTCGTCGAGCGAGGTGATGCGCTCTATGACCTTGTCGTCCCACGGACCGCTCGTCTCGAGCAGCGTGGTCGCTACCGAACCGTTGCGCTTGTTGGCCATGTTCTCGATGTTAAGGCTGGCATCGGTCAGGATTTGGGAGAAGTTGCCGATCATGTTGGGCACGTTCTTGTGCAGCACCACGATGCGCTCGTCCGTCTCGATGGGACCGAGGTCCACGTTGCCAAAGTTGACGGAGTTGCTTATGTTGCCCGACAGCAGATACTCGCTGAGCTCGGAAATCGCCATGGCGGCGCAGTTGTCCTCCGCCTCGATGGTGGAGGCGCCCAGGTGAGAGGTCACGATGGCGTTTTTCATGTGGGTGGTAATGGGGTTGGCAAAGTCGGTGACGTAGCGAGCGACATGGCCGGATGCCAGTGCGTCAGCCATGGCGTGTTCGTCCACCAACAGGTCGCGGGCATAGTTGAGCATCACGACGCCACGCTTCATCTGGGCGATCTGGTCGTGGCCTATCATGTGTCGCGTCTTGTCGCTGGCGGGCACGTGAATGGTGATGAAGTCCGCCTGGCTAAAGATGTCTCCCACGTTGCGCACGGCATGGACGTGTCGGTCCAGGCTCCAGGCGTACTTGACCGAGAGGTAGGGGTCGTAGCCCAGTACGTGCATGCCCAGGCTGCGGCCGGCGTTGGCCACCATGGCGCCGATGGCGCCCAGGCCAATGACGCCTAAGGTCTTGCCGGCAATCTCCATGCCGCCAAACTGGGACTTTGCTGCCTCCGCCTCTTTTGCCACCGCTTCGTCGTCGGCGTGTTCCGCAACCCAGCGGGTGCTGCCCAAGATGTCGCGCGATGCGAGCAGCATGCCGGCGATGACCATCTCCTTTACGCCGTTTGCGTTGGCTCCCGGGGTGTTGAACACCACGATGCCCCTTTGCGTGCAGACGTCCAGGGGAATGTTGTTGACGCCCGCGCCTGCGCGTGCGATGGCCAGGAGGTCGTCGGGGAGCGCTATGCCGTGCATGTTGGCGCTGCGCACCATGATCGCCTCGGCATCGTCCAAGTCCCGCGCGGGGGCGAAGTGACCGTAGAGTTGGTCGACGCCCGCCTGTGAAATGCGGTTCATGCAGTGAACCTTGTACATGTGGTTCCTTTCTTACAAAAATGTGGGGCACGCGCATTCGGGGCAAAGGGATCGTCCCCTCGCCCCGGCATGCCCCACCACAAATTCGCTAGTTCAGAATGGTCCGTACGCGGAAGATGCCGGCGACGTTCAGGAGCGCCTCGGTGGAGGCGGTGCTCAGCTCGCCAGAAAGGTCGAGCAGCGAGTACGCGTAGTCGTTGCGGCTCTTGTTCGTCATGTTCTCGATGTTGACGCCGGCATCGGACACGGCGGCCGTGATGGCGCCGATGACGCCCGGCATGTTCTTGTGGAACACGGCAAGGCGCATGGGCGTCGACATGGGGCCAAGGTCGACCTCGCCGTAGTTGACGGAGTTCTGGATGTTGCCGTTCTCCAGGTAGTCGCGAATCTCGTTGGCGGCCATGATGGCGCAGTTGTCCTCGGCTTCCTTGGTCGAGGCACCCAGATGCGGGGTAACGATGGCGCGCGGCATCTGCGTGGAGTTGGCGTTGGCGAAGTCCGTCATGTAGCGGGCGACATGGCCCTCCTGAAGCGCCTCGGCCATGGCGCGCTCGTCAACGAGGACGTCGCGGGCGTAGTTGAGCACCACGACGTCATCCTTCATGGCGGCGATGGCCTCGCGGCGGATCAGGCCGCGCGTGGCGTTTGTCGCGGGCACGTGCACGGTCATGTAGTCCGCGTTCGCCCAGATCTCCTTGAGGTCGTTGACGTGGCGGACGTGGCGGTCCAGGCTCCAGGCGTA
>JAGCBF010000198.1 GCA_017652285.1 Atopobiaceae bacterium
GCGCGCAAGCGATGGTGAAGTCCAAGAAGAAATCCCGAGCGTGGGCAGCGCAGGTGCGGTGACCGAGCGCGCGGCACCTACTCGCGGCGGTAACATGACCGGTCATCGATAAGAACGTCCTCGTGTCGGCGATGTTCAGGTTTGATTCTGTTTCGGGCGGGGCGGGGGCGCATGCGTTCGAGGGCAGGCTTGTTCCGATCGCGAGTGCCAGGATGGAGCGTGAGGACGACGTGCCGCATCGCAAGAGGTCCAGGTTCGAGTGCGCGGTGGTGCAACGACGCGGTTTTGGACACCGGTGCCGAGCCGTGGGCGCCGATAAAGGCCAAACCCCTTCTGCCGCTTGGAATAGTGGCATATAAACATCGAACTAACGACGTTTTCCCAGCTAGGGCGGTTGGCCACGTGGAGGGCGACCCGTTAATGGGCCACTGTGTATTTTAGCTAGTGGCCCATCGACGCATCAATCTTGAAAAAATGCCTGTTGGCCGTGCCGGGGGTCGCCTTTATGGGCCACTAATCTGGTAGCGAACCAAGCGACGTATGCCGTCACGAGCGACGTGTCAGTGGGCTACCCCGCAAACAAGAAGCTTGGAGGAGTCCACGCCGCTACCTCGGTCCTTAAGTCCGTCCGCGCTTATGTGCAGGTCGATTTGCGACCTGCTGCCCCTGCGATAGGCGAGGCCCCGAACGCCGTCTTCCTCCATTCTCAAAGAGCCCGGCAGAATCCGCAGTATAACGAGCTCGCGCTTGTCCGTGTCGACGAGCACCAAGGTCCAGTCAGAGGAGAGTCTGGAGCGTTGCGGATTAAGATAGTACTCCTCGCCATTCTCCTTGAGAACGGCGTAGTTGTTGTCGTCCGTGACCTGCGCCCCATGGTCGATGGCGTACTGGACGGCAAGTCTCTTGACGCGCTTTCCGAAGGCGAGCCGGTTGCGCACGTCCGTCACGTCTATGCGCGTCGAGCTCGGCCTCGTCCCTTGCTCCCGCACGTCCGCGGAGGCCTCGCAAAACGCCGTGATGCCCACCAGCTCCATGAGGAACAGGGCCTTGTCAAGGTACGGGATGAGAAGCACGCGCCGGAGCCGAGCAGCTCCTCCATGGAGTCCCGTGGAGCGGAGTACATCTCGCCGCGCCAGGCCGAATCCTCGATGCCCACGACGCCCCGCAAGGTGCCGTCGTAGAGGAGGAGATTGATCGATTTGGCCTGCGCACATGTAGACATCGCCTTGTTCCTAACGCCTGGAAGCCCCAAACCAGCTGCAATGATCCCACAAAGCGCGGCGCGTGTGAAGATCTGGACGTTAACGTGCAGGGGGAGTCCGGCCGCGCCCGCGGATTTGTCCGTTGTGGCAGAATGTGTGTTTCCTAAGCTCTGGGGTGCGATTCGACGCTTAACTCGATCGCCATGCACCGTCGCACTGGAACACGGATGCGTGGCTTTTGAGCCAAGTACTAAGTTCGTATGAGCGGAGCGTCTTTGCGGATGCAGTGGACTCTGTCCAGGACGTGGGCCTCTTCTCCGACGTCTCCATCAACGAGGACAGCCTGTCCAAGATGCGGGTGTTCCCATCTGTCGTCCTATTCGGCCGGAGCGTCGACGACAACGAGACCGTCGTTAGACTGTACTCTCTCTTCGCGAGGTATACTGGAACACAAGGAGGTGCTCGCCATGTTCTACGAATACGCTGAGCTTTCGGACGGCACGCAGGTGGCCTATTCGGACGTGCTGGAAGACGGGACGGTGGAGGTCTCGGTCGAAAGGCCGGTCGACCTCGGGTTCGACTCGGCGCTCTGCTCGGTGCCGTCGTTCGAGTGGGCGAGGGTCGACGGCTTTTCCGAGGAGGAGATGGCGCTGCTGGATGGCTTCGTGCACAGGAACGCGCCGCTCATTCTGCGCCTCGCAAGAGAGGTGTCTAGGACCTAGGCCTAGGATCTTCCTATTCCAGGGCTTTGCCATCTTCTTCTGGACGGCGGAGAATGGGGTGCCGGTGCACGTGCACGTGGCAAAAGGTCGGCCCACGCCCGGGGCCACGAAAATCTGGCTCACTCGCAACGGCGGCTGCATCCTCGCGAACAACGGCAGTCGACTCAGCGGGAGGGAGCTGACAAACGTCATGGACTTCGTCATGCTCAACCACGCGGAGATCTGCGAGAGGTGGCGGGAGTACTTCCACGGAGACATCACCTTCTACAAGTAGGGGGATGGATGGCCTCCCCGATATGTCGGCATGTTCCCAAGCCGCATACTGCACCGCGGTGGCATCATCGGTCCGATCAAGCCAAGGTCGCGGCCGGGCACCGACTTTGGAGAGGGATTCTACATGGGGACGGACTCTATGTAGACCAAGGGCCTCGTCGCGAACGAGCCGCAGCCCTTCTCGTACACGCTCAGCGTCGACTTCTCGCGCGCCGCCCGCGAGCAGATGCTGGTGATCGGCCGCTATGAGTGGGTCTACGTCATCCTTCACTTCCGCAGGACGTGCCGTCCGTTCAAAGGTTCCCGCATCGACGTACGAAGACCGAGGACGCTTGTGGCCTAATAAGCGTCGTGACCGAGCAGGCGATGTACGAGGACGAGACCGACGGCATCCTCGAGTACCAGCGCAGGCAGCGTCTGCAGGCGTGCTGCGTGGTGACACGTCTACAGGTACAGTACAAAGGGTGCGGGAAGTATCTCTCCGAGCTGCTGGACGTGCCGCTCGAGCCGTCGCGCGGACCGATGAGTGGCGGGTGCCTGCTCGCGTTTTCGGACGGGGAGGGGTGACGGACTCTCGCGAGAGTGCCATGAGCCCCGGCGATGAGAGCGTCAGATTCGAGCACACGATTTTCAATGCTGTTCCCACCCTAGAACGAACGCGGGGCCCACAGCCTGATGAGTCCCGCTGAGACATGAACGATATTCTACACCGAGGCGTCCCGTCGTTCCCGTAGGCCACACGTACGCGTAAGCCGCATTCCCCGCTGCGGCTTCCGGACGCAAAGACAGCGTGTCCAGAAACTGGGTACCGTAGCCACGATACTACGGAGTTCGTTTGGGCAGCATCGGTGCACGGCTGCCGGCGGCTGCTACGCGTACGCGGGCAGCGCAGCAACCACCGTAACACGCGCGCGCGGACGAGTGCCGCCGGTGTGGTACGAC
>JAGCBF010000199.1 GCA_017652285.1 Atopobiaceae bacterium
CGCGAAGGTCGGGATTATCCCAAGGTCGGGATTTCACGACTAATCCCGACGTCGGGATTAGTCGTGAAATCCCGACCTTGGGATAATCCCGACCTTCGCGCTCCCACCCGTCGAGACGTGCGCGGACGCGCGGGGAGGTCGGGATTACGCGATCGTCGGCACGCTCACGCAAGCCCGCAGCGCTCGAGGAGCGACATCGCCCCGGCTGCCTTCCAGCACCTGGATCCCGGGGCGTCGGCCATGGACTGCATCGCCTCGGACTTCGCCTCGACGCTGACGTCGAGGTAGCCCATGGTCGTCTGGACGCTGGCGTGCCCGAGCATGAGCGATACCTGCGCGAGGCGCATGCCCCTGTCGAGCCAGTGTGTGGCACGGGCGTGCCGCAGGCGGTGCGGCGTGATGTCCAGCGGCACGTCGCGGCACGTCGCGGCCGCCGTGGCGGCGTGCCTGCGCAGCAACTTCGTCACCGCGTCCTGCGAGAGCGGCGCCGTCCCCTCCGGGTGGTTCCGCGACCAGAAGAGGTAGCGTCCCGGTTCCGCGCCCGTGCCGTGGAACTCCTCCACGTACCTGCGCATGTGCTCCGCCGCCCGGTCGGGCAGGTAGAGCACGCGCGACCTGTTCCCCTTGCCGACTATGGTGGCGTGGGGGTGCGCGTCGTCGAGCCTGAGCTGGGAGAGCCTGCAGGAGAGGAGCTCCCCCACCCGGCAGGCGGTCGAGTACAGGAACGCCATCAGCGCGAGGTCGCGCCTGCCGGACCGCGTCGACTGGTCGGGCGACGCGAGCAGCGCCCTCACGGCGGCCTCGCTCATGCCCTCGACCTTCGTCTTCGCCGCCCTCCTCGCCGGGACGGACGCGGCCTCGGACGCCAGGTGGCACAGGGACACGTCGTGGGACGACGCGTACCTCAGGAAGGTGCGCATGTGCGCGAGCCTGACGTTGCAGGTCTGCGGGCTGTTGCCACGCTCGCCGGCAAGCCATGAGAGCCAGTCCTCGATGGCCCGGGCGCAGAAGTCGGAGGCCGACAGGTCCTCGGGCGTGACGCCCCTCGAGGAGGGCCAGCCGACGTAGAGGGACAGCGTCGTGCGGTAGCCTCTGAGCGTGTGCTCGCTGGAGGTGAGGTGGCCCGGCGCCCAGTCCCAGAGGAAGTCGTGGACGAGCCTCGCGATCGCGTCGCCCTCGGTCCCGGAGAGCATGTCACATCACCTCCGGCAGCAGCTCGTCCAGCCCGCCGACGGCGCCCGACTGCAGGGCCCCGGCGATCGCGGGCACGATGTGGTAGTAGTGGGCCACGGTCACCTCGACGGAGGTGTGGCCCATGCTCTTCGACAGGTACTCCATGTCCTCGAGGCCGCGCATGCCGGCCGCGACCAGGCGGTTGATGTTCTCGACGGCGTAGTTGTGGCGGAGCATGTAGGGCGTGGCGCGCTCGTCCGAGACGCGGGACCACAGCGTGGAGAACCACCTCGTCAGCCAGCCCCTGGCAAGGCAGCCCCTCCCACCGTCGCCCGGGAAGAAGTACTCCCTCCCGGGCCACAGCCCCTCCATGATCCCGTCGTACGCGAGCATGAGGTCCCGCATGGAGGGGTGCAGGGCGACGAGGCGCTCGCTCCTGCCCTTGCCCTCGACGACCCTGACGACCCCGCCCTCGAGGTCCACGTTGGCGCGCCTCAGCAGCCGGGCCTCGCAGGTGCGCATGCCCGAGCTGTAGAGCAGCCTGAAGATCACGGGGAGCGTGTGCATGGTCCGCAGCCCCGCCGACCTGCGGACGTGCGGGTCCGGCCTCCAGGCGTCGCACTCCGCGAAGAAGGACGCGAGCTCATCGTGGGTGAACGCGTGGGGCACGTAGGAGCGGGCGCCGGGCCTCGGCAGCTCGGGTGCGGAGACGTCCGTCTCGCCGCGCTCGCGCAGGAAGGCCACGAGCGAGACTACCGGGAGGCAGCGGGTGACGCAGGAGGCCGCGGACTCGGTGGGCCTCCTCTCGCACCAGCTGTCGACCATGCGCTGGGTCAGCCGCGCGTCATCTGGGAACAGGCGCGCGCTGTGCGCGTCGAACAGGCGGAGGTTCTGCTCGCTCGAGGCCCCGAGCTTGTCCGCGGCCCTGCGATGCCTGGCGTATGCCTCGATCTGGGCGGCGGCACCCGAGGCGAGTCTGGTCGCGTCAGCCATTGGCGAGCGCCCCCTCCCGGACGGGGAAGCGCGACACGTCGAGCGCGCGTCTCCTGAGGCCCTCGACGTCGGCGACCATGTAGCGCTCGGTGGTGCGGGCGGACGTGTGGCCGAGCGTGGAGGCGATCACCGCCCTGTCGACGCCCGCGCCCATCATGGAGCTCGCGACGGTGCGCCTGAACAGGTGAGTCCCGCGACGGTCGCCCCTCGCCGTCCGGACGCCTGCGGCGTCGAGCAGCCGGCATGCCGCCCCGTACACGCCCTGCGGGCTGAGCTTCCCGTAGGGCCACGACGTGGAGAGGAACAGGTATGGCTCGCGGCTGTCCCCGCGCTCCTCCGTGGCGTACCTGTATATCGCGTTCCCGACCTGGGGCAGCAGTGGGAGGGCGAGCGGCGCGTCGGTCTTGCGCTGGCGGATCTCGACGAGGTCACGCCCCCAGTCGACGGAGTCGACCCGCAGGTTCGCGACGTCGCCCCTGCGCATCCCCGTGTGGTAGAGGACGCGGCCGATCGCCAGGTCCCGCAGCGACAGGGGCGACTCCGGGTCGCCGAGCGCCGCGAGGACGGCCGA
>JAGCBF010000029.1 GCA_017652285.1 Atopobiaceae bacterium
CTTGCCAGCTTGGGCAAGCGTCAAGGCGCCGTGCCAGCAGGAATGGCCGCTGCCTAGAAAAATCACGTCGTACATTGTCCCTCCTTTTCGCTGTGCTTGACATTACAACAAAGGTCGATTGATTGAGTCGTCTGGTCAATTTGCATCACTGGCAAATCTGTAACATGGGCAGTGAGCGCCCATGCCCGCACGGAGCCGAGTTGGCCGATTGGTGCTAGGCCCCTTTCGGCCAATTCTCGGCCATGACGCCTGGCGCCGCCACGCCCCGACTGCGCCGGCGCGTCCCGACTGCTCCGTCACGCCCATACTTCCTCATCTGCGTACGCTTGGGCAAACTGTACGCAGATGAGGATGTTTACTCGCAAGTCTCAGGTGCAGAGTTCCATCTTTGCGTACACTTGGGCAGACTGTACGCAGATGAGGAACTATACGCGTATGATTCGGCCGCAAAGTTCCGTTCTTGCGTACACAAGGTCGTGGTGTACGCAGTTTTGGAACTATTGGCCGGCCCCGAGCGATGCGTCTTCGGCGGTCGCCAACGAGTAGAAGCTAAAGCTCCTAAACTGCGTGCATCTGACATCCATGCACGCAAACCGGGAGGTTTCTCTTCACTGGCCGACCGGAAACCTCTGAAGTCGCGTGCATGAGAGCGTTACCTACGCACATTCGGAGGTTTCGTGCTGCGCGACGAGCTGCAAGCTCCGAAATTGCGTGCATCCGGGCAGTTACAACGCAAACGAGGAGGTTTCTCGTCTCGGGAGGCCGGGAAACATCCGGAACTGCGTGCATGAGCGCGGCACTTACGCACATTCGGAGGTTTCGTTGCCTGCTGCTAGCATACGAGAGGGCACACGCCTACGCCCACACCACTTGATGCCTTTACCTCGACCGTAGTGACCGAGGACGCGGCGCCCGGCCAGCGAGATGCGCCCGATTAAGTGACATCGAGGCCCCGTTTTGGCTGTCAGATGTCACTTAATCGGTTTCGGTGCACGGCCAAACCGATTAAGTGACACGGAGGTCCCTATATCGGCTTCCCATGTCACTTAATCGGTCGATTGGCATAAATACTTGCATCACATGCGCCACTTTAACCTATTAAGTGACATCGAGCGGCTTTTTTCGGCCCTTCGTGTCACTTAATCAGTTTCGGTACGCGGCAAAACCGATTAAGTGACACGGAAGGCCCGATTTCGCCGTCCCATGTCACTTGCGGCCATGCCCCGCCGCGCGGGGCACAAACGAGCATGAAAGATTGCCCGACCCGTGGGATAATGGCGGCGGGGAGGGCCGCGCCCAATAGAGCACGGGGCCGCGGGTGGCCTGCGCGCCGGGAGGCGCGACGCCGCTCACTTAAATGTGACGCCGCCTTGCAAGCACGAACGATTGGGACTCAGAGCCCGGACACTTATCATTGGTGGTCTCCAAAGGCCCGCGATACGGGCGGCAGCGGGCGCCCCTCCCCCTAAGGGCAGGCGAGCGGAGGGGAGGTGACTCGCAATGAGAATCGTCCGCCCGATCTGCTGCGGGCTCGACGTCCACAAGAGCGTGATCGTCGCCACGATCGCCTCGACGGGCGAGGACGGCGTCACGTCCTACGAGCAGCGCAGCTTCTCCACCCTGAACCCCGACCTGGCCAGGCTGCGCGACTGGCTGCTGGAGAGGGGGTGCCCGGAGGTGTGCATGGAGTCCACCGGCAAGTACTGGATCCCCGTCCTCGACGTGCTCGAGGGCCACGTCGGCGTGGTGGTGACCCACCCGAAGTACGTTCGAGCCATCAAGGGGAAGAAGACCGACCGCAAGGACTCCAGGTGGATAGCCGACCTGTTCAAGTGCGACCTCGTGCGCACCTCGTTCATCCCTCCCAGGGACATCCGCGAGTGCCGCGAGATAGCCCGCTACCGTGCCAAGCTCGTCGGCATGCGCTCCTCCGAGCGCAACCGGTACCAGAACTGCATGACCGTCTCCAACATAGGCCTGGGCAGCGTGCTCTCCGACTGCATGGGAGTCACCGCGCGCGCGGTCATGGGGGACCTTGCCTCCGGCGAGCCCTTCGACGAGGCCAGGGTGCGCTCCCTGATACGGGGCAGCGCCAAGGCCAAGGCGGACCTGGTCGTCGACTCCGTGCGAGGCTGCGCGATCGACGACGCCCAGCGCTTCAAGATCTCCGCGTCGCTGGAGCACATGGAGCACCTGGACGCGCTGGTCGCCGCCTGCGAGGCCGAGCTCAGGGAGCGCCTGGCGCCCCACTGGGCCGCCGTCGAGCTCGCGCAGACGATGCCCGGCGTGGGCGAGCTGTCCGCCATGCTGATCATCTCCGAGACCGGCGACGACATGTCCGTGTTCGAGGACGCCGACCACCTGGCGTCCTGGGCGGGGCTGGCCCCGGGCTGCAACGAGAGCGCGGGGAAGAGGAAGTCCGCCCGTACCACCAGGGCGGGCCGCTACCTGAAGCCGGTCCTCGTCCAGTGCGCGAAGGCCGCCGCCAGGTCCAAGGCTGACGGCTACTTCGCCTCGAAGTTCGAGGCCGTGGCCAAGCGCCGCGGCAGGAAGAAGGCGTCGGTCGCCGTGGCGAGGATGATGGTCGTGTGCCTGTGGCACATGCTCGCGAACGGGGAGGCATTCAGCCCGTCCGACTACGGGGAGGCCGCGCGATCCAGGCCGACGCGCGAGGAGCTGACCGAGGAGTCCGCGCTGAGGCTCCTTCGCGAGATGGGCTACGACATAAGCGCGCCGACGGCCGACGGGTGACGCCCCGTCGCGCCACGGAGTGCCGCATCGGGCCCGCGTGCCGGGCCTAGTCTTCTGCGCCGCGTGGAACCCTCCGAGGTCATTGCATCTTTCACACTTAATCGGGTGCCACTCGAGGGGAAAGGCCCCGTCCTCGGTTCCGACCGTCACGGTTGTCGAGTAACAAGCGGGGTGGACATGAAC
>JAGCBF010000200.1 GCA_017652285.1 Atopobiaceae bacterium
GTTGACGGCTGGTGCCACAGAAGCGAACAACCTCGCCTTTGCCGCCGTGGATGGAGAGGTGCTCTGCGACGCCATCGAGCACGAGAGCGTCTTGGCTTGCGTGCAGGCCCGTGGCGGGTTGGTGCTTCCCGTCGCGGCTGACGGCCGCGTCGACCCTGCGGAACTCGAGCGGACGCTCACTCCCATGACCCAGCTGGTGAGCATAGAGCTTGCCAATGGCGAGGTGGGAACGATCCAACCCCTACGCGAGCTGGCCCGTGTGGTGCGAAACGAGCGGATGCGACGGCTGGAGGCGGGAAGCCACGTGCCGTTGCTGCTGCATACGGATGTCTCTCAGGCGGCGGGCTTCGTGTCGATAAATGCGTCCACGCTGGGCGTCGACCTCATGACCTTGTCGGCTGCCAAGGTGTACGGGCCCAAACAGGTGGGGGCGCTCTGGCATGCTGACGGCGTCGCGCTGCGTCCGATCGTGCGCGGGGGCGGTCAAGAGGGCGGCCTGCGCTCCGGCACGGAAAACGTCGCCGGCGCCGTGGGGTTCGCCTGCGCGCTGGAGCTGGCGGAGCGCCTGCGCAAGCAGGAATCGTCGCGGCTGGCCAAGCTCTCTGCGCGTGTGCGGCAAGGGCTTGCGCAAGCGGTGCCGGACGTGGTGTTCTCGGGTCCCGCACGTGCCCGCGACCGTCTGCCGGGATTGGTGCATGCGAGCTTTCCTGGGGTGGAGGCGCGCAGGTTGGTCATCGCGCTGGAGCGTCGCGGAGTGTTTGTTGGGACGGGGAGCGCCTGTGCCGCAAGCCGTATGCGGGTAAGCCATGTGCTGGAGGCGCTGGGGCTTCCGGAGCAGGTATCCATGGGCAGCCTGCGCGTTACCATGGGAAGGCCCACCACGCAAAAGGATGTGGACGCGGCCGTTGCGGCAATCGCGGAGTGCGTGGCGGCCGAGCGTGCTAGAATGCGCACGTGACAAAACCATGTCCTCAAAGGCGGGGAAGGCACCGTCTCGTCGTGTCGACGAGCGCCCTCCGTGCCAAGTATCTACAAGAAGGGGCGTCGGGCTCATGGCGATGGTCTATGTGGGAATGAGTGGCGGGGTCGACTCCGCCTTGTGCGCGGCGTTGCTGGTGGAGCAAGGCTACGACGTGCGCGGCATATACATGCGCAACTGGTCGCGCGACCTGCCGGGCTTTGCGTGCCCGTGGGCAGACGACCTGGCCGACGCGGAGCGCGTGGCGGTGACCTTGGGCATCGACCTGGAAGTCTGGGATTGCGAGGATCAGTACCAGCGCACCGTCGTCGACTATCTGGTGGACTCATACAGGCGCGGCTATACGCCCAACCCTGACGTCATGTGCAACCAGACGATCAAGTTTGGCACCTTTGCGGATAAGGCCTTTGCCGACGGGGCGGACTTTATCGCCACGGGCCACTATGCGCGCGTGGATGCGGCCGTGGGGCCGGGCGAGCCCGTCAGGTTGCTGCGCTCTGCCAACGAGCACAAGGACCAAACCTACTTTTTATGGCGCGTGCCGGCGTCTGCGTTTGCGCGCACGCTCTTTCCCGTTGGCGACATCGCGACAAAGGCCGAGGTCCGTGCCATGTGCGCGGAACGCGGGCTGGGCATAGAGAACAAGCCGGATTCGGACGGCATCTGCTTCGTCGGTCCGGTGGGGTTGCGTACCTTTCTTTTGGACACCCTCCAAACGTGCGCGGGCGACGTGGTGGAGTGGGAGACCGGCAAGGTCCTGGGCCGTCACGACGGCGCGTTTTTGTTTACCGTGGGCCAACGGCGCGGGCTCGACCTGGGCGGAGGCCCGGCACGCTATGTGGTGCAGACCGATACGGACAAGAACGTGGTGTACGTAACGGCCGATCGCGCTTGTCCGGCGCTCTGGACGACCACGCAGCGGTTGGAAGACGTGCGATGGGTGTCCGGCGAGCCACCGCATCCCGGCACGTATGTGGTGCGCACGAGGCACACGGGCGAGCTTCGTCCGGTGCAGGTCGAGCCGCAAGCAGACGGAAGCGTGGTCGTGACGTACCCGGAGCCGGTGCGTACGGTGGCCCCCGGGCAGTCGGCAGTCATATACGACGGCGTCTGCTGCCTGGGCGGCGGCATCATCCAGCGAGAAGAGCTCCTCGACCAACCCGTAAGCGGGGGAGAAGGGACATGAGCTTTCTGACGCACCGCGATTACGCGCGCATGGCAGCGCTTCCGGCAAGCGAGTTGGCAAAGGACTGCACGTTCGAGGCCTTTCACGGGCATGGCCCGGGCGGGCAAGGCGTCAACACGGCCGACTCCGCCGTAAGGACGACCCACGTGCCAACCGGAATCGTGGTGGTGAGCCGAGAGTCGCGCAGCCAATATCGCAACCGACAGCTGTGCCTGCAAAAGATACGGGACGAGCTGCGGCGTCGCTCGGTGCCGCCAGCCGTCCGCCGGGCGACCAAGCCGACCAAGGGCTCGCAACTCCGCCGACTGGAATCCAAGCACGCGCGCTCGCAGACGAAGGCGCTTCGCCGCCGCGTCTTTGGCGACGAGTAAATGGCCGCCCGTCCTTGGCCCCTTTTGGCCACGTGGCGGTTCGGAGCCAAGCGCAGGCAACAAATCCGTGTTCGTTCGGCCTGTGGGTTTTGTATCGTGACGTGTCCGCTGCGGCACCAGACGCTTTGATTTACTATTATGAAACATACGCGGACCCCCGCGCCTATCTGTTCGTCACGCATAAGGAGCATGCATGAGCAACCCGCTTGCCGCAGACCTCGACACGCTGCGCAAGATCGTCGAGAGCACCGCAAACCACGGGCGTTTTGCCCAGGAGTTTCACCTCACCCCTCCCGTAGGCTGGCTCAACGACCCCAACGGGCTTTCCCAGTTAGACGACACGTTCCACGCATATTTCCAGTACTCTCCGTTTAACGCGGAGGGCGGCGTAAAGATGTGGGGCCACTCCACCAGCAAGGACCTTATCATTTGGAACTACGAGGGCACGGCGCTGTATCCGGACCAACCCTTCGACGTTGGCGGCGTGTATTCTGGCAGCGCGCTCGTGGAGGACGACGGCACCATGCACGTGTTCTACACGGGCAACGTCAAGCGCGAGGACCAAGAGAGCTACGACTACGTCACGACCGGTCGCGAGGCCAACACCATCCACGTTACCAGCAAGGACGGTCAGCACTTCGAGCACAAGCGCCTGGTGCTCGACAATGCGGACTACCCGGAGGACGACACCACCCACGTGCGCGACCCCAAGGTCTGGCGCTCCGGCGACAAGTACTACATGGTGCAGGGCGCCCGCAGGAAGGACGACACCGGCGAGGTGCTGGTGTTTGAGTCTGATGACTTGGACAAGTGGCACCTGGTCAACCGCATCACCTCCGACGAGCCGTTTGGCTACATGTGGGAGTGCCCGGACTACTTCGAGGTGACCGACGACGCGCGCCGTCACACCGAGCCCATCGCCAAGGTCCTTTCCGTGTCGCCGCAGGGCCTGCAGGGCGAGGACTGGGATCGTCGCAACGTGTACCAGAGCGGCTACTTCGTGCTGCAAGGCGACGTGCTGGGCGAGTGCAAGCTCAAGCCGTTCGCGTTGTGGGACGCCGGCTTTGACTTCTATGCGCCGCAGACCTTTGAGACCAAGGGCGGACGACGCATCCTCATTGGCTGGATGGGCATGCCGGACGAGAAGTACTACACCAACCTGACCGTGGAGGACGGCTGGCAGCACTGCTTTACCATCCCGCGCGAGATCACGGCGCGCAACGGCCGCATCCTGCAGATGCCCGTGCGCGAGCTGGAGCGCTATCGCCACAACGGGCGCTTCTCGAACGCGGCGCTCACCGCGCAGGACACCAAGTGCTTCGACATGGAGGTCGTGGGCATTGGCAGCCGCGACTTTACCGCGACCATTGCGGAGGAGCTCGAGCTCGCATGGGAGAAGGGCCGCTTTATCATGCGCTTCACCAACCAGGACGAGAAGTCCGTCGGCGCCGGCCGCATGCAGCGCTTCGAGCACCTGGATTACCTCAACAAGGTCCGTGTGGTGGGCGACGCCTCGTCCATCGAGGTGTTCGTCAACGACGGCGTGCTGGCCTTCTCCACGCGCTATTATCCCAAGACCTACTCGGTGGACGTCAAGGCCTCCAGTGCCGAGATTCGCCTGTGGGACATCGAGGCGTAGCGCAGGGAGCGGCTTGACCTCATATCGCTTAGTTGGCGAGGCGTCGGAGAAACCCCCGGCGCCTCGTTGCGTATCAGTCCCCTTTGCGGTTTTCGTTCGCCGGCCATCGGTGCCCCAATAAATCGTAATGCGCGCCGTAATGAGGCCTATGACCTTACGTAACCTCATATAATGGAGTTGCCGGCAAATGTAGTAAGAGGGGTGGTTCGCATGAGGGACAACAAGGGTTCAAGGGTGCCGCATGGAAGGGCGGCGTTTAGAACGGGACTCGTTGCCTCGCTGCTGATCTTGGTCGCGGCGTGCATGGCCGTGCCGACAATCGCATACGCAAGCGAGGCCGAGGAGGTGCTGCGCGTGCAAACGGACGGGGTCGCTCTTGTCGACGAGTACCCCGAGTTTGCGGACGCGATCCTTTCCAACTACGTAACGCGCAGCAGCGAACCCATCGACATACCTGCAGGGCTGGACTTCTTTGACGTCGGGGCCATCGTAAAGAGCGTGCTTAAGGCGCATCCCGAGCTGTGCGACGTCTCTACGAGCTACTCGACCGCCAATCAACAGTTTGTTCCCGAGTATCTTTTTCCGGACAAGTCGTACGACGAGATCATGGACATGAGGCAGCGAATGGCGCAAGGCATCGCGCACGCCATGTCGTGGATTCCCCAGGACGGCTCCGACCTCGAAAAGGTCAAGGCTGCACACGATTGGCTCGTTTCTCATGTGGTGTATCACAAGGCTACGGAGCAATCGACCGAAAAGGACTCTTGGATATGGAAGACCGGGTATTATGGGGGCGTACTTGCCAATCACGACCCGTTTTATCCCTATTACGCCTATGGACCGCTGGTAGAGCATAGCGGCGTATGCGAGGGAATATCGTATGCGTTCATGCTGCTTATGGACCAGTGTGGCATACCCTGCGAAAACGTGCAAAACCCCTTGGCAAACCATGGATGGAATCACGTGTTCGTTGGAGGAAGATGGTATAACCTGGATGCAACATGGGATTTGGATGACAGTAACTACGAAGGCGTTTACTATAACAAGATCTTCTCGGGATACGCGGACTACTGGGCTTACTGGGAGCCGTACAGCATCAAGTATGATTATTTCCTAAAGAGCGACGCCGCCATCATAGCGGTCGACAACTCGAGGTCCGAGACCGCCCATATCGGATACGATCCGTATGGCAACTATGCCTATTGTGCGGCGACCGACACGACCTATGACGGCCTGGATGACAGCTACTGGGAGAGCCAGTCGCCTGCTCCCGACGCGAAGTATTACCAGCACGTGAAGACCGAACCGGAGTCGTTTGACCTTTCCAGCTCAAGCGTCTTGCTGGAGGTTGGCGAAACGTCGCGGCTCGCGGTCCAAAACGTCGCGCCTGCCGCCATCAACCCGCTTACGGCAAGGTGGGCGTCGTCCGACCCGAGCGTCGCCTACGTGTGCGCGGACGGCACCGTCGTGGCGGTTGGCGAGGGAACTGCGACCATCACCTGTACGATGGGCGACGCAGGCGTGGCCTGCCTGTCCGACCGCACCAACGAGGTCATACAGACGTGCGAGGTTAGCGTGGGCGGCGACCAGCCTGTAGACGAGCCTGTGGACGAACCCACGGAGGCGCCTGCCTTCAAGAGCGTGCAGCTTCTGCTTGGAGAGCAGATAAAGATCGAGTTCTGGATCGAGGTACCCGCTGGCGTAGATGCCGAGGGTGCGTATGCGGTCTTCTCCATTGGGGGCAGGAATGCGCGTACGACAGGCCCCATTGCCATCGCAGATGCCGAGTATGACGCGGCGAGGAATCGCTACGGCTTCATGTTCGAGCTGTCCTCGATAGAGATGGCTGAGCCCATTACCTGCACCTTTACCTACGGCGGCGACAAGACGGTGGAGACGACCATGTCGGTTAGGGATTACATAGACTCCGCGCTTGCCTATGGCCTCAAACCCGTCGAGGTCGCCTGCATAAAGGCCATCGCGAACTACGGCCTTTACATGCAGCCGTACTTGGCCGCGGCGAACGGCTGGGCATACAACAAGGATTACCAGACGATGGACCTGTGCTTTGCAGACGACAACGACGTGGAGGCAGCGAAGGCTGCCGTTCAGGCCTACCTGCCCAAAAAGGCAGGAGAGGGGGCGCAGGAGGTACTGGTCTCTTGCGCTTTGAGCCTTGACTCCTTTACGACGTTCGACCTGTTCTTTGAGCCTGCCGGAGGCGCTGCCTTTAGCGCGTCCGCCACGTTTGGCGGCCAGACGTACGAAGCCACGAAGGTTGGCAACCGCTACCGCATTAGGGTGGACCGCATCAAGGCTGGCCAGCTTGGCGACACGGTGTCTGTGACGGGCACTGTGGGCGGCAAGGACTTCCAGGTGAGCATGCAGCCCCTGAGCTTTGCCTACGTGGTATTGAACGGGACGACGTATCCTGCCAATGCAAAGGAAGCCGTAACGTCTCTCTATAACTACTACAGCACCGCCATTGCCCTTAAGGCAAGCCAGCAGTAACACAAAGTGGCCGATTGGGGCTAGGCCCCTTTCGGCCAACCCGTTGTTACTGCTGGCTTGCCTTAAGGGCGATGGCGGTGCTGTAGTAATAGTAGAGCGACGTTACGGCCTCCTTGGCCTCGGTAGGATACGTCGACCCGTTCAAGACCACATAGGCAAAGCTCAGGGGCTGCATGCTCACCTGGAAGTCCTTGCCGCCCGCGGTGCCCGTCACAGACACCGTGTCGCCAAGCTGGCCAGCCTTGATGCGGTCCACCCTAA
>JAGCBF010000201.1 GCA_017652285.1 Atopobiaceae bacterium
TCGGCCACTTCGCGCGCCGTGGCTGTCGTTCCCGCAAAAGTCAATCTGACGAGGCTCGGTTCCCGCCAATATCAATCTGACGAGCGCCCCGCGGCTGTCGTTCCCGCCAAAATCAATCTCGCGAGGGTTTTTCCCGCAAAAGTCAATCTCGCGAGGGAGGGTTCCCGCCAAAATCAATCTCGCGAGGCTCTTTTCACGCCAAAATCAATCTGGCGAGGGTTTTTCCTGCAAAAGTCAATCTGGCGAGCCTCGCCAAACGCATTTTGCCGGGAATCTGCCTCGCCAAACGCATTTTGCTAGGAATCGCGCCTCGTCATACGCACTTTCGTGGGAAGATGGCCGAGAGGGACTCGGACCCCTCAGGACGCTGCCCCCTCTCGCGCTGGGACGCGAGCGGCACGAGCCAGAACCTGCAGCCATGAGCTTCGGTGGGGAGCATGGCCGTGAAAAGTAGCGGTGGGTAACGGCATGGGTTTCTCTTTTTTGTTCGGTGGTTGAACGATCGGGGCTGTTGCTATATAATCATGTATCGTTTCGGGGCGTGGCGCAGCTTGGTAGCGCATCTGCTTTGGGAGCAGAGGGTCGCTGGTTCGAATCCAGTCGCCCCGACCAATACACAGATTGAGGCCATCGGGTATGCCGGTGGCTTTTTTGTTGCTGGCTCCTACGAGGCGTGAGCGGGGCATACTGCTCTGACGATATTGAACAATACGCCTCTCACCGACGTCTATAATCGCAGCTTGTGGCTTAGCTATGGGTCCGCCGTGCGTGTGCATGCGTCTTCCCGTCTACTGGTAGCAGGCAACGAAACCTCCCGGCCTGCGTGCATGACTGCTGGAAGCACGCAACTTCGGAGGTTTCATGCCGAGGCACGGGGCGAAACATCCGAAAGTGCGTAGGTGCCGAGCCCATACACGCAGTTTCGGAGGTTTAGCTAAGCTCCTCGGCGGCAGGCCTCCGAAGACGCATCGTTCCAGGCCAGCCAAAAGTTCCGTTATTGCGTACAGTCCGAGCAAGTGTACGCAAAAAGGGACCTTTGTTGCCGAAACGGGCAAGTAAAGTTCCGATTCTGCGTACAGTACGCCCAAGTGTACGCAGAAAAGGAACTTTGGCCCGCCGGTGCGATAGAGGAGTGACGGCGGCGCCAGGCGCCCGGGCGGGTCGGGAGGTGCCCAAACGCAAAAAGTGGCCGAAAGGGGCCTAGCCCCAATCGGCCATCGCCCCAATCGGCCATCGAACGAATTGTGCTTCTTTGGTGACTGACCTGCAGTAACGTACAGCCGTTCGCAGAATTGCCATTTTTGTCCCGTGGGTATGGCATACTAGCCACGAACACTGGTTCGAAACTAGGGGGTGACGGCGCAAGATGAGGGGGATTGCGGGACGAGAAAAGCGCTACGTGGAGGTCGTGGCAGACTTTTCTGCCGATGGATCGGTGACGCCTCTGGTGGTAGTGTGGGAAACGGGGGTGCGCTATCACATAGATAAGGTGCTCGACAGGCGGCAGGCGCACTCGCTCAAGACGGGCGGCACGGGCACGCGCTATACCGTAAAGGTTGGTGGCCAGACCACCTATTTGTTCTACGACGACTACCGCGGCCGCTGGTTCGTGGAGGCCAAAGTGGCCGCCATGGACTAATGGCTGCTACGGTGTCTACGCTGGTGCTGGCCGATTGGGGCACATGGCCGATTGGGGCCTAGCCCCAATCGGCCACTTGGCCTGCGTCGCGGGCGCGGTAGGCGCGCGGCGTGACGTTACGCCGCGTCGGCGATCTGGGCCGCGTAGGTGCCGTAATGCTCGTCCAAAAGCTCGAGCACGCGCCGTGCCAGCTCCGTGCACTGGTCGTTGCTGATGTTTGCCACCGATATGCGTACGCATCCTTCGGGGGCGTCGAACCCCGGCCCATACATAAGGACCACGCCCTTTTTGGCAGCGAGCTCGTCGAGGAATTCGAAGTCGGTCATCTGCTCGTCGAACCATACGGCGAAGTCCCATCCGTAGCGCTGCGTCACCAGCGAGCGGATGTCGACCAGCGTATAGTAGCGCGCGTTGGCGGGGGCGTCGTCCGTCGGCATTCCCAACGCCCGCATCAGCGTATAGTACCGTTCGCTCACGGTGGCGTTGGCGAGCTCCATATAGCCGTCCGCGTCGGGACTCACGAGGTGCGAAAGCGCCATGATGTCCATAAAGACCTGTGACGGCGTGCTGAGCCCGCTGGTGTGGTACAGGCCTATCGAGCGGCTGTCTGCCACGATCCGCTCGATGAAGGGCATCGACGCGGGGTAGTCGGCAACGATCGAGTACTCGTCTTCCAACAAGTCCTTGTCCTCTTGCGGCAGCTCTCTGATCAGGCGATCGACGACGTTGTCCCTGTTCATGGCAATGAGGCCGGTACGCCATCCGGTGACGCCGTGGAGCTTGCTAAAGGAGTAGACCAAAATGGTGTTGTGGGGAATGCGGCTGTACACGGTTCGGAAGTCGTTGACGAAGGTGCCGTAGACGTCGTCGGTAAGGACGATGAGGTTGGGGTTCTTCTCTACGGCCTGGGCAATTCGGTCTATTGTCTGCTCGCTAAGCGCATGCGACGCCGGATTGGAGGGGTTGACCAAGAAGAACGCCTTGACCTCGGGGTCTTCGAGCTTTGCCAGCTCGTCTTCGGCGATGTCCCAGCCGTTGTACGCTTCCGAGGCCACCTCGATCGAAACGAGCCCGTAGTTGTTGACGTCGGGAATCTGCAGGTAGGGCGTAAAGATGGGCGTGGCGATGGCGATCTTGTCGCCGGGCTTGAGCACCTTGTTGTGGCTGAGCGAGTGGAAGATGTAGGACATGGCGGCAGAGCCTCCCTCTGTGGGGAACACGTCGGTCTCGGCGGCAAGGTCGACGCCGCCGTAGAGGGTGGACTGCAAATAGGCATTGAGGATGACCTCGGTATTGGGCAGGCATCGGCTGGGCGTGGGGTAGTAGTCGCCGATTATGCCGTTGACAAGCTCAAACAGCACGTCGTCGCGGTCGAGTCCCAAGTTGGAGGAGCAGTAGTTCACAAGGCCCGCGAGGTAGGCGCTCACGCCGTCCTCGGTGTTCGTCGCGGCGTCAAAGCGCTCGCCGATGCCTTCGCGCTGGGCTTGGCCGGCCATGAACCCCTCGCTGTACACGCGTTCCGACTCGTCGATGGCAAAGTCCATCAGCCGCGCATAGACGCGCCTGACCATGGAGTTTATCCAGTTGGGGTTTCCGCGGCCGGCATCGATAACGTCGTAGCCGGCCTCGTTTTGCTGGGCCATCTGCCGCTGGCGCGCCGTGATCTCGAAGGCGCCAACCTCTGACTCAAGCTGCGCGGACGCCTCGCTCGCGGTGGGCGTCGTCGAAGCCTCGTCCGACTGCCCGCCTGAAGGAGCCAGCTGCACCAAGCCGGAAACGTTCAGCGCGAGCGCGATGAGCAGAATGACCGCGCAGGTGATGCTGACGGGTCTAAACATGCTGTCGTGCGTCTTGTCTTCTTGCATTTGCCATCACTCCCTCTATTCATATATAGGCATACTTCACCATAATAGCGGTCGTCGGGGAAAAACGGCTGGGGATGCGTCCCGATATGCCGACTGGCGCAAGCGACGGCCGACTTATGTGGTGCCTCATTGAAATATGCCGTGTTTCGAGGCGCAATGACTATAATGGGACAAGCCCAAAGCGGGCCATAGCAAACGAAAGAGGAGATACCAATGAAGTTCAATACCCTTGCCGCAAAGTCGATGGCCGTGTGTGCCGCACTTTCGATCGCGCTGGTCGGTTGCGGCGGCCAGGCGCAGACGACCACGACCGAGCAGAAGGCGGAAGAGAAGACCGAGCAGTCCGCCCAGACCACCACACGCACCGAGTCGACCTCGACCGACGCACAGGCCCAGAGCACCACGTCCTACATCTCGTCCGACGAGGCGATCCAAAAGGCAGTCGCCTACGCCGCGGGCGACAACAACGTCTCCAACCAGTCCGCTCGCCTCGAGGTGGGCGGCGACGCACCGCACTACGTCGTGACCTTCCACTTTGACGACGCCGACTACACCGTAGAGGTCGACGCGGTCACGGGCGAGGTGTGGAGCGCGGTCGACTCGATGGGCGCCAGCCTCTAACGCTTTTGCGTCTGCAAGCACATAGTTCGCTTGGAACGGGGAGCCATGCTCCCCGTTTTTCTTTATACAAGGGCACGTGCCCCCTTCGTCCGACCACGGTCGCGCACTCACCGTGCAAACACCTACCGCTTGCGGAACAGGACCGCCAACGACTGTCGTATTACGCCATTCACGATTTAGTAAGCGAACCAATCATGGCCAACCCGTAGAATGAGCTAAGAATGATTGATGTTCTTTGCGACGTAGAAGGATGATATGTCTCCGTACAACTTGGGAAGAACGCTCATCATCGCCAATCCCACCGCACATAGCGGCAGGGGAGAGGCCGCGGCGATATTTGCCATGCGGTTCTTCTCTTCATACGTCACGACGACGAGCAGCTGCGAGGTGCGGCTCACGGAGTCCGGTGGAGATGCCGCGCAGATGGCGGCCGACGCTCAAGACTACGAAACGGTCCTGGCCCTTGGCGGCGACGGCGTCATTCACGAGACGGTCAATGGGCTCATGCGCATACCGGAGGAGCTCCGCCCGCGTCTGGGCGTCATTCCCATGGGGTCTGGCAACGATTTTGCCCGTACGCTCGGGATGCGCATCAACGATCCCGAGGCGGCCATAAAGCAGCTCTTTGACGGACAACGGCGTAGGGTGGACCTTGGCGTCGTAAACGGCACGTACTTCATGCAGACGCTCTCGTTTGGTCTGGACGCGGCCATCGCCCTGGACACGACCGACCGCAGGGCCAATTCGTCGGCGCAGTCGGGCTCGATGCTGTTCGTGACGTCGGGGTTCAAGCTGATCCTTACGGCGCTCAAGGGCTGGCCGTATCGCGCGGAGATAGATGGAGAAGTGATGGAGGGCATCGACATCGCGTTTGCGGTGCAGAACGGCCCGACGTATGGGGGAGGCTTCCGCATTTGTCCTCGGGCGATTCCCAACGACGGCGTCCTCGACCTTTGCCTGACGGTGGACAAGCCCTCGTTGCCGCATTCGTTGCTGCTGTTTGGCCTGGCTCGCGCGGGTCGACATGTCCGCTCAAAGATGTTGGAGCTCAGGCAGGTGCGTCATCTGGAGGTCTCGTTTGGGACGGGGGAGCAGCCGCCTTGTCAGGTGGATGGCGAGCCGCTCCAAGCCGACCGATACGTGGTCGACGTGGTCCCCCAGGCGCTCGAGGTCGTGGCCGCGCCAACATGTGGCTGGTAGCTCGTCTCGGTAGGTTCATTTCCATTGTTTCGGACGTGTACGAAACGTTTCGTCCAAAGAAATAGGAAGTTACATACTCGTTGCCCGGGTGGCACGTAGGTGGTTTATGCGTATGCTTACATGCGGCAGTCGATGAGGGCATCGATAAACCAAACGAGAGGAGCAACGATGTCTTATTCCGAGAGGGTGCTTGCAGAGCTCAAGGAGCGCTACGCCGACCAGCCTGAGTTCGTGCAGGCGGCAACCGAGGTCCTTAACACCATCCAGCCCGCGCTGGACGCGCATCCTGAGTACGAGGAGGCCGGCCTGCTCGAGCGGCTCGTCGAGCCCGAGCGCGTCATCCAGTTCCGTGTCCCTTGGACCGACGACAACAACAAGGTGCATGTCAACCGCGGATATCGCGTGGAGTACAACAGCGCCATCGGCCCCTACAAGGGCGGCATTCGCTTCAACCCCACCGTCACGCTGGGCATGCTCAAGTTCCTGGGCTTCGAGCAGACCTTTAAGAACTCGCTTACCACGCTGCCCATGGGCGGCGGCAAGGGCGGCTCCGACTTTGACCCCAAGGGCAAGTCCAACATGGAGATCATGCGCTTCTGCCAGAGCTTTGCCACGGAGCTGAGCCGTCACATCGGCCCGGACACCGACGTCCCCGCCGGCGACCTGGGCGTGGGTGGCCGCGAGGTCGCCTACATGTTTGGCCAGTACAAGCGTCTGCGCAACGAGTTCACCGGCACGCTCACGGGCAAGGGCATCAGCTTTGGCGGCTCCCTCGCGCGTACCGAGGCCACCGGCTATGGCTTGGTCTACATGGTCGCCGAGTACCTGAGGTGCCACGATGACTCCTTCGAGGGGAAGACCGTGGTCGTGCATGGCTCCGGCAACGTGGCGACCTACGCCGTGCAGAAGGCCGAGCAGCTTGGTGCGACTGTCGTCTGCGTGTCCGACACCAAGGGCTGGATCTATGACGCCGAAGGCATCTCGGTCGAGGCCTTGGAGGGCATCTACGCCGCAAAGCGTTCCGGCAACGACAAGGGCGTCAGCTTGGAGAAGTACCTGGAGTATCGTCCCAATGCCGAGTGGCATGCCGAGGACGGGCGCGGCGTGTGGGGCGTCAAGTGCGACATCGCGCTGCCCTGCGCTCGCGAGAACACCCTGCACCTCGAGGATGCCCAAAAGCTCGTGGCCAACGGCTGCAAGATCGTGGGCGAGGGCGCCAACATGCCCACCACGCTCGATGCCACCAAGTACCTGCAGGACAACGGCGTCGTGTTCTTCCCGGGCAAGGCTGCCAACGCCGGTGGCGTCGCCGTGTCGGGCCTGGAGATGGCCCAGAACGCCGGTCACATCTCCTGGACCTTCGAGGAGGTCGACGGCCGTCTGCAGAACATCATGAAGAGCATCTATCATGCATGCGACGATGCCGCACGCGAGTACGCCACCGAGGGCGACTACGTTGCGGGCGCCAACATCGCCGGCTTCCTCAAGGTTGCCGACGCCATGATGGCCCAGGGCATCGTGTAACGAGTCCAACGCGAAAACGCACGTAAGGGATGGCCCCCGACGTCAACGACATGTGACGTCGGGGGCCATCCCATTGTGGCTAACAACGGGCGGAGTTGTTCGGAGGTGTTATTTGATCGTGGCAAAGCTGCCGCGCAAAATCTCGCAGGATTTGTGAAGCGCAGCCTGTTCCGACTCGTAAAGCTCGAGCTCGTAGATCTGCTCGATGCCGTCTTCTCCCACCAAACAGGGAACGCCCACGGACACGTTGGATTCGCCGTACTCGCCATCGAGGTGCGCGGACAAGGGAATCACGCGCTTCTCGTTGTGGAGGATGGAGGACACGATCTCCGCCACGGTACCGCCGATGCCAAACTCCGTGGCGCCCTTGCCGGCAATGATGTTGGCGCCGGCGTTGCGCACCTGCTCGCTCACGCTTTGGAAGTCGAGGAGCTCGGCGTGCTCGGGGCGCATGCGGACGTATTCCTTAAGCGGCACGCCGCCCAGGAACACGTGAGACGTGGGGATGAACGACGAGTCCCCGTGCTCTCCCATGACCACGGCCTGCACCTGGCTGCGCTCGAGCGCGATGCGGTTACCCACGAGGCGGCGCATGCGGAAGGTGTCGAGCGCCGTGCCCGTGCCAAAGCAATGACTGCGCGGCAGGTCGAGCTCGCGGTACAGGTACTCCGCGACAACATCGGCAGGATTGGAGACCGAGATAAGGATGCCATGGAAGCCCGATGCCTTGATGGGGTCCACGATGGTGCGCAAGATCCCAAAGGTTCCCTCGAGCATCTCCAGTCGCGACTCGTTGGCGCGCCGGGGCCTGCCCGCCGTCATAACGACAAAGCGAGCGTCGGAGCAATCATCATAGCTGCCCGTGCGGATCTTTACGTGCACGTCGAGCGCAGACGTCCAGTCCTTGAGGTCCACCATCTCTGCGTAGGCGACCGCCTCGTTTTTATCGATGAGCACGATCTCGTCCACGAGCTGGTTGCACATCAAAGAGAGCGCCGCATGGCTGCCCACCCGGCCAGTGCCGATAACAACCACCTTGCGAGAACCAAACTGATGCATAGGATGCCTCCGAACATGTCCAATTGTTTCTAACGTGTTGCACATCGAATCGCTATGGTAGCACTTTATGGGGCGCAGTACGATAAGGTCTAGAAGTGTTTTTCCCAATTTGGACGAGGAGGCGTAACATGGAACAGGAGAACGAGAGCGAGCTTAAGGGCGAGCTTGATTTCTTGGCAGCGATGAACGCGTACAGGCGTGCCAAAGAGACGGGCGACGCCGACAAGATCCGCGAGGCAGAGGAAGCATGGCGCGCGCAGGTGCGTGGCGAGCTTGCCGGGGAGTAGAAAATGGCCGATTGGGGCTAGGCCCCTATCGGCCACTTTTCGGCCGTTTTGGTTCGCCCGGCACCGCTCCGTCCGGGCGCCGAGATGGCTGACAAAAGGCGGGCCCGCCTCCACGTGTGAAGACGGGCCCGCCTGCGATCGTCGTTGCCTATAGGCTAGATCTTGCGACGGATGTCGCCGATGTCGTCCTCGAGGTCGTCGACGCGCTCCTCGTTTTGAGCGATCCAGCGCTTGATCTGCTCGAGCTTTTCGGGGTTGAGCGTCGAGCCAAGACGCGCGGTAAGCGTCTCGTTTTGCGTCTTGAGGTGCTCGATCTGGTCTTCCTTGCGATCCATGACCTCCTGCAGGCGCTCGGCGCGCTGACGGCGACGCTCGTCCAAATGAGCGTTGTTGGCTGCCCAGTAGGCGTTCTTCGCAGCGCTGAACTCCTCCCACAGCGTATCGTTGGCGGGCTTGCCGGCAAAGCCGATGGCCTTGTAGTCCTTGTCGAGCTGGCGCATGCGGTCGCTATTCTCGCGCGTGTACTCCTCGGACTCGGCGATTGCCTTGGCCTCGGCCACGATCTCGCCCTTGGCCTGGGCATTTGCCTGCGCGGTGGCGCGACGCTTGTCCAAGTCGGCCTTGCGGCGGTTGCGGAAGTCGCGGCGAATGGCGTTGAACTCGTCCCACAGCTCCTTGTCGCTGTCGCTGCCGGAGTTGCCGGCCGTCTTCCAGCGTGCCATGAGGTCGTCGAGCTTGGCCGAGGTCGTGGCCCAGTTGCCCACGCTTTCCGTAAGCTGCTTGGCCTCGGCAATGATCTCCTTCTTTATGCCAACGACCTCTTCCTCGCGACGAGAGAAGAACGCCTGGCGTGCCTCGCGGAAGTCCGCCCAAAGCTTGTCGTTTATCTCCTTGCCGGCGTAGCCGATCTTGCGCCACTCCTCCATGAGCGTGCGCTGCTCGTCGGAGGTCTTGCGCCAGTCGGTGGAGTCGGCAAGCTCCTTGGCACGCTCGATGAGCGATTCCTTTGCCAGACGCGCGAGCTCCATGCGCGAGCGCGCGGGGGCAACGTCATCCGTGGCAACAACGACGTCTTCCGCAGGCTGTGCGGGAGCTGCGGCCTCGGTTGCTTCGACCTGCTCGACGGCCTCTGCCTCTGCCGCCTCGGGCTCCGCGACGTCTGCCTGCGCTTCTTCCGCCTCGGGCACGCTGGGCTCTGACTCGGCATTCTCAGGCTGCAAATCGACAGCCACGGCTTCCTCTGCCTGCACTGCCTCTTCAACCTGAGGTTCGACCTCGACGGCTTCGGTCTCCTGTGTGAGGTTCGCTTCGGTATCCATGGCTTATCCTTTCCTGCATACGCGGTACACCACGAATGGATAGTACATACAAGCTTGCATTGTACCGCTCATTCGCGTGCGAATAAAGAGATAAAACGGCAAATGGTGACACAAGATGCAAGAAACACGTGGAACGAGGTGAAAGCTTGGTTAAGCACTTATGAGGAATTGGATAACAGGTAGGGATGGATTAGACTAAACGAGATAGCGCTACGCGGGGAATCGCCTGCGCGCAGCGACAGACAAGCACGAAAGAAAGGTGGCAAGCATGAACTTAGACGATATTAGCCCTGAACTCCGCGCCAAGGCCAAGGAGTGCAAGAGCACCGAGGAGCTGCTTGAGCTCGCACGGCAAGAGGGCTACGAGCTTTCGGACGAGGCGCTGGAAAACGTTTCTGGCGGATGGGGAGACGACTCCGACTGCGATGGCTACTGCTTCTTGGACTGCTCGATCGACTGATCAATGACATATACGAAAGGCGGCAACCGTGAACATAGACAATCTGGATCCCGAGCTCCGCGATAAGGCCAAGGACTGCAAGAGCCGCGAGGAGCTGTACGAGCTCGCAAAGAACGAGGGATACGAGATTTCGGCAGAAGAGCTGGAATCCATCTCCGGAGGGTGGGGGAGTGACCCAAACTGCAGCGACTACTGCTTCATGGACAGCATCATCGACTGATCTTCTCTGGTCTTCTTCGCATGTGGTGATTAAGAAGTGGCAAAGGGGACCCGAGCCCTTTTGCCACTTCTGCTAAACTTACCTGACTTTGGTATTTAACCTCCATTTATGGTGCTATGAGGTTCCCTTGCCGCCTTTTCGCTGGTGGGGGGCCTCTTTCTTTTTCCCCTGCA